>JAGBFS010000119.1 GCA_017936365.1 Clostridia bacterium
CAACCAATAAGCATAGACGTCCCTCATTTTGAAAGGAGTTATAATATGAAGGTCAGAATTATAATCGACTCTTCTGCCGATCTTACCCCCGATGTAAAGTCGCAGTTTACAGTAGTTCCCCTCACCATCCATTTCGGGGATGACGAATATCAGGACGGCATTACCATCACCCACAAGGAATTTTACGAAAAGTTGGTCGAAAGCGATATTCTTCCCAGCACAAGTCAGGCTTCGCCTGCGGCATTTTCTGCTGTGTACGAGGAAATAGTAAACGCCGGCGATACAGCCGTGGTTCTCGCGCTTTCATCAAGCCTTTCCGGAACATACCAGAGCGCAGTAATCGCGGCACAGGACTATCCCGAGAAAATATATGTCGTTGACACAAAATCTGTTGCCATCGGCTCCGGCATACTTGCCCAGATGGCGCTGAAGCTTGCCGAAAGCGGCATGTCGGCCAAAGATATCGCACAGCGCATAACCGAAGAACGCGATAATGTATGTGTTGTTGCGATGCTTGACACGCTTGAGTTTTTGAAGCGCGGCGGCCGAATATCCAAGACCGTTGCCTTTGCGGGCGGTCTTCTTTCAATAAAGCCCGTTGTCTGCATACAGGACGGCGAAATTGTTATGCTCGGTAAAGCAAGAGGCTCCAAGCAGGGCAACAATCTTCTTGTAAGTGAAATCGAAAAGGCGGGCGGCGTCGATTTTGAAAAGCCGGTATTGCTCGGCTATACAGGCATGAGCGACCTTCTGCTGCAAAAATACATCGAAGACAGCGGGCATCTGTGGAAACATTCCACCTCTGCTCTGCAGACAACCATTATCGGAAGCGCAATAGGTACCCATGCAGGTCCGGGCGCGATAGCCGTCGCCTTCTTCAAAAAATCAGCAAAATAAAAATAATTATTTCAAATAAATCTTATCGTGTAAATCCGTTTAAAACCGTATTTCAAACAACCATTTATTACACGTTCATTGATTCCTTCTCTCAAATACAATCATTCCCCCTGCAAGTCATCTGAATCACGCGCTCAAATCCGCCCTGAAAACACACAGGGCGGATTTGTTGTTTTACCGCCAAATTCTACCGATAAGAGAATTCTTCTGAGCTTTTCTACCCTAACCAAGCCGCTCGCGATACTTTCAAGGCACGCGAGTAGATTGACTATGCGGCGATGCGCAAGTACAATGAGCATGTATTTCATCAGGCAAACAGTCAAATCTGAATACGGAAGAGAAGGCTCTGCATCAGCAGTGTTTTTATGCATAACTGCAGTTTGACTTGCCGCAAAAAATGTTAGCAAGAAAGGAATATTACCTATGGATATTACAAGCGTAAAAATCGTCGCTGATTCGTCAAGCGATATACTGGAGCTTACCAAAGTGCCCTTTGAATCGGCTCCCCTCAAAATCATAACTGCACAGAAAGAATATGTTGATGACGCCAATCTCGATGTGCAGGAAATGGTAGACGACCTCCAGAAATACAAGGGCAAGTCATCCACCTCATGCCCAAATACCAGCGATTGGCTTAACTCTTTCGGCGACGCAAAGTACGTTTTCTGCGTAACAATAACAGCAACCCTTTCGGGCAGCTACAATGCCGCAATGGCCGCAAAAAGCCGTTACGAGGAGAAATATCCCGATCGTCGTGTTTTTGTCTTCAACTCACTCACCGCCGGCCCCGAAATAGCTCTCATAATCGAAAAAATCGAGGAGCTTATCGTCGATGGCAAGGATTTTGACGAAATCTGCGATCAGATAACCAAATACAGCAAGAAAACCGGTCTTCTGTTTATGCTCGAATCGCTGAAAAATCTTGCCAATAACGGCCGCGTCAGCCCTCTGGTTGCAAAAATGGCCGGTCTGCTTGGCATCCGCCTTGTTGGTAAAGCAAGCGATAAAGGTGATCTTGAGCCGCTCAATAAATGCCGCGGTGAAATAAAAGCTCTGGAAACCATCGTGCAGCATCTCAAATCTCTCGGTCTTTCAAAGGGCAAGGTGAAAATCGCCCATTGCTTCAATGAAATCGCAGGCAAAACATTAAAGGAAATGATTCAAAAGGAATTCGAAAAGGTTCAGATCGAACTTTATAAATGCCGTGGGCTCTGCGGCTTCTATGCCGAAAAGGGCGGCCTTCTGGTCGGTTTTGAAATGGCATAATACAGATGTTTTTCATATAAAAACAGGCACGCTATCCGGCGTGCCTGTTTTCTTTTTTTATAAATCAGCCATGCTTTTTGATAGGCAAAAGCATTCTCGTTTCCTTTTTATACTGCGCGAAACCCTCTTTTGCCGACTGTCTGTTATCCGCCATCGGTATGCTCACAACAAGGAACAAAAGCGTATTTGCAACCGCTCCGGCGCACAAATATATCTGATTTGGGAAAACCGATACGACCGACAGCGCTATCCCCCACCACATCAGTATCTCACCGAGATAGTTCGGATGGCGCGAATATTTCCACAAACCGTTTCGGATGAATCGTCCGTTCCTCTGCTTTCTGAAACGGCTCATCTGAATATCCGCCGTCCCCTGCATGATTGCTGCCGCAGCAGACAGGCATATAAATGCCACGCTCAGTATCGTCATTTTTCCGTCATGCAGCATTGCATAAGCGGCCGGAAGCACACACAGATATACGACCAGGGTCGGAACCATGTGTATTCCCAAAAAGTTTATTATAGGGTAAAAAATGCCCGTCTTCTCCTCAAGCATTGTATATCGCCAATCCTGATGGTTGAGGCTGTAAAAATTATATCCCCAGTTTACGGTCAGCCGTATTCCCCAGAAACAGACCGCCGCCAGCAGCAACAGCCTGTACAGCGACAGCTCGGCACCCATCGCAAACCCAACAAGTATAACGATCGGCTGGACGCTCCAATAAGGGTCATAAACCGAGGCGTTGCCGAATATTACGCTGAAAACAAAGGTGACTGCCGTCGCCGCCGCATCTGCCGCAAGAAGCTTGAGCCACCAGTCAAACGACAACATATTATACACCGCGACACCTGCGATAGCTGCTATCACATAAACCAACGCAACGATAGCAAAGCTTACCGCCCTATTACTCTTTATCTTCTTCAAACCCATACCTCCTTCGAGTTATGACCAGTTTATCATAAAAACAATGGGCATACAACCATATTACGGCTTTTTTATACACAAATCGACTATTGTCAAACCGCTATTATCCGCGATATAATATTTGTACCGCAGAAAAATATTTACTGTCGGATTTTTTATTTTCGGAGAATCTACCTATGATAAAAGAAATCGTTCATGACCCGATTTTTCTCGGTCTTAAATCAGATATCGCAGCAAAAGAAGATCTTGATACCGCGCAGGATCTTCTTGACACTCTGCGCGCCAATCGCAATGATTGTGTGGGCATGGCCGCAAACATGATCGGCGTGCGCAAGCGCATAATTGTTTTTGACGACAACGGCACATATACCACAATGCTCAACCCGGAGATAATAAAAAAATCCGAGCCTTACGAAGCCGAAGAGGGCTGCTTATCCCTCCTCGGCGGCCCGCGAAAAACTAAGCGCTATAAGCACATCAAGGTGCAGTATTACACCACCGATATGAAGCTGCGCCTGAAAAGCTTTTCCGGCTGGACGGCACAGATCATACAGCATGAGATCGACCATTGCGACGGTATTTTGATATAACATCAGATACTTATCGCGAAAAATACTGCGGTAAAAACAGCGCCGTATAAAATCTACGCCTTCTCATCGGCATCTACTTCATGCAGGCGCTGACGAATTTCATCGGCACGTCCATCCGCTCTGCAGTCTGCTCCGGCGTCATACCACTATCCAGAAAACGCCTGCAAACAGCTTTTATATTCTCTCCAACCTCTATAATGTGCTTATCGGGGTCATAAAAACGAACAGCCCGCTGTCCCCAGGAATGTTCCATAATCGGATGAACATATTCGATGTCGCACTTTTTCAGTCTGTCTGCAAATTCGTCAAAGTCATCCTCTTCAAAATAAACCTCGGCGCTGTTGCTGCCAAAGGTTATATTTTCTGTACCGATAAAGCCTTTCCATGTTTCAAGCGTCTGCAAACACAAACCGCCGGTTAAGGTTTTGTTTGCGCCGAAATCCATAATCACATGGAGCCCCAGCACATTTTTATAAAACTCAACCGACCTGTCTATATCAGAAACCACCAACATCGGATTTTTAAATCTCATTAATAAGCCCCCAAAACTTCAAATGTTCCCATTGATTATGCCACACATTTCTTAAATTTCGTACCGCGTGCATCTGCGAAAAGCCAGCGGAATTTTAAAAACCGATGCAGAGATTGCTCTCTGCACCGGCTTTTGGGTTACCTTACGACTGCCGAATGACTGTAAATATAGAATTCCTCCTGCGAGGGCATCCACATTTTTTCTTTCGGCGCAAATCCGGCATCAAACGCCGCCACAGCCTCTGTGTCTTCACAACACAAACAAGCTGTGCTTTCGTAATAATACCACTTCCTGCCGTCCAGCGCACCCGAACGAAGCTCCTTGACAAGCATCGCAGTAGGATAAGCATCGCCCTCAAGACAGACATTCATCTTCCTGCAGCTGACAAAGCCCCGACCGACGTAATTTCCGGGATTACCAAAAATCACAACAGTATCGTAGCCAAGTCGAACCGCTTCGGCAAATGAATGCTCAATAAGCGCCCTGCTGTACCCCTGCCGCTGATATTCGGGCAGGATCGCAATCGGGCCAAAGGATAAAATTTCCTTTTCGCTGCCGTCTTCGTCAATCAGCTTTGATTTTGTGTACATTATATTTGCGATAATGCGGCCGTCCTTTTCCAAAACAAAATCAAGTTCGGGAATAAAATCGGCATGGGAACGCATCATATGCGCAAAATAATGCTCATCACATCCGGGCTTATAAACGTTCCAGAACGCTTCACGGGTCAGGTTTTCTACCTCGCGGTAGTCGTTTTTCATCTCGCGACGAATGATATAGTCATTGTTCATTATTAATTACCTCATTGAAATTGATGACCGCAATCTGCAAGAGGCGTGCGGAGATCAGATTTGCAAGCCTCTCGCTTACAGAACCGACTCCAAGGTGTTGTTCTTCTTCAAACAGCATCCTCCAAAAATGAATTCGGGTATTCCCCGTGGTTATAGTGTAGCATAAACATGCCAAGATTTCAAGATTGCTTATATCTGTATTTAGCTGCGAATATATATCTTTGCCGCCATCGCGAACCGATAACACAAACACAGTTTCAAAATCAGCAGCGCCGAATACTCTCTTAACAATTTTATCAAACTCGCGGGGAGGCGCAGAGTACAGCAGGTTCTTGTCTTTGGGTTCTCCCTTCAAATTCGCCGCTTAGGATTCCGCTGCTTTTATAATTGAATCGGCCTATAGGATATTCAGATTCAGAAATCTGAAAAGATATTCTGTTTTTGAAGGAACACACTATTCATTTGCAAAATTTTGTGCTACACTGTATTCAAAAGAAGTATACAGACCAATAAAACGTGGGGTTTCCTATAGAAAAGGAGGTGCCTAAAACGGAATCATAGCCTTGATTCCTCTGTGTATGGTGGAAATCTGCGTGGTTTCAGATAAAAAGCGTGATATATACCGCCGCCAATGAAACCGAGTATAACGATAAAAAATTTAAAAACCATGCCTTATACAACACAGGCATAGCACCCGAATATGGTCAGCAGCTCCTTACGCTGTTCACCTGCTGCGGAGCAGCAAAAACGACCGTATTATTGTAATTGGGGTTGAAAGAGAACTATAGAATGAATTGCTGCAAGGAGAAAGAACTATGAAACGAATATTTGTCGCACTTTTTGCGCTGTGTTTACTGCTTTGCAGCTGCCAGACAGCAGAACCTGCACCCACGAATCCTACGCTTGAGAGCAACCAGGCTTCTACGCAGACAACTACTGAAACATCTGCAGACACAACCACTGAAAAGCCTGCAGAAACAACCGCTAAAGAGACCACCAAACCAACACAGACGCAGACAAACAATGTAACGGTATATTTATTGGAGAAAGCTGTCTTCTGCGATAATGGCTATTCGGATTACTTTTACGATGGTGCATACAATATCGATACCCGCGAGGATTACGACATTGAAAACAAATACAGGGGCAAGGTGTCCTTCGTCGAAAAGGATAAGAACGGAATGGCCTGTATGATTTGGGAAGAGACAGTAACAGAAGATGTTCACAATCTGACATACTTTGCGGATGGCAAATTAAAGGAAGAAATGCTGAATGTCAACGAATCCAATTATACCGGTTGGCAATATGAGTATGACCAAAAGGGAGATGTAATCGAGAAACGGGAATACTACGAAGGCATTTTGCAATCTACCGTAGTTTATGAATATAACGGCGAGACACTTTCCCGCGTATACTGCGAAGACCCAAAAGGCAACCATCTTTACGATTGCCGTATTGAGAACGGTGTGATTGTTGAGAAGGTCATCCATTCCACAGACAGCGTCGCCGGTTGCAGCTATCGGTATGAATATGACAGCAACGGTAACTTGATTACGGAATACATGTTCGATGGCGAGCTGTTTCCCATGACATCCTACTCCTACAAGGCAGTAAAGGTAGATGCCGAACGAGCTGAATACCTAAAGAAACAACAGGCATATCTGGTTTCTATCACTTGAGAAAATGCCTATCGACTGCGATGCACACTCAATACAGATTGCACGCCTCGAATTTCAAAATGCACACCCGCGCAGACCTTTGAGCTGGTGTCTAACAAGCAAAAATATAACCGGACCCCCCATGATGGTTTTAAGATCACCGGAGGAACGCTTTCGTTAAAAGATATGGGAATCCCCATGTTAATTAAAGAATATAGAAAACAAACCGGACACCGGTCGTGATATACATTGCATCACGACCGGTGTCCGGTTATCGGTTTGGCGATAATTATGGGTACAATTAGATAAATGGGATTTGATTAATTATTAGGCTTGAAGTCAATATCAGCTTTTCTTGCTTGAGCGCACAGATCCTTTATCTGCAATCTATATTCTTTACCGCCTTTGATAAAATGCGTTCCGCATTGTCTGAATTCGAAGGATACATTTCTGCGAACGCATTGTTCTCTAACATCAAGAACCCAAGTATAATCAAGCGGTCTTGCATTCGCATCCGATTCACCGCCAACTACAACAAGCTCGACACCATCAAGATATCGTTCTATATCGACAGCTCCTATAAGCGGCTGTGCGGTGATGCACTTATGCTTGATTGGGAGCTTTGAAAATATACCGAGCTTGTAATCGGCATTCTCTTGGTTTTCTATCGTACAGCAAATAACTACATTTTCATAGCCGTCACCCCAATCATCAGGGATGCAGTCCATAAATCTGTCAATGCGCTTTGTAAGAAACAGAAAAGTGCAATCCTCACGCTCCCTGATCATCTGCCAGCATTCTTTACGCCAAGCATCCGCGTCCTCAATCAGAAAATCAGTAGAAAAACAAGTGTACACGATCCCTGACTTCATTTTGTATGCGCCGTTTTTCAAGCGGTCAATCGGCTTTGCAAAGTCTTTTGTTTTTTGAATAACACTTGTATCAACTCCACGCTTTGCATCACCCTTGTGGATATAGCAATAGCGACAGCCCTCGCTGCACTTTTTGCACCCTCTCCACGGATTCCACATTGCCATATTCTCACCTCCGCAAATTCAAGTTTTCCGAATTGATTATATCATGAACAAATGCAGAATTACTATCATAAAAAGCCATCAAATCGGCGAGAATTAAAAATCTCCGTACTTGATCGCTGTATCCATGATCAAGTACGGAGATGGTCGGAGTGAGGTGACTCGAACACCCGGCATCCTGCTCCCAAAGCAGGCGCGCTACCAACTGCGCTACACCCCGTTGACGTAAATCTAATTATATCGCAACGCATAGATGTTGTCAAGAAGCTTATACCGCGCCGTTATTGATTATTTCATTATCAGATAAGCTTATAAATATATTTGCACCAAATTAACACATTCTTAATTTTTGTCGCCTAAAATAAATTTATGAACTGAGCATTTTACGACAAAATACGGGGAAACAATATGAAAAAAGTTCTTATTTTCGCAATGGCACTTATTCTGATGATATTCGCCGCCTGCTCGCAGGAAAGCGCGGAACCATCGTCAACGACTAACAGCGACCACGATAAGGGGACGGTTGTTTCCCAATCCACGGCGAATAGCAGCGACGCACCCATTGCCGTTGAACCAATTTACGGCAAAACACGACAGGAAGCTTATCACCTTGCAATGACGCAAATGCTTGAAAAAAACGTTTTCCCCGACGGTTCGTCGGCTGAATGTATTTTTGGTGAAATGGACAAAAACAGATTTGCCGTCTGCGATGTCGATTGTGATGGCGGCGATGAACTCGTAATCATATTTACTACCACCAGTATGGCCGAAATGAGCGGTCGAGTTTATGATTATGATGAGGAGACTGGTGCACTTATCGAAGAATGGACTGCATTTAGTGCCATCGAGTTCTTCGACAATGGTTATGCGATAGAAAAAAGCTCTCATAACCAAACCCACGGCACACTTTGGCCGTATGCTCTCTACCGCTATTCGCCCGAAACCGACAGCTATGAATTTATCGCGGCAGTACATTCACTTTCCGAAGAAGTTGAATCGCTGCCTGACTGTCCGTGGGACTATCCGTACGATATCGACACAAGCAACCACGGTGAGGTCTATTGTATAGACGAAGAGCCTCAAACACCAAAAGAAGATCAGTACGTCGATATAACCAAATACGAAGCTTGGCTCGACAGCCACATCGGCAAAGCAAAGGAAATCGAGGTCAACTATCTTCCGATAACAAGCGAGAATATCTCCGCTCTGCTCGGCTGATAAATTAAGATAAATAAACCGCCTGACACATTTTGTATCAGGCGGTTTGGTTATTATCAGCTTTCCGGTTTATAGTACTGATAAACCGTGCCGCTCGGAATCAGGCTCCATGTGGACTCGGTAAAGGTTACTACAGCGTCATTACCCCCCAGAGTAATAACACCCTTTATGGGATTGCCCGCATCGTCAGTAGCTGTGAATTCCAATCCTGCGGCTGTCGCAACCGCATCATCATCCTCGAATACTGCAAGACGAATTATTCCAATATTCACACGATATGTACCGTTTCCGTTATCATAAATTTTGAGCTCAGGTTCATTGTACTCATAATCCAAATACTCGCCTGCATAAGAAACGTATAACTGCGGTGCCGCAGTATCTGATTCTGCTGTTCCCTCTTCTGTATTCGATTCCTGTTTTTCGGCAATTGTCTGATCTGTGGCGGTCACCTCGGAGGTCATATCAGTTTGCGGCACTTCTTCTGACATTCCGCAAGCCGCGAGAGCCAATACACCAATCATCATTACTATCAGCAATACTTTTTTCATTTTCATTCTCCTTTTAAAAATCTAATCTCACCCTATAAGACGACAAACAGAGGAAAAACTTACAAGCAAATTGAAAAAATTTTTAAATAATCCGAAAAACGGTTCAGTCGCTCCCTCTCCCCTTGAGTACATACTCAAAACATATTCCAAAGCAGTAAAAGGATTGCAAAGGAGATACTCGGCATTCGAAGTATCATATATATTGCACCACTTCTTATTATTCAGTGTCAATTCTATGCTGCACATAAAAATCCCCCTGCCAAGTCGGCAGGGGGCAAATCTATTACGCGTTGAGCGGGACTCTGAACTCGATCTCGTCCTGCAGCATGAGATTAACGCCGCCGAACTCGATGCTGCGAACCTCCTCGTAAGGGACAGGGAGGGGAAGAACTATGCTTTCATATTCTATATCGTAAGGCTCGATGCCGAAGTACTCAACGGCCTCGCCGTTGATGCTGATTTCGGTAAAGCCTACAAAGAAGCGTTTGGCATCGGTGCTTGCGGCATTGTACCTGAACTCAAGATAGCCATGTTCGAGCGGCTCGTAATCTTCGGCTTCACCGTAATTGCGATAGTATATTCCGCCGACATTTATCTCTATACCGTCCAGCGACACGGTTTCATCAAGAGCAAGCTCAGCCGTCGGAGCGCTGTCAAGGAAAATGCCCTTGCCATCATATGCTTTTTCGACAAATATACCCTCGGCGGTGATGACCGCTTCATCTGCGACGGCAGCGCCCGACAAATCATATTTCAGGCGATTGCCGACGTGGGAGGTGTTTTCCGAAAAGAAGATACAGCTTTCGTCAAGCTCGTCCTCGATAATCTGACCGCCGACTGTCAGTGTGTCAGTGATATACCAGCCGCGAAGTCCGCTCGTTGATTTGTACTCACCAAGCTCGCAGGCATAGTAGTCAATATAGAGTATGTTGTCTCTGCGTGTGGGAACGCACAGAAGCTTCACGCCGTCGACCTCGACCATCTGGCCGCCCGAAGCGCCCTGTGCGGAGATGTCGGCATCGAGCTTTTTAAAGAAAAAACCGATATCAACACCGCCGATATTCAATGTCCCTTCAGATGCATCATTTAATTGAATTCCGGTTAAATCATAGTGGTGGCTGATGCATATTGTTCTTGCACTTTCCAGCGATTCGGTCTCGGTCACGGATATTTTATCGGCGATAATCTCCACGCCGTTCAGTTTGGTCGTCGTATGCGGAGTAAGCCTTGGAGATTCGGGAGCTACGGCAAAATATTTATCATAACCCAAACGGAAATAAAGCTCGCTGAGAGTGTTGACCGAACTCTGCAGATCATCGATCGTTATCTTCGACAGATATACCGTATATCTCAGCTCCAGCTCATTATCATGCGCAAAGGCGTCATTAAGGGTTATCTCTATCATATCATCGCCGGCAGAAGCTCCGCTGTTTTCAAGGATATAGAGATCATCTCCATCCTCAACCGACACCACACCCGTACCGGGAACAAAACCGAACATTCTTGAAACAGCCGCGATAACCTTTTCCGCATTAAACGCTGTCACGCAAACCAGCACGATAGCTGCCGCTGCAGCGGCTGCCCACCGTACATAAATTGCCTTGTGTGTTTTGGTTTGTTCCGTTTTCTGTATTCTGTCATTTATCATCTGCTTTATCCTCTGTTTACTCTCATCGGACAGAGGCTCTGCTTTAATGCTGTTAATACGTTCATCAATCTGATTCGGTGTCATCATATCATAAGCCTTTCTCAGCTCTTCGCCTATCGCCTTATCGGTAATCATATATATCCCTCCATGCTGACTTTCAGTTTTCCAAGCGCCCGCTCGATACGTTTGCTTACCGTCGGCCGCTTCATACCAAGAGCTTCGGCAATCTCGCCGAGCGACTGCTCCAGATAATATCTCCGGAACAGAATCTCGCTGTCGGGCTCGCCCAACCGGTTTACCTCACGCATCAGCCGTTCGCTGGTTTCCTTCTGCGCTGCGGCGATATCGGGACCCGGCGAATTGTCGGGTATCGTCCCGAAATACGACTCGTCGATCTGCGTTTGACTGCTGCTCTCTTTCATCGCCTTGCTCCATCGGTCTGCCGCCCTGCGCCGTGCGATTACGGATATGTAACCTTTCAGGCTACCTTTTCGCAGGTCGATCCTGTCAAGCTGAGTGTAGAAATCAACAAAGGTCTCTGCTACACATTCCTCTATATCGTATTCGCTGCACACCGAGGAAATCCTTCGGCGGATAATGTGGGCGGCAAGAGCACCGTATGTTTCCACCAGCATATCCATGCCCGCATTGCTGTCTTTCTTAATCAGCCTCATTATTTTTTCGTCATTTAGGCTAACCGCCATATTGCTGTGCCTCCTTTCGCTGCTGTCTGACTATTCGGTCAAAGCAGGAAAAATGTGACATGAAATATAAAAATTTTTTCGTCAATGCATAAAACCTCCGCCGAAAAACGGCAGAGGTCTGTACGGGTTGTGCCCCGATTTACTTCTTTATCTCCTTGTCCATAAACACCCTTGAGCCGGTCGCGCCGCGCTGACCCTGATATTTTCCTCTGTAAGGATTGAGTGCGGCACAGTCCATTTTTGCAAAAACAAGCTGACCGACCCTTCTGCCTGCTCTCAGCTCGATGGCACAGCGGTTTGCGTTGTACAGCTCAAGGGTTATCTCGCCCTTGAATCCGGGGTCAACCCAGCCTGCATTCTGAATGAACAATCCCATTCTGCCGAGCGAGCTCCTGCCCTCTACAAAAGCCGTCAGATCATCAGGCAGTTCAAAATATTCCATAGTGGTCGCCAGCACAAACTGGTTCGGCAGCAGGATATACGAATCGCTCGTGATGGTCTTGTATTTTATCTCATCCTCAAGATTTATGATTCCCGTCGATGTGTCCTCAACGATGCTGAAGGTGTTTCCCAGACGGATATCTATGCTCGCGGGCTGAATCTGATCGGCCTCGAGCGGCTCGGCAACAAGAGTCTTTTCCCCGAGCATACGGAGAAGTGTCTTATCTGAAAGTATCATTTCGGTGCTCCTTAAAATGTTTTTGGGAATTAAGCTGTGTTTATTATACTATAGATAATGAAATAAGTCCATATATGCAAAAATCCCCCTGTCGGTTTTCGGCAGGGGGATCGCTTGTTTGAGCAATATAATTACTTACTCTCCTTTATAGCAGCCTGTTGAACATTTGCGGTATTCAGCTGCCGCGTCGTAAGATTGTTTTTAGCCTATCTTCAAGGTATCAAAAAGGGCACGCATAATCGGATAAAGTCCTTCGCTCATCTCGATGCTGAACTGTGACTCAATAACAATGCAGCCGTCATCGGTCGGGACAAGGAAGTAGTGCAGATTGTAGTCGGGGGCGACGGCGCTTCCGTCAAAATAAACGGCAATGGCGTCGTAACTGCCCACACGGGTGTTCTCGGTCAGAACACTCTTGTAGTTGGCGGCGTAGGTCTGCTGCAGGAGGTTGGCAAGCTGTTCGGGGGTACGGTTGTAGTCAGGATAAACGGAATAATAAACGGCTGCATCGCCCTCCCATGCATCGTAGGCGAAGGTGTCAACGCCCTCATAGACACTGTAGGTGAAGTATTCGGGATCCATGGCGATGGTGGTGTCGAAGTTGACAACGCGGACGGTCTCCACGGGGATCTTTTCCGTAACGCCTTCGCGGCTGACCTCAATATAACCCTGTTCCCATTCCGACTCTGCGTCTGCGACATTCTGGGTGTCCTGCACAGGCTCGGTGGCTGTGGTCTCCTGGGTGCCCTGTGCGGGCTTGCCTTTTACGCTTTTAATTACGGAAAAATCGAAGGTGTTCGCCAGATCCTTAAGATCGTCAAATGTTATTCCCATATCGGTGCCGCCCATAACATTGATGACAACAAAGCAGGACTCGAATTCTGTGATAAGCACCGATTTATATCCCGATATGGTTGCTACGAGACTTACGCCCGAATCTGTTGTAATCACCTGTTCCTGATAGTCCTCGATGTCTCCTATGTTGAGGAAAATAGGATCGAATACGCCTTTTGCGGCACGGCTGAACTGATAATCCACCGACAGACGACCGGCTGTTGCATTAAATATGCCGTCATATCTGAAGGTACCGTCATCGTATATATATCCGCCCAGTATGCTGCTGTATGCATCATCGGAAAACTCTTCATGGTCGTAGTCGGTGATAACAAAATCTCCTATAACCGTATTCCCGTCTTCGAAAGACATGTCTTTGAAGCCTCTGTGAAGAGTCAGTCCGTATTTTTCGGCGATCTCATCGAGCTTGTCGGCCATTTCCTGCGTGTACACAGGGTAATGATCATACTTTTCGTCAAGTTCAGCGTCGGAGCCTTCCTGAATGGCCTGAGCGAGGATAGAGCCGTCGGGGTCATAGCTTTCTGCGAATGTATTCCACTCGGCTGCTGCCTTATATTCCCTGCTGTCGGTAAAGCCGGAAAGACTTATCTCACTTTTGATCTCGGGGTCGTTACTGTTGATAAGAGCATCTCTTAAACCGAATAAATTTGCTGCAAATACTGCGGTTGTAAAAATTGTAATCAGACCCAGAACCGCCACAAGCATAATGGTTCTTTTGGAAAATTTTTTCTGTA
>JAGBFS010000009.1 GCA_017936365.1 Clostridia bacterium
AGGTACTTTGTGCAATGCGGCAAAGGCTGTGGTGGAGATAGGCGGAGCAAAGACCGTTGTTGCCGGTGCGACACACGGCGTGCTTTCCGGTTCCGCTATGGAGCGCATCAACAACAGCGTTATCTCCGAGCTTGTAGTTCTTGACACCATCGAAATTCCGGAAGAGAAACGCCTGGATAAGATGGTGGTGCTCAGCACAGCACCGCATTTTGCGGAGGCTATAACAAGAATTTATGAGGACGAGCCTATCTCGCCCCTGTTCGGTTGATCTGTATCCAATATTTCGACAGCTTTTTCTTAAAATAATGATATGATAGGGTGGGGTGTAATAAATCCCACCTTATTGGCGTTTGCGCAGAAAGGAATGGTAATAATATGCTTTTCGCCAAAAAGAGTTCCCCGATAGACTTTATCATCGTCGGACTTGGCAACCCGGGTCCCAAATACGCATCAACAAGGCACAATGCCGGATTTATGGCGCTTGACAAGCTGGCCGACAAGTACGGCATTTCTGTCGACAGGCTCAAATGGAAGGCTCTGACCGGAGATGGACGGATAGGCGATTATCGTGTGCTGCTTATGAAACCGCAGACCTTTATGAATAATTCCGGTGAAGCGGTATATGCCGCGATGAGCTTTTATAAAATGCCGCCCGAACGGGTACTTGTCATGTTTGACGATATCTCTTTGAAGCCGGGTGTTATGCGAATAAGACGCAAAGGCAGCGACGGCGGTCAGAAGGGTATGCGGTCGATAATAGAGGATTCCGATTCGGAGAATTTTCCGCGCATAAAAATAGGTGTCGGCGACCGTCCGAGGGCGGATTTTGATCTGGCCGACTGGGTGCTTTCCACCTTTTCGCCGGAGGATAAGAAGCTTCTTGATGACGCGTTGGAAAGAGCGGTGGAGGCCGTTCCGCTGATACTTGACGGAAAGATAGAAGAAGCTATGGGAAAATACAGCAAGTAGTTAAGGGATTGAAATGAAATTTCTTGATCGGTTATTTGAAGAGGTATCCGGCTATCAGGAGCTGGAAAAGGCAATAAAAGAAAAAAGACTGCCTGCGGCGATAAGCGGCGTGGGCGGAATACATAAAGCGCATATTGTCGCGTCTTTGGCAAAAAGGCTGAGGGCTGTTGCGGCGGTGATACTTGGTGATGAGGCGGAATGTGCCCGTCAGGCGGCCGATCTGGAATTGATGGGGCTGAGGGTGTGCCGCTATCCGGCAAAGGATATCTCCTTTCACCCGATCGAGGCACGGTCAAGGGAGTTTGAGCAGGAAAGGGTGGAGACCCTTTGCCGTCTTCTGGCCGGAACGTGCGATATCGTAGTTATGACGAGCGATGCGGCGATGGGACGAACCTTGACTCCGAACGAGCTCCGCGGAAGAACGGTATCGCTCGCCGAAGGCGGAACGCTTGAGGTGGAAAGGTGCGTTGAGGCGCTTGTCTGCGCCGGTTACGAGCGCTGTGACATGGTAG
This sequence comes from Clostridia bacterium, assembly GCA_017936365.1. Lineage (GTDB taxonomy): Bacteria > Bacillota > Clostridia > Oscillospirales > Acutalibacteraceae > SIG598. The sequence goes on from JAGBFS010000009.1 coordinate 1,482, forward strand.
AGGGTCACGGTCAGTTTTCGGTACGCGGAGGCATTATTGATATTTTTCCTCCCGATTTTGAAAACCCGATACGCGCCGATCTTTGGGGCGACGAGATAGACACCCTCTCATATTTTGATGTTTCAACACAGAGAAGAGGCGAGCGGATAAAGGAGCTCACCCTTTTCCCTGCGGCAGAGCTTGCGGTTACGGACACGGGGAAGCTTTCCGAGCAGCTTCGCGCGCTTGCAAAATCGCTGCGCGGCAAAAATGCCGACAAGGCAAGGGAACGCCTGTATGCGGAGGCCGACACCATTTCCGACGGTGTGCGGCCGGCAAATGCGGACAAGTATCTGCCGCTTCTTTGCGAGGAGCGAGCAACGGTCTTTGATTATCTGCCGGAGGATGCGCTGGTGTTTGTCGGGGAGCATACCGCGGTAAGGGAAAGAGCAAAGCAGTCGGATGCGCGTCTTAACGAAGAGATAAAGGCTTTGATGGAGGACGGCGTGCTTTGCAAGGGGCTTACCGATTACGCTTTGAGTGTATCGGAGTTCAATGCGGCTCTTGAGCAAAGGGGCGCGATATTCTGCGATACCTTTGCCCATGGCTCTTTTGATACCCCGATAAGGATGACGGCGGCGATAGATGCGCGTCAGCTTCCCGTATGGGATGGTACGGTCGGTCAGCTTATCGAAGACATCAACCCGATGCTGATGCGTGATTTTGCGGTAGTGGTGCTTGCCGGTTCGGCAAGGGCGGCGCAGACGGTTGCCGCCGATCTTAAGGGTGAGGGCATACCGACAGATACAGACATTTCGGAGGCAAAGCCGGGGCGGGTACTGGTGCTGGAGGGATCGCTTTCGGCCGGCATTGAATATCCCGGGGCAAACACCGCCGTGATAACATGGGGCAGGCGCGTATCGACCGGCAAAAAGCGTCAGGCACCAAAGCATAAGATGGGGCAGAGCATACAGTCGCTTTCCGAGCTTTCGCAGGGTGATTATGTTGTTCACATCACCCACGGAATAGGACTGTTCGGCGGTATTGTCAAGATCGCTTCCGAGGGCGTTACAAAGGATTATATAAAGATAACCTACGACAAAGGCGATATACTCTATGTGCCGGTAACTCAGCTTGATATGGTCAGCAAATATATCGGTGCGAAGGAGGAAAGCGGATTAAAGCTTTCCCGTCTTGGCGGAACCGACTGGTCACAGAAAAAACAGCGGGTCAGAAAAGCGGTAAAGGATATCGCAAAGGAGCTGATAAAGCTCTATTCCCAGCGCATGAAGGCGGACGGATATCCCTTTTATCCCGATGACGACCGTCAGCGCGATTTCGAGCTTCGGTTTGAATATGAGGAAACAGACGATCAGCTCAGATGTGTCAAGGAGATAAAGGAGGATATGCAGCGGCCTGTCCCGATGGACAGACTGCTTTGCGGTGACGTTGGATTCGGAAAGACGGAGGTTGCCCTGCGAGCGGCGTTCAAGTGTGTTGCAGAGGGACGTCAGTGTGCGATATTGGCACCGACGACCATTCTTGCGTGGCAGCATTATCAGACCGCGCTCAAAAGATTCGACGGTTTCCCTTATAGAATAGAACTGCTATCAAGATTTCGGACACAGAAACAAAAAAACCAGATATTAAAAGAGCTTAAATCGGGGGATATCGATCTGCTTATCGGAACCCACAGCCTTATCGGAAAATCGGTGGAATTTTCCGATCTGGGTCTTGCGATAATCGATGAGGAGCAGCGGTTTGGTGTAAAACAGAAGGAGCATTTCAAGGAGGTGCTTTCTTCGGTGGATATACTTACCATTTCCGCAACCCCGATCCCGCGGACGCTTAATATGGCGCTTTCCGGTCTTCGCGACATTTCGACGCTCGAAGAGGCGCCGCAGGACAGACTTCCGGTACAGACCTACGTTATGGAGTATGACCGCGCCGTTATAGCCGATGCTATACGTCGTGAGCTTCACCGCGGAGGTCAGGTGTATTATCTTCACAACCGTGTCAGCTCGATAGAATCGTGCGCGGCAAGGGTGGCGGAAATGGCACCAGATGCGCGTATAGGTGTGGCGCACGGCCAGATGAGCGAAGATGAGATAAGCCGCGAATGGAAACGGCTTATTGACCACGAGATAGATATCCTTGTATGCACAATGATAATCGAAGCGGGTGTCGACGTTCCCAACGCCAACACGCTGATAGTCGAACAGGCGGACAGGTTCGGACTTTCCCAGCTTTATCAGCTTCGCGGTCGTGTCGGAAGAAGCTCGCGCAGGGCGTATGCCTATCTGACCTTCAGAAG
>JAGBFS010000120.1 GCA_017936365.1 Clostridia bacterium
CGTATTATAATGATAAGGTAACTTATCCCGACAACACATCCGAACCGATGAATCTCAAGGTGCTTCCTCTGCCCAGAACCGGAAGCGGAGAGCAGTATATGCCGATGACAGGTGTGGGCCTTTGTGCATGGACCTCTACCGAGCAAAAAGCAGAAGCGGTTTCGGTATTCGTTCACTGGTTGACCGAGGGTAAGCGCAATTTGGATTTCGTTGTGGAAACGGGATATATGCCTGTAAGCAACGATGCCTTTAAAGCGATAGCAAGCTATGACAATTTCCCGAGCGAGGGATACCAAAGCCTGTATGATGCCATCAATATCATGCGTGAAGAGTATACCCCCGTTGTACGACCTACTTTTGGCGGATATTATGACAAAATAAACGCACTGTACGACGGCCTGCGCAATATGCTTCCCGAGTTCAGCAGCCGGGTCAATGCGGGAGAGAATGCCGAAACATTGGCAGAGGAAACCTGGAAATTCTTCTGCTCGATCTGATAAGGCAAGGGTGATTCCATGCGCGTTTTGACAGCAATAAAGTACTCAAAATTGTCGCTCAGGGCAAAGCTGTTTGCGTACATGTTCATTTTAGCAACGCTGCTGCTGCTTGCGTTGGTGTCAGGTATGCTGATATTCGGACAATTTGACAGCATAGGAGAATCGACCTATGAATCGCTGGATGTGCAGATGGAGTGGTTTCAAAGAGATGTATCTACCCACTTTGACCGCCTTGCCGCCGCGGGCATAGACCTTTCGAAACATACAGGATTTCTTATCGACAATTATCTGAGCGAAAAAGGATTATCTTTTGACGATTTAAATGATTCCGCATCCGATATAAAAGCCATACAAAATGCTATGATGCATCCTTTGCAGCAAAGCTTGCGGCAGGAAAACTGTTCGGGTGTCTTTGTGATGCTGGAGGCCACCGTAAACAGCGCGGTAAAAGATGCAGAGCTTTCCAGAACGGGAATATATCTTCAGCAAAGCGGATATAAAACACCCGATAAGAGCATATTGCTCTATCGCGGTTTGGTAGAAGCAGGCAAAGCACATCAAGCTATGCCGCATAGAAAATGGCAGCTGGAGTTTCGAAGCGACCGATTTCCTAATTATGATAAGATAGCTGCGTTTGCGAAGCATACTCCTGAAAGAGCATATTTTGTCACCGACCGCATATCTTTGCCGGGAACATCGGAAAGTGCGATGTTTATTGTCTCGCCTGTTGTATCAAAGGACGGCACATTTTATGGGATTTGCGGATATGAAGTCAGTTACAGCTTTTTCAGGACCTATTATGCTCAGCCGTCCAAAATCAAGCATCTCACCTGCCTGATGGTGGAAAATGGCGGGGATGTACTGAATACTTCCTCTGGATTCAGCTGCGGCGTTTTTAACGGATATTACCGCGAACCAAAAGGTATTTTAAATATCAAACAGGAGAATCACGGACTGCTCAGCTTTATAAACGACGATGTTTCGTATATCGGCGTCGCCAGAGAGGCGATCCTTTCACCAAACAATGCGCCTCATATGCTTGTGGTCACTATGCTCAAATCAGATTATGACAGGGCTGTCATTGGGGCGATCGTGCGAAATGTGATATTGATGGCGCTGCTGTTGTTCTTTGCGATAAGCTGCTGCATGATTTTCAGCCGACGCTATCTTTCTCCGATACTGAAAGGGTTGGAGCAGATAAAATTAGAGGACCGTTCGCAGGCTCAGTCGACGATACCCGAAATAAACGATTTGTTTGTCTTCCTTTCGGAACAGGATCAGCGGTATGAAGATTCGCTGAATGCTTTAACAAAGGAAAAGCAGACGGCACAAAGTGAAAAGAACCATTTACAGGTACAGTTTGAACAGGCGCAGATCGCTTTTGAAAGCGCTCAGGATAAATATCAGCGGGCACAGCAGGAATTAAGTACTGCCAAAACAGAGCTGGATAGACTTGCCTACTCACGCAAAAATGAGATAGACCCCGACGATTTCCAACACTTTAAAGAAGGGTTGGGAACGCTCACCAAAATGGAGCGAGTCATTTTCGATTATTATCTCGACGGCAAAAGCGCACAGGATATACTTGAGCTTACCGGCATCAAGCACGGAACGCTTAAGTTCCACAACCATAACATTATCGGTAAGCTGGGCGTTTCATCGAGAAAGCAGATGCTGCGTTTTGCCGCGCTGATGAAACAGTCGGAAAATGACCAACAGTAAGCTCAGATATCCTTTTCAACAAAAAACTGAAATTCGCCCGCAGCAGGGTCGTCTCTGTC
>JAGBFS010000121.1 GCA_017936365.1 Clostridia bacterium
ACACCCTCTTTGGTAAAGCCGCCGTATGATGACAGATACTTTTTTTCGGAAGCAACAGCGTTGAGTGCATCCGTATGTGAACCGTAATGTTCCGGACGGGCGTTTACAATGTTAATCATCTTATCACCAACGAATCTATCAAGGCTTCGGCGCAGCGTATACCGTCAACGGCGGCCGACATGATGCCGCCGGCATAACCGGCACCCTCACCGCAGGGGAAGATACCCCTGATATTTGACTGCAGGGTATCATCTCTTTTGATGCGTATCGGAGAGCTGCTTCGTGATTCCGGCGCTGTAAGAACAGCATCGCAGGAATCAAAGCCTTTTATTTTTTTGCCGAACATGGGGAGAGCTTCGGCTATGGCACGGACGATGTAATCGGGCAGACAACAGTCGATCGATCCCCATTTTACGCCGGGGCGGTAGGTGGGAACTACGCTACCTGCGGAAGTTGACGGTTTTGAGCGAAGAAGATCACCGACAAGCTGTGCGGGAGCAAGATTGCCGCCGGATGCGGCATACGCGGCACGTTCGATATCTCTTTGCAGTTCTATTCCGGCAAGCGGATGGTCACCTGCGAAATCTTCCGGAGTGATGCCGACAAGTACCGCGCTGTTTGCGTTTTCGCCCTTTCTTGCAAAAAGGCTCATTCCGTTTGTAACGATGCTGTCGGGCTCGCTTGCCGCCGCCACGACATATCCTCCGGGACACATACAGAAGGTGTAAACACCGCGCCCGTCGGCGGTTTTTACGGCAAGCTTGTAATCGGCTGCGGCGAGATATTGGGAAAAGCGACCGTATTGTGCGCGATTTATCATTTCCTGCGAATGTTCTATACGCGCGCCGATGGAAAAGGCTTTTTGTTCCATTTTAAGACCGCGGTTATACAGCATATAGAATGTATCTCTTGCGGAATGTCCGAGTGCAAGGATCAGGCGGTCACATTCGAGCTCACGGGAAATACCGTTTTTATTTACTATTACCGAACTTACGGCGCCGTTTTTTATTACGATATCATCAAGCCGGGTCGAAAACAGGTATTCACCACCCAGCCTTTCAATTTTCTTTCTTATGTTAGCGACCATCGGACGAAGAATATCGGTGCCAATATGAGGTTTTGACTGATATGCTATTTCTTCCGGAGCGCCTGCTTTTATAAATTCATCGTAAACACAGGCGATTCGCTTATCCTTTATTCCGGTGGTAAGCTTACCGTCCGAAAATGTACCGGCACCGCCTTCTCCGAATTGGACGTTGCATTCGGGATTCAATTTTCCGCCGGCAAAATAATTGTCCACACATCTTATGCGCTCGTCAACCGGAAGTCCGCGCTCGATAACAATAGGACGCAGGCCGGCTTTTGCAAGAGTAAGTGCGCAAAGCATACCGGCAGGTCCGCTTCCAACGACAACAGGACGAACCTGAACCTCGGCGGTCTTGATAAAATAATCGGGAAATCTCTGGGGCATCGTACCCTTTGGAAAGACTTCCACCGTGTACAGTACGGTCACCGCATCCTTTCGGCGCGCATCGATCGAACGTTTTTTTATCCGGTATTCAAATCCTGAAAGCTTTTGATTAAGCCTTTTCTCAATCGCGCGGTCAAGAGTGTCTTTTGTATCCTTTTCGGGGGATATTTTTATGTTGTCTATTATCATTTTAGTCCTTCCGCTGCGCTTCGTCCGGCTATAATGCCCGAACTCCACGCCCATCTCAGATTGTATCCGCCGCAGTCGCCGTCACAGTCAAGCAGCTCGCCGCATGCGTAAAGACCGGGTACGAGCCGTGATTCAAGCCTTGAGTCGAATTGATCGAGAAAGACTCCGCCGCTTGTGACCTGAGCCTGTTTCCAGTCGGCCGGTCCGGTAATATCGAATTGCCAGTCCTTTGATATGGATGCAAGCTTTTTTAGCTGAATGTCGCTGAGCTTGCCGGAGGGAAGTTCGAGAGGCGAAACCTGTTTAATAAGGCTTTGGGCAACTCGCTTGTTGACAAGTCCGGATAAAAAATCACCGGCAGGAAGCTTTTTAAGAGCCGAACGCATATCGGAGAAAAGCTTAAATAGTGAACCTGTGCTGTATTCAGGGAAAACATCGACCGAAATATAATCGCCGCCGATGCGTGCATATACCGAAGAAAGCTGGAAAACAGCAATACCGGAAAGCGCATTTTCGGTAAATTGAAGCTCACCCGATTCACGGCGAAGCACTTTGCCAGATTTTACGAGCGAAACATCGCAGTGTATGCGTACACCCTTGAGTGAGCGCAGAATTTTGCTGCTGCACAAAAGGGGAAGAAGCGAGGGCTTTGGGGAAGATGCTTTATGACCAAGCTTTTTAAGTATAGTGTATCCGTCTTCGCATCCGCCGAGCTGCGGAGACGCCGCTCCTCCGAAAGCGGCAATAACCTTCTGCGATTCCAGTACACCGCCGTCGTATGTTATTTTGAAATGATCGCCGTGCGGCTCGATCGAATTGACCCGTGCATCGCATATTGTTTCAATGCCGAGTGATTCGGTTTCCAGACGAAGAAGATCGAGTACAGCGGAAGCCTGTTCGCTGCGTGGATAAAGACGGCCGTCGGCTTCCTGACGAAGTGATATACCGACAGACTTAAGGAAATCGATAACTTCGGAAAGAGGTGCCGCCATAAGTATAGGGGCAAAATTCTTTCCGTGATAACATTCATTGATTTTCTTATCGGAAAGGGTGTTGGCTATATTGCATCTGCCGTTGCCGGTGGCTAAAAGCTTGCGTCCGACTCGGTTTTGTGCCTCCAATATAACGACCTTTCTGCCAAGTCTTGCCGCATTTATCGCGGCGGCAAGGCCGGAAGCGCCGCCGCCGATAACAGCTATTTCGGTTCGTTTCATATAGGAAATCATCCTTTAAAAAAACAGGATTCTCCAAAAAATGCTTTGAAGAATCCGTTTTGCGTTTTAATTAAAATCAGAATATGCTGTCATCGTCTGATGCAGGCTCGTTTTTGATTATTCCGCATATACGCGAAAGCTTTCCGCTGTTTTCATCGATGTAAACAAATTCACGTCCGCTTGCGTCGGCCTGATCGACCTCAACCATCTCACCCTGATTATCGCGGTCGAAATAGCGGCAGAAAACGCCGGTGTCGGAATCGTTATCGGAATCGGGAGCGTTACCTTCGTCGGTGTCGAAAATATCGGCGTTGGCAAGCTCAAAATCGGGAATATCTGTTTCGTCCTGAAGGATAACGGTTGCTTCGTCATCCGATTCGTCTGTTTCGTCCTCGAGAATAACGGTTGCTTCGTCATCCGATTCGTCTGTTTCGTCCTCGAGAATAACGGTTGCTTCGTCGTCCAATTCGTCTGTTTCGTCCTCAAGGATAACGGTTGCTTCATCTTCCGATTCCTCGGCTTCTTTATCGAGGATAACGGTATTTTCATATTCATCAAGCTCATCGACGAAATCATTTCCGTCGTCGGAAGCTTCGTCAATATGGAAGCGTGCAGCATCCTCATCGGCATCGGATATAGCGTCATCGAACATATCCTCTACCTCGTCAAAAAGCTCAACATAGCTCTGCTCGGCATCTTCAGCAGAAGTATCAAAAATCATATCTTCGGAAAGAGCAAAATCCTGTGCGGTTTCCGCATCGTAAATACCGACCGGCTTTATGCGCGGCTTGGGAGGTCTGATTAATGTGACGTGGACACGCTTTGGCGTTCTGACAATAGGTCTGACCTTTACCTTCATAACGTTACCCCTTCCTCAAATGACAAAAATTCATACCATGTTCATATTATATCAATCAATTTGTAA
>JAGBFS010000122.1 GCA_017936365.1 Clostridia bacterium
TCAATTTTTGACGGAGAAAATGACGCTTCGTTTTCTGTATATGAAACTGATAATATAATAATATTTAATCTCACAGAGAGTTATTATTACTACTGTGAAGGTATTTATGAAAGATTTATAAATACTTTTGACACTTTCTTAACCGAAAATCAAAAGTATTGCCGTTCGGCATCTACTCCCATTAGGCATATGAACGAATATGTTATTTTTGATAAAAATAATAACGTTTTAGAATCCGACTATACCAGTAGGACACCTCGCCTTTTTTACAACTCCGGCATTGTGCATTTATGGGGACAATCGGGAACAGGAGTATTGACTCGGTGGGCAAGGTTTTTCGACGTGGAAAAAGGACTGGTCTCCCCGGATTATTACGGACAAACCGATTTTTTCGGTGATATGGTATGTGCAACCGGTTCTTCCTCCGTTTTTGTTTACGAAATGTTTTCAGGAAAACAGATTTGCGTTTTTGATCAATTTGAAAAGCCGCTGGGTGACTGTATCGAAAACATACGGTCGGCATATTTCTCCGAAGACGGAACACAGATAATTGTTAAATATCTTAATGCCGATTTTGAAACAGAACTGCAGATTTTTAATGTGCCCCAAAATTAGCGATGCCTAAATCAGTGCAATTTGCCAAATCGAGTGTTCATAACGGATTTTGCGTTATGGACACTCGATTTTTTTGTATTATATATTTCACCCCTTGTATTTTTGCAGCAAAAGTAGTATAATTTGGGGCTGATGAAAAGATGAATAACCTGAAGATTCTTCTGAGATTATGCAAAATCTTATCACTTCATAGCTGTATGACTGCGCTCTCATGCAGTCAAATTCATTTTGAAAGAAGGCATATTTCATGACTCAAACTGCAAGCATTTTTTTGAGTCTCTCCATCGCTCTGCTTTCCGGACTTCTCTTATCAAGACTTGCAAAGAAAGTAAAGCTCCCCGCAGTTACCGCATATCTGATCTCCGGTGTTCTCATCGGTCCGTTCGTCCTCGGTGCGCTTAATATTCCCGGAATCGGAATTACCGCAAATCAAATTGAAGGCTTCGGTCTGATATCGGATCTGGCACTTGGCTTCATTGCTTTTGCCATGGGCAACGAATTCCGGCTTGCGCAGCTCAAGAAAATCGGCAAGCAGGCAACCGTTATCGGTATTTTTCAGGCAGTATTTACTACCGTTGTTGTCGATGCGGTACTGATCGGACTGCATTTCATTATGCCGGATAAGCTTTCGCTGTCCGCTGCCATCGTTCTTGCTTCGGTTGCCACGGCAACCGCACCGGCCGCAACTCTTATGGTCGTTAAACAGTACAAGGCAAAGGGACCTGTTACCGACGTGCTGCTGCCTGTCGTTGCTTTGGATGATGCCGTCGGACTCGTTGTATTTGCAATCTCCTTCGGTGTTGCAAAATCAATCAGCACCGGAACGGTCGACGTGCTCTCGGTTATAATGGAGCCGCTGCTTGAAGTTGTTCTTTCTCTTGCTCTCGGCTTTGTTATGGGACTGCTTTTCACGCTATGCGAAAAGTATTTCCATTCACGTTCCAAGCGTATGGCCGTGTCGGTTACCTTCGTCATGATGACCGTTGCCGTATCCTGCCTGAAGTTTGATATCGGCGGCATTCATATTGCTTTCTCTTCTTTGCTCGCCTGTATGATGCTCGGTACCGTATTCTGCAATATGTGCGAGGTTTCCGAGGAGCTGATGGACAGAGCCGACAGATGGACAACTCCTGTTCTCATCCTCTTCTTCGTAATCAGCGGCGCAGAGCTGGAGCTTTCGGTATTTACAGACTGGGCTGTAGTGGTAGTCGGTATCGTCTACATAATTTCCCGTTCTATCGGTAAATGCTTCGGCGCGAATATCAGCGCAAAAATGACAAAGTGCGATCCCAACATTGTCAAATATCTCGGTATTACTCTATTGCCTCAGGCAGGTGTAGCGCTCGGTATGGCAATTAAAGCCATTGAACTGGGACCCGATGGTGCTATCGTCCGCAACATCACCCTGTTCGCAGTTCTTATCTACGAAATAGTCGGCCCGTACCTGACAAAGATCGCGCTTACCAAAGCCGGCGATATCAAGGCAGAAGGCCGCACAAGCGCAAGAGAGGAACATCTCGCAAAGAAAGCTCTGAATCAATAATACATTCGCAAATCAGGACCACCCGTCAAACGGGTGGTCATGACTATGTTGCACAATGAAAGAGGTTCTCTATGCTGATAAGAAAAGCCGCAGCAGACGACATCGAGGCTGTCGCCGAGATTTATTCCAATATCCACACCGCCGAAGAAAACGGCTTGGTTACAATCGGCTGGATAAGGGACGTCTACCCAACCGCCGAAACAGCAAAACAAGCTCTTTTGCGTGGGGATCTGTTTGTTATGGAAGATAACGGTATTATTGTCGGTACCGCGATTATCAACAAAACACAGGTTGATTCCTACAAAAACGCCCGGTGGAACCACCCGGCACCGGACGACAAGGTCATGGTGCTGCACACATTGGTGATATCTCCAAAAGCTTCGCGAAAGGGCTACGGCAAAAACTTTGTCGCTTTTTATGAACAATATGCGTGCCAAAACGGGTGTCCCTATCTGCGCATGGACACCAACGCCAAAAACACACGCGCAAGAAATATGTACCAAAAACTCGGCTATGAAGAGATCGGTATCGTCCCCTGCTCATTCAACGGAATCGACGGCGTAAATCTGGTACTGCTTGAAAAGCTGCTGCCCGATAATATATAAATATATTGCACATGGCTATAGGTATCCCCTGCCCTGCAGCATTAATCATGTTAAAGAATTCTTCCCCATCAACGTTTAAAGAAACAGGTATCAGAATATCATGAAATATGTAACACCGCATTTTTTCAAGGACTTCAAATGCAAGGGCGGCTCATGCCGTCACAACTGCTGTATCGGATGGGAGATCGATATCGACAGCGAAACACTTGAGCTTTACCGCTCCACCGAAAGCAGCCTGCGCCGGCGGTTTGAAAATTGCATCAGCAGCGATGACGAACCCCATTTCATTTTGGATAAAAACGAGCGCTGTCCGTTTTTGAACGAGGACAACCTTTGCGATATAATCCTTGAAATGGGCGAAGGCTCGCTTTGTCAGATATGCTCCGATCACCCGCGGTTTCGCAATTTTCTTTCCTCACGCACCGAAGAAGGTGTCGGACTATGCTGCGAGGAAGCGTGCAGACTGCTTCTTGAAAACAAATCGGCGCTAACATTTGACGAATACGGTCAGGACGGCGAATGTGACGAGGACGAAAAATATCTGCTCTCACTTCGACGGGAGCTTTTTTCGATTTTGCAAAACCGCAGTCTGCCACTCGGCGCACGAATAAACATGATGCTTGAAATATGCGGCACCGATATGCCGAAAAAAAGCATCACTCAATGGGCGCATGAATATATGAAGCTTGAACGGTTAGACGAGCAATGGACAAAGGCACTTGACAGCATTTGCACCGATATTGATACAAGCCATTTTGATGATGAATACGGCGATATTGAGTATCAGTACGAGCATTTTATCTGCTACTGGCTTTTTAGGCATTTTATCGATTCGGCTTACGATTACGGGATCGAGGCCGCCGTAAGGCTCTCAGTACTTTCATATAATATCATCCACGCCGTTGATGCTGCGTATTTTAACAGCAACGGTATGTTCCCGACCGAGCAGCGTGCAGAGCATATACGAATGTACTCGGCCGAAATAGAATATTGCGCCGAAAATCTTGAAGCACTTCACAGCCTGCTTTTATAGGATAAAAAACTACACATATATAAAAACCACTTCTGATTTGTACTGCATCAGAAGTGGTTTTTTGTATTACTCAAACTGACCTTTTATGGATAATAGTCTACACTATTATTTATCACAAAACAAGAACTCTAAAACGAAATTTTTGTCGGTGAAAGCTTCTCTTTATTACTTAACCGACACGGATATCCAACAGTCGAAGATCTATCATTATATCCGCCCCAAATATAAGTCTTTCCATCAGAACAGATTGCCAGACTATACTCACTCTCTGCGCTTACCCAAACAACATCATCAAGAATCTTTATCGGCACTGCTGATGCCTTTTTAGTACCTATGCCAAGCTCACCGTCATCATTATTGCCCCACATAAACAGCCTGCCATCAACCGTAACAGCGGCACAATGATGTTCACCCGCATCGAAAAAGGCAACATCATCCATGATCTTGATCGGCGAAGAGCTGTACTCTTCAGAATTATCCCACAGCATACCATATCTATTGCTTCCCCACATATACAGACTTCCGTCATCCGATATCGCGGCGGAATACCAGCAGCCAAGACTTACATGAGCTATATTATCCATAACTTTGACGGGGCGGGCACGATTCTTAACAGAGCCATCACCTATCTGGCCATACTGATTATTCCCCCAAACGTACAGCTCTCCCTCTGTTGTAATCGCCGCCGTATTATGATAACCAACACTTATTTCTTTAATGTTTTCCATTATTTTAACAGGCTGTGTGCAATATTCCTCATCACAGCCCAATTTACCGGAATCGTTATCACCCCATGTGTAAAGCTCGCCATTATCTGTAAGCAAACCGCTATGCCACGGCCCCAAACTTACCTGCTTTACATTCTCCATTAATTTCATCGGTTCTGTACGTTCTTCCGTAGTTCCATCACCACAATTTTTGCCCCATGTATAAAGAGTTCCATCAGTTTTGATAGCCGCACAGGACGCGAGTGACACGGACAAATCTGAAACATCGGTCATTATAAGATTCATTTCATTATGATTGTCGGTATCACCCACGCCAAGCTGACCAAAAGTATTATTCCACCCCCACGTGTACAGTTCATTGTCATCTGTGATGCCGGCGCTGAAATTCCTATAATATATTTTCTTAAAATTCATTCTGGATGTCGTTTCCACATCAGATTCACTGACATTATCAATTACATTATAAATGACATCATCCTGCTGCGAACACCCAACTCCTGCTATTGCAGAAATCACGATAAGAAACACAAATAATAACGCGGTAACCTTTTTCATCGATATACGCCTCTTTCCAAAATTTTCATAAAAACAACGGAATAATACTTGATATATAAACCCAAACCATGTCAACACCATTTATTATTACTGAGCATAAAACAATGTCAACACCATTTATTTTCACATAATACAACAAAACGCCCATTGACACTTTGCAGTCATACACTTCATCAACAAGCGTTTAATATTTAGCTGTGAAAAAAATTTTCTATTCATTCAAATCGAGCAAGCTTGTCTGTTTGCCCTGCTCATCGGTCGACGGCAGCGCACCGGCCGCGGGAAGATTCCTTGCACGGTATCTGTGCGGCTTTTCAAGCGAGCCTTCGACATAGGGCTCCATTGCGATGAGTCGGTGACCCATCCGCTGTGTCATAGCCTGCACGCCCTGCGTATCTCTTGCCGATTTTGCCGCAAGCGCACCGGTATGGACAAGCAGCTTTCTTCCGGATGACGATATCATCATCACTTCGCAATCGTCGGCTATCTGCATAAACGCCGCGATCGGCATCTTGTCGCTGTATGCGCCGACAAGCTTTTTACGGTTGGTCTTTGTTGCATAGGAGGACATCTCCACCTTTGCCACCTTACCGTTTTCAAAGCCGAACAGCATATAGCCCTTGTAATCGGTGGTCAGCGCCATGAAAACAGCATGCTCATCCTCATCCATTCCGAGTGCCGCCGGCACATATTCGCCAAGCACGCTCGCCTTTGTATCAGAGAAATCGGCCGCCTTGGTCTTATACACCTGGCATTTATCGGTAAAGAAAAGCAGCTCCACATTGTTCTGCGTTTCAAAGCTCTGTACGATGGAATCGCCGTCCTTTAGCTTATGCTCGCCGCCCATTCGCAGCGACAGCGGAGTTATCTTTTTGAAATAACCCTCTTTGGTAAAGAAAAGATTTACCGCATAGCTCGGGATCTCATCTTCCTCGTCTATTTCCGGCTCGTCTACGCTTTCCAAAACCATGCTTCTGCGCGGCTGACCGTATTTTTTGGCAACCTCTTTCAGCTCGGAGATAATTATGTTCTTTACCTTCGATTCCGATTGCAGTACAGCTTCAAGCTCGGCGATCGCCTTGCGCAGGTCATCCGTTTCTGCCGTTCGTTTGAGGATGTATTCGCGGTTGATATGACGCAGCTTTATCTCCGCCACATATTCAGCCTGAATCTGATCGATGCCGAAGCCTATCATGAGGTTGGGTACGACATCGATCTCCTCATCGGTCTCGCGTATGATCTTTATAGCCTTGTCGATATCAAGCAATATCTTGCCAAGACCTTCAAGA
>JAGBFS010000123.1 GCA_017936365.1 Clostridia bacterium
AGAGGATATCCCGGCCGAGCTGCTTGAAGAAGAGGCTGCCGACAGAGCGGAGCATTCAAAAGAGAACCATCAGAACAATCATCAGAACAATCATCAGAACAGGCATAATAATAACGGCGGCAATCGTGAGCGTGCGCCGCATAACGAGGGTGAAGGCGGCAGCGGCAATCCGCATCGCAGCAATAATAACAATAACAGAAGAAGGAATAACAACAATCGTTCCGGCGGTCAGCGCGCGGCAAATTACCGCGGCGGTAACCGCGGCAGCGGCAACCCCAGACCGGGCGGCAACCGTGAAGAGGGTTGAGTTAAAGATAGAATAATAATTTAAGAACTGTATCTATTGATGTAAGATACAGTTCTTTTTTTGTAAAAAATAAAAAATACTCTTGACAAATACTGAATGCATGAATATAATAAGATTAAGAATTATTCCTAATCTTAATTGTGAGGAGGCGATAGAGATCACAAAACAAAAACAGATCATACTTGATATAATCATGGCTGATCACACTCATCCAACGGCTGATGAGATATATCTGAAAGCGAAACAGAAATTGCCGTCCATAGCGGTCGGAACGGTTTACCGCAATCTCAATATTATGTGCGAAGCAGGTGAGATAAGGCGTATACCGGTTCCTGACGGTGCGGACAGATACGATCGTTCGGTCAAGCCGCATGATCACATATTGTGCAAAAAATGCGGACGGATGGTAGATATAAAAATTGACGGATTGGTTCAGTTTATAGAAAAACAAGCCGAGGTCTCGGTCGAATCCTACGAACTGCATATTCAGGGAATATGCAAGGAATGCAATAAAAATTAAACTTAAAAAATAAAGGAGAAATAAAAATGAAAAAGTATGTATGTCCTATCTGCGGTTATGTTCACGAGGGTGATGAGGCTCCCGAATTCTGCCCCCTTTGCAAGGCTCCCGGATCAAAGTTCACCGTTCAGGAAGACGGCGCAAAATGGGCTGATGAGCATGTTGTAGGCATCGCAAAGGGTGTTGATCAGGAGATCATAGACGGTCTTCGCATGAATTTTGAAGGCGAATGCTCCGAGGTTGGTATGTATCTTGCAATGGCAAGAGTTGCCCATCGTGAGGGATATCCCGAAATTGGTCTTTATTGGGAAAAGGCTGCCTATGAAGAGGCAGAGCACGCAGCAAAGTTTGCCGAGCTTCTTGGTGAGGTCGTTACCGATTCCACAAAGAAGAACCTCGCAATGCGAGTCGATGCCGAGAGCGGCGCTTGCGACGGCAAGAAAAAGCTTGCTGCAAGAGCAAAAGAGCTTGGACTCGATGCTATCCATGATACCGTCCACGAGATGGCAAAGGACGAGGCAAGGCATGGCCGTGCTTTCGAGGGCCTGCTGAAGAGATATTTCGGTTAAGATATGAATAACAAAAAGTCGGTGAGGCTTGTCTTCACCGACTTTTTATAGTATGATTAAGCCGCAGGGAGGTGCCTATCATTTGAAGTATGACATCTTTTTTCCAACGGCGCTCAATGAGATAGATGAGGACAATGATAACGTCGATATTCTTGTGCAGACCGAAAACGGTAAGAGATATTCTTTTGTTGTTGCAACGCCGGATAATTTAAAGCATCTGATGCAGAAAGAAAATCTGCCATATTTAAAACCCGGCTTACCGTTTTTGTTTGTTGAAAAAATAACGGAAAGCCATATTCGTATGCTCATAGATTCGCTGATTGAGGAAGGAGACCGGCTTATTCGGATATATGGGGAGGATCTGTGATTGGATTTTCGCAAAATGCTCGACGATCTGCCGGGGCCAGTATTTTTATAAGAAAAAAACGCATAAGTTTGATGTTTTACAGGGAGTGAGCGATATAGCTTGCTCTCTGTTTTTGTTTGCAAACTTAAGCACCGTAAGCATTGCAGCTTAAAGATCTAATGCTTCGATATATTTATCAATTATATCCGACAGTATGGAGAATTGTTTTGGCGAAAGTCTTTTGCATTTTTCTGCAACGGCATCCACATTGTTGTTGGGGCGATTCGCAAACAGAATCTGATCGCTTGATATACCTAAAGTGAGGAATAGTCTTTTTAGAGTGGAAATAGATATTCCGACTATTCCTCGCTCCAAATCGGAAATATACTGCGGAGATACCTCTATTCGTTCTGCGAATTGTTCCTGCGTGAGTTTCGCCTGCTCTCGCGCAACCCTGACTTGCTCACCTATTTGTATATTGATTTCTTTCTTTTCTCTCATATCAACACCGCCTTTGCTATTAGTTTATCTAAAAGCGGTATTGACAAACACAATGCAACGCTGTTATACTAACTAATAGTAACACACTTATAATAAGGTGATGGGGACAATAATCATTATCTCATTCATCTTTGCAATAGGTTGTTGCTTTGCTTATTTATATAGTGTGACTTAATGGAGGACTTAAAATGGAAAATTTTGTTAATGAGGTAGAAAGATTTATTAATCGTTTATATGGAAATGTTGGAAAGAAGATAATGGCGTTTGCTGTAATTCTTAACGTAGTCCTGCTTGTTGGTGGAATAGTTGCATTTTTTATATTAATTTGTGATGGATATGATGGAAACGACTGGATTGGTTTTGTATGTCTTTTGGGTGGATTTGCATCAATTCTTCTTTCGTGGTTAATTTATGGATTCGGTCAAATTTCATATAATATAGATGCCATAAAAAACAGATACATAAAGGTAATGACTGGATCCTATCAAGGTGAGGAAGCAGAAATTGCCGAACAAAAAGAAAATAGGGGTTCACGTCCACAGTTAGAAATTGTTTCCAGACCCCTTTCAGACAGTATTTACTGCAGAATATGCTGCAACGAACTTGACAATACTGGTGTGTGTGATAGTTGCGGCACTCCTATAACGGCACATAGTGTTAATGCTATAAAATGCTTCAACTGTTCAAGCGGATTGCCTTCTGACAGTAACTATTGCCCGTTCTGTGGAATAGCAATAAAAAAATAGTTAAAAATATAGTGATGGATGTCATCGTAATATTAGGCGGAACAAAAAAGAGGCTGCTATGCGGCCTCTTCTTATTTTTTGTAAATTTTGCAATAAGAAGATTCGTCATTCTCCCTTTTTTATTCGTTCAAAATGCTTGCTCGGGCAGGGGATTGATAGTATAATAAAATTACAGCGTAAAAATTATGTCGAATAAATCTCACGGTAAGAGGAGCTTTTAATGGATAAAGATAAACAAGAACAGCGCTTTCGGCTTCATATCGGACAGCGGAACATAAAAACGGCGCTTGCGGCGACGATATGCGCGCTGATGTATATGATTGTTGATATGAATCCGACCTTTGCGTGCATCGGTGCGATATTCGGTGTGGGAAGCGATATGGACAGCTCGCGCAAAAATGGCGGCAACCGATTTTTCGGTACGATAATCGGCGGATTTTTGGGGATGCTCCTGTTTCGGTTATATATATGGATATACCCCGATGGGAGCCATCACTTTCTGATGCTTCTGCTCGTTTTTGTTGGTGTTGTGGTTCTGATACTGGTGAGCCAGCTGTTTCGCTGGCCGGGAGCTGTGCAGCCCGGAGGTGTCGTGCTGTGCATAATTTTGTTCAATACTCCCGTGGATTCTTACATTTCCTATTCTATCGGACGAATGATCGATACCGGTATAGGCGTCGCGGTAGCGCTGCTCATAAACTGGCTGCTGTCAAAAGAGCGTGTGGATAAATGGCTGGGCGTTTTCAAAAAACGTACGGACGAAAATTGCGAGCAGACAGATTGAATAAAATAATATATTGGTATGAACTAAAAGGAGGTTTGCAGCAATGAAAAAGAAGAATTTGGTTCTGACTTTATTGCCGATTGCCGCGTTGGTTCTGGAAGCGCTGCCGTTTGGCGCTGTTTTGAATTTTGCATCGCCCGATTCGGAGCCTATACGCAAAACTTTTTCCTATTTCAGTCTGGTTCCTTTTGGTTATGCCAATTTTGGTCCGTTTATCACGGCGATACTGACCTGTGCGATTTTAGTGCTTGCGTTTATCAGCGTGTTCACGGGCAAAGGAAAGATAGGTGTTGGTGCAGTATCCATTGCAGCCTTTGCAGCTTCTCTCATGCCGCTGATGTTCGGATTGTCCTGTTTTTCGTTTGTCGGAGCGATGATATCCGCCCTGCTTGGCGCTGAGGCATTGCTCTCATTTCTGCTTAAAGATAAAGTGAATTGAAAAATAAATCAAAAGGCGCAGACAGGTTTTATATCCTGTCTGCGTCTTTTTGCATCAGCCTCTGTAGAGCGTATAGTCGTATACGGTTGAGCCGTAATAAAGCTTTACCTTCATCCATTTGGGATGTTTGGCGGTGGGATCGCTGAATTCGACGACCTCAAACCATTTGATGAAGCTGTCATCAGCGGTGGTTTTCGAATGGGTGAATGTGCCGTGTTTGGCAAGGCTTTTTTCGTAACGCCAGTATCCGGAATGACTATCGCTCCAGAACTTGCCGGTAGATGTGCTGTGAGCGCCGCTCGATGTTTCTTCAATTTCAATTCCGTTGTTGCCGCTCGAATCGAAATATTCGTAGCCGCACATTTTCATAACGGTAAACATTCCGTCGCCAAGAGCGGCTTTGCATTCGGCGTTGCTGCTGTATGATTTAAGTCGGTCAAAGAGCGATTCAAGCGCGTCGAAATCATCATAGCTCAAAGAATCGCGCTGATCGTGATAGTCGCATAAAACTATGTATGCGCCGCAGTTGCCGCTGTCATAGCCGGAGCCGAGCGACGAGAACATCAACGAAGCCGAGGTCCAGTTGCCGGTCTTGTAAAGCTCGATTGCCTTGCCGTATTTTGATTTTGCAAGGTAATTTTCGGAATCGGAATATCCGCCCAATTCCTCGAATGAGTCTATTGCTATGTCGTACGAGCCGCTGTTATAGTTTTCAATACCATAACGGTATTTGGCTTCGGATAAGCGCGCGGAGCTGTCGGAATAATCGCCGAGCTCG
Source organism: Clostridia bacterium (assembly GCA_017936365.1). GTDB lineage: Bacteria > Bacillota > Clostridia > Oscillospirales > Acutalibacteraceae > SIG598. The sequence continues at coordinate 4,991 of JAGBFS010000123.1, forward strand.
GCAAAAAGTGTCTGTGCGCTGTAATAATCGCCGCTGTCAAAGCTTTCGCAGGCTCGGGCGTATTTGCATTTTGTGATCATCGCCTGACTGTCGCGGTAATCGCCAAGCTGATAGAAAAGGTCTTCCGCGCCGTTATAGTTTCCTTCGGAATACATCTCGGTCGCCTTGTTATAGTCGAGCCGGTTTTTTATAAATCCACCCTTGCTCAGGCCTATTACAAGAACGGCAGCTATTGCAAGAACGAGAATGGTTATCGGTATAACTATTGCCCATGTGCTCGCTTTGGATTTCTTCTGCGGCATCGCAGCGGCAGGCTGTGCGTAGTAGGGCGGCTGGCCAAACGGGGGATAAACAGGCGGCGGCATATTTGGCTGGCCCTGACTGAGGTTGTAATAGCCGTTCGACTGGTCGGCAGGAACAGCGTTGACAGGCGGCGGTGCAGGGTACTGATTAACAGCGGGAGTGCCAACGGGAGGCTGGGCGAATGCCGGAGCCTGATTTTCGATTGGCGGCTGCGGCGCGGATTGGACGGGAGCCGCAGGCGAATTTTCCATTACGACTGTTGCCTCATCGGGAGAAACAGGGGCAAAATTCAAAGCACTGGTAGAGTCGTTGATGAAGTCTTCCAACTTAAAAACCTCCATTTGATTAAAGTAGAGAACCTTATAAATATTACGAATGGATTAGTTTCCGTTTGTCATCAGTTTTATCGTATCATCGGTCGAAATGGATTTTGCGTATCGACCGTTCCATATAAAATTATTGTAATAGTTATAGCTTTCTTCGCCCGACAAAAACGGGTTATCGACCGTTGTGTTGGCAAACGCGGGGACTATGACGTCAAAACCATGCTCAAAGGCGCATTTTACACTTGCATCGATGCAATAATCGGTCTGAAGTCCGGTGATTATGACCGTGGTTTCACCTTTATCTTTCAGGTAAGATAAAAGCCCGGAGTCTTTGAAAGGACTGTTGACCGTTTTGTCAAAGATTTTCTCGCCGTCGGCGGGCTTGAATTCGTCGTATATTTCATATCCGTCGGCGCCTTTGGTCAAAGCCTGACCGGCGCCATCGTCATGGCGAATGTATATTACTTCGATTCGGTTTTGCCTTGCTGTATGAATAAGCCTTTTAACATTATGGCAAAAGGCCTCGAAATTATAGAGTTTATCGGTGGTTATGAGCTTTTGCGCATCGACGACAAGAAGAACCATTTTATTCCTCCGATTGAAGTTGTTTGGCAATAAAGTGGCGAAAGATGTTTTTATTAATATAGGGTATATTTAAATTATAGCATCATTAAAGAAAAGGCGCAACAACAAAAATCGGTTCCTTAAAAATAGAAGGAACCGATTAATTCTGGGTAAGATCATTTATTATGTTTAAGATGTGCTCCGCCTGATTTGGGGGCAGCTTGCTGATTGCCGATATAATTTCGTTTGTTTTTTGCGGAGAAAGTATTTTCGAATTAAAGAATTCCGAAGGCTCAATATTGAGGTATTCGCAGATGTAGAAAAATCCCGACATCGACGGCATAGCGCGCTTATTTTCTATTTTATTGATATAGCTTTCGCTTTGACCTAAAGACAGGCTCATATCTCTTGCAGAAACGCCTTTTTCAGTACGAAGCTGGGTAAGTCGTTTGGAGAACCAATCCATATAATCCATAATCACACCTCTGTATATATTATATTTCCCCATATAAAGAATACAGGGAAATGAAGTATATATTTATGTTGACGTATAGAATTATAAGATATATAATTTAGATTACAGAGAATATATTTGCATGGAGGTATAATTATGTTTTGTTCGAAATGCGTAGCACAAATGCCGGATGGGGCAAATTTCTGCGGTTCCTGCGGACAGCGCGTGGTTGTGCAGCAGGCAAATTTGAATGAACCGATGATAGTCATTCGCGAGCCCAATAGGGTAGATACGACAAAAAATGAATCCGTTTCAGATAGCTTTGGTAAATTGAAGGTGTATGTTAAGGAACTTGCCGCGAAAATCGGTAAAGAGCCCAAGCTCAAATGGGGTGTGGGCATTGGTGCAGCCGTGATAGTTGTTGCAGTAATTGCGATAGTGGTGTACGTGGGATATCTGAATACCGGTTATAAGAATGTACTTGATAAATACTTTACTGTTCTTGAAACGGCCGATGCAGATTTGTATATATCCATTTTGCCTGATGGTTGGCTGGAAGAAGTGTATTATGGTGAAGATGATCCGAAGGAGCGTGTGGAATCAATATTAAGATACTACATAGTAGATGATTCTCGATACTCTTGGCAATCCAATACATCTTTTAGAGGGAGGTACGGTAATAATTACACAATAGATTATGAAATTTATAGTGTATATAATCCAACAGAGGAAGACTTCGTAGAGATAAGAACAGAGTTAGCCCGTGCCTATGGAGGACTTGTGGATTTTGATAGCATCGAGAAGGCAGTTACGGTTAAAGTTGTGGTGAATATTAAAGGGAATGGAGAAAGTGGTGTATTACCCTATAATGATCCTATTCTGCTTGTGAGGATAAACGGAGAACGGAAGTTAATCCCGATTGTTGGAAATAATAGCGACTGTTGCTTTCCTGTAGCCGCCAAAATATAATAACAAGTTGTATGAAGAATAAAAACAGAAGATACATTAACGACTGTAAATAAAAAAACTGCGGTAATTGGCTTTTGCGCCTATTACCGCAGTTTTTTTAACTTACAATATATTTATCCAGTTCGTATCTCGCGGCGGTTATCCTGTCGGCCAATGCGTCGACAAGTAATCCGTCGGCGGTGTATTCTTCGGAAAGGATATCGCCCGTTTCGCGTATCTGGGCGGCAAGCGAGAGCTTGTCGAAGGGAAGCAGGAGCTTCATGCGTATCGGCTTTGACGGCATTGCATCTTCGATAGCCGAGAGAAGCGATTCAAGTCCGTAGCCGGTCAGGGCGGAGATGCGCACGCCCGATGTTCCGAGCAGCGCGGACGGGTCGCACAGATCGCATTTGTTGATAACGGTGACGGTCGGCTTATCGCCGGCGCCAAGTTCATCAAGCAGTTTTGTGCTTACCTCAAGCTGACTGCGAAATTCCGGGTCGGAACCATCACATAGATGGATGATTATATCGGCCTCCTTGGCTTCGCCAAGGGTGGAGCGGAAGGCCTTTATCAGGTGGTGGGGAAGTCGGCGGATAAATCCGACCGTATCGACAAGCAGGACTTGCGCGCCGGAGGGGAGTATCAGTGCCCGTGCGGTGGGGTCGAGGGTGGCGAATAGCTTATCCTCGGCAAGTACTCCGGCGTCGGTAAGACGGTTGAGAAGAGTCGATTTTCCGGCGTTGGTGTAGCCGACGACCGCCGCGGTGACCACTCCGTCACGTTTGCGGCGCTCTCTCATTCGTGTGCGGCGCTGTTCGACCTCGTCAAGCTTTTCGGACAGAGATTCTATCCTTCGGCGGATATGACGGCGGTCGGTTTCAAGCTTGGTTTCGCCCGGTCCGCGCGTTCCTATACCGCCGCCCAAACGTGACATTTCGATACCTTTACCGGTCAGTCTTGGGAGCATATAGCGAAGCTGGGCAAGCTCGACCTGCAGTTTACCCTCGCTCGTCTGTGCGCGCTGGGCAAAGATGTCAAGTATCAGCATGGTACGGTCGATGGTGCGCGTATCGGTGGCCTTTTCAATATTTCTAAGCTGAACCGGAGAGAGTTCACCGTCAAAAATTATTAGGTCGATCTCGTTATCGGCGCAAAATTCTTTTGCCTCCTCCAAACGGCCGCTTCCGATACAGGTTGCAGGCTCGGGAGAGGCTCTTTTTTGCGTCATTACGCCGAAAACCTCGGCACCGGCTGTTTTGCTCAGTTCCTTCAGCTCTGAAAGAGAAATCTCAAAATCCGGCTCTCCGGTGTCGAGTGATATCAATAGCACACGTGTGGGACTGGTTTGGTTTGTAATATTTTCCATGATTAATCCGTTTTGTATATGAATTTATTTTGAGAGGAGGCATTCAAGGCCTATCGAGCCGTTGCCGTCGTCGGAGATATCGCCATCCGATTCGATGCATAGAATGCGGTCAAAGCCGTGCGAATACCAAAAGCGTAGCGCGCCCCAATTGCGAAGGGAAACAAGTATCCTCATTGAGTGATATCCCGTTTCGTAAAAATACTGTTTAAGCGATTTAACGATAATGGAACCGAATCCGCAGCGGCGGGCTCTTTCGGAGATGAAGAGCAGGGGGATCTGAACCATTTCCTTGCTTGGAAATTCGCGGTACAAGGCAAGGTAGCCGACCATAACGCCGCCGACATAGATGGATAAAAGCTCGTAATTTTCGGGTCTGCCGCCGGGGGGAAGGTCGCCGCCGTGCATGCAGGATTTGGGGTGGATAAGGGGTCTTGCGCTGTCAAATTTAAAATATCCGCAAGCTTCGCAATAGAGGTCGTCAAGCTCGGGAAGCTCGCTTTCAAGCGAGGTCTTTACTATTATGCCGCAATCAAGCTGTAATTTCATGAAAATGCAACTCCTTTTTTATGTAAGGGTGCGAGGGGGTGTTATTTAGGAGCAGGTATTGCCTGTACTTATCCGGCAATGCCGTTGTCAACGCAGTAGCGGTAATTTGCCTGATGCTCGGCAAAGGTGAGAGCATAGTATACCTTTGCGTTGGAATCGATGTAGAAGAAGAAGGAATCAACGCTGTGGTCGGGGTTCAGAGCCGCTTTGATGGCGTTGATGCTGGGACAGCATATCGGGCCTTTGGGAAGTCCGACATTGCCCGAACCGTTGGTGGTGTCGTATTCGCTTTTAAAGCCTTCGGGGCAGGTCGATTTTATGTACGGATAGTAGATCGTGATATCGGAACCCAGATAACCGGCTGTGGAAGTACCGTTTACGCCGTTGCCGTTAGGATATTTGATTCGGTTGTAAAACACGGCGGCGCATTTGGGCATTTCCTCTACTACATAAATTTCGCGCTCAACAATAGATGCCATGATGAGAACGTCATCAAATGTCAGCGAGGTGTTGTAAAAGCTGCCGGTGGATGCCGCGGAGGAGATCATTTCGTCGGTCACCTTGGCATCGAAATTGTTGAGAAAACGCCTTATTACAGAAGCGGCGGATTCGTTGAGATAAAAATCGTATGTGTCGGGATAAAGATATCCTTCAAGGAAATAAACGCGGTCGGAAAGCTCGGCGAAAGAGGGGAGAAAGCTGTATTCGCCCGAAAAATCGGTGGTGTTCATTGTGGTGTAGAAATCGGATGCGCTGCATACACCGTTGGATTCAAGCAACTGGCCTATCTGCATCACGTTATAGCCTTCGGGAAAGGTGACGCGGACGGTCTGGATAGGCTCCGATTGTACGCCGCCGGATACGGCGTGAGCGGCATCATTGTCGGAGTCTTGTGCACATGAGCATGCGGTAAGAAGCATACATAAGCACAGCAGGATCATAATAACAGAACGCTTCATTTTATTCTTCCTTTCGTTTTGGGTGTTAAAAATTACGACAAAAAACACCATATTTGATTATTTTTCTTAAATTATAACCGCGATAAGGCAAGCCGTCAACCGAAAAAATAGAAGGCTCTCTTTTGCGACATTTTTGACCCGTCATCAAGGGTATAATCGAAGGAGCATAAAATTTTTGAAAGGGACAAGGACGTATGAATAATACAGTCAGCGTACGGCAAACGATTAAAAAGATAAAGGACAAGCTGATAATTGGGCTTTTAGGTGTGCTTTTGGCAAGGGTCAGCATTATTGCGGATCTTTCGCCCTTTGGTACGGCATTTGTCGCCGCGGTGCCGAAGCCGAATATGTCGGCAGGTCTTCTGGGCGTTATAATCGGCATTATGCTGCCGGGCGGCGTGGATAACCGTTTGCGTTACATAGCCTCGGCGCTGGCTGTGGCAGGAATAAAATGGGCGCTGGCCGAGCTTCGGACGATAAGCAGACATGCCGCATTTCCGCCCTGTGCGGCCCTTGCAGGCATATTGCTTACGGGCATCACCGTGACGGCTTCTTCCGGGTCGGTGATGGTGTATGATCTTGTCGTGTATTCAGCCGAAGGGCTGCTTTGTGCAGGCGCAACGTTCTTTTTTGCCGAGGCGCTGGGATGCTCGGTTCGGCTTAAGGCCGGAAGACTTTCAGCACGCGAAAAAAGCAGTATTATAGTGATGGCAGCGATTGCGGCAATTCCGCTGTGTCAGATAAATATTGCAGGCATCGCGCCGGCGGCGATATTGCTCATGGTGCTTGTTATGGGAGCCGGCCGTGAGCGTGGGATAGAGGGCGGTGCTGTGGCAGGAATTGCAGTCGGTGCTGTCATAGCCGTTGCACAGGGGGAGTATGCTCTTGCAGGAATCTGTGCCGCAGCAGGACTGATGTGCGGACTTTTTTCGATGGTCGGAAAGCTTGCCTGTGCGGCGGCATTTTCGATAACCTGTTCGCTTGCGGCGTTTGGAACGGGGAACATAAACGTGTTTTTCTTAATCGAGGTGCTGGCGGCATCTTCGATATTCCCCATGATACGCGGTCGGATGTATGAAGCGTTGTTTTCGACCCTGCGCGAGAGAAAACAGCCGGACAGGCTTCCGCCGGAGGATATACCCGGCAAGCTCAGCATGGCGGCCGATGCGCTAAGCGGAATATCGCAGACAATGGATGAGCTTACCGAAAAGCTTGGAAAGATAAATGAGCCCGACCCGGAAAGCGTATGCCGAAAGGCGGCACAGGAAGTATGCGAAGAGTGCAGCGCAAGGGTGTTTTGCTGGGAAGACAAACAGGAACGAACCAAAAAAGCGTTTGACGAAGCGTGTGAAATATTAAAATCGGAGGGCACAATATCGCAAAGCAACGCACCGAAAGTGCTTGTTGAAAGCTGTGCAAAATCTCAGGCGCTGCTCGCAAAGCTGAATTTCCATTTTGCCGAATATGCGGCACGTCAGGCGGCAAGGCGGCGAACGGCGCAGATACGCTCGGTTTTAGCCGATCACCTTGGCGGAATGGGAGGTCTTCTTTATGATCTTGCCGATGAAACGTCGGCCATGGAAAAAACGGATGACGGTATGTGTTCGCTTGTTACGCGCGCTCTTTCTGATGCCGGTTACTGCGCACAGGGGGTGCGCTGTTCGGGCGGTGACAGCGGTGTGAAAATAACCGCACTTATAAATGACAGGGAGAAAACGGCTGTACCGCGGCATCTTTTAGGGGCGGTCGTTGGCGAGCGGCTTGGGATAGAGCTGTGCGAGCCGGATATAACAAGCTGTGATGAGGGTTTTGTGATTGAAATGTGTGAAAAGCCGCCCCTTCGTCTTTTATGCGGAGCGGCACAGCACAGCTGTGCCGGAGGCAGACTTTGCGGCGACAGCTATGATATATTCACCACGGATAAAGCATCATTTATGCTGATCAGTGACGGAATGGGCAGCGGAGGCCGTGCGGCGGTAGACAGCGCCATGACCTGCGGCTTGCTGTCAAGGCTTTTGAAGGCCGGATTCACATCTGAAAATGCGCTGAGGATAGTAAATGCCGCATTGCTGATAAAATCGGATGACGAATCTCTTTCCACAGCTGATTGCTTTAAAATGAATCTGTTTTCCGGCGAAGGTCTTTTTGTAAAGGCCGGGTCGGCACGTTCATTTATAAAGCACGGAAACTGTATAAGAGAGATCGAGCCAAAATCACTTCCGCTCGGTATATTAAGGGGCGCGGATACGTCATCGGAGACAGCTATGATGAGCAGCGGCGATATCGTAGTCATGGTAAGTGACGGAGCCGATGACGGTGATTGTGAATGGCTGACGCAGGAGCTTATCGGGTTTGATGGCGAGCCGAGCGCACTTGCCAAAAACCTTCTTGCGCTTGCCTGTGCAAGACGTTCTGGAAAACACGATGATGACATAACGGTTCTGGCAGCGATGGTATCTGACAACAAGATGTCTGCGTAAATGCTGGATATCGGAATGTGATGGTATAATTAACTTTTATTTCAGGCAGCCGCCGGGATTGACACCCGGCGGCTGCTCGGGTTATAATGATAAAATAATATCAGTATAGAAAAGAGTGTGTATGATGAAGGAAGTTCTTTTGCTTGATGAAAACGGAAATATCGGCGAAAAATGCGAAAAGCTAAAGGCTCATACCGATGGGCTTTATCACCTTGCATATTCGGTAATCATAAAGGATAAAAAGGGCAGAATACTGCTTCAGAAAAGGGCGGACGAAAAATATCATTCTGGCGGAAAGTGGAGCAATGCCTGCTGCAGCCATCCCGACAGCGGTGAGCTTTCCGACATAATAACCCACGCGGCGGCAAGACTTTCCGAAGAGATGGGATTTACCTGCGGACTGCGCAGGCTTACCGAGTTTTCGTATAAGGCGCAGGTGGGTGAGCTTGTCGAAAATGAGCGCGACATCGTTTTGTACGGTACATATATCGGCGACGTTACCCCCGATAAGAGCGAGGTTTCCGATTATAAATGGATCGAGCCGAAAAAGCTTTACAAGCAGATATCAAAAAAGCCGGATGATTTTTCGCCGTGGTTTGTAAAAATGACGCAGATTCCCGAAATAAAGGAATATCTTAACACAAAGGATACGGTGCCTTACGATCCATTCATGACGAAGTATCCGTACACCGATAAAACTGACGGCCATTATTTAAAGGTCAAGTACCAGAAACCGATAGTTTTTGATGAGAATTATCCTTATGTCGACAGGTCGTTTAAGTATAAATTCCGCCACGCTCTTTTGAGGATAGCTACCGTTCTGCTTGCTTTCCCTGTGGCGCGCATCAGAAGCGGACTTAAAGTAAAGGGACGCGAGAATCTTAAAAAGCACAAGGATGTCATTAAAAACGGAATAGTCTCGGCAGTAAACCATGTTTTTATTTGGGACTTTATCTGCATAGAATATGCCGTGCGCCCGTATATGCCGTGGATCCCGGTATGGGATAAGAACATGCGCGGCGAAAACCGTGTGCTTATACGCTACAGCAACGGTATCCCGCTGCCCGTTGGCGATCTGCGTGCAACCTCCGCCTTCAGCAAGACGATAGACGGATTGCTCCGGGATGAAAAGGAATGGGTGCATTTCAGCGCAGAGGGCAGCATGTGGGAATATTACATGCCGGTGCGCCCGTTTAAGAAGGGTGCATTTACCTTTGCGGTGCGCAGCGGAAAGCCGGTTCTTCCGATGGCGTTCTCTTTCCGCAAATCAAAAGGACTGCGCCGTCTGTTTACAAAGAATCCTGTGCTGACGCTGACTATCGGTGAGCCGGTATTTCCCGACATGTCGCTTGGTAAGGTGGCCGCCGCCGATAAGCTTACAAGCGATGTTCACGCCGAGGTATGCCGCCTTGCGGGAATAGACCCCAATGAAAATATATATCCGCCGGTATTCAACAACACCGACAGAATCGATTACTATACCACAAAGTACGGAGAATAATATTACATGAAGATCAATAAATCGGTAAAAGGCACCCTGCTTCTGCTTCTGATTTCAATAATATGGGGCTCGACCTTTACCGCACAGGATATAGCGGCTCAGCACATAGGCCCGTTTACGTTTAATTTTGCAAGGTATATCGTCGGCGCAGCTGTGCTTCTTCCTGTAGCGCTTATTTCAAGCGGCACAGCGCGCCGCCGTCAGCCGCAGCAGAACAAGACAAGCAAAAAGACGCTAATACTCGGAATCATCGTATCGGGTGCGGCTTTGTTTGCGCCGGCTGCTTTTCAGCAGGCAGGAATAGCTTATACCACATCCGGAAAAGCCGGCTTTATAACCGCGATGTACATAGTGTTTGTTCCGCTGTTCGGGCTTTTCCTCAAAAAGAAAGCAGGACTTCCTGTATGGGTGGGCGTACTGCTTTCCTGTGCCGGCTTATGGCTGCTTTGCATGAAAGGTGACCTGACGATAGGACGCGGTGAGCTTCTTGTACTGTGCGGTGCGGTATTCTGGGCGATACAGATACTGGTGATAGACCATTTTGCCGTAAAAATGGATTGTTTTGTGCTTGCATGCGGCGAATGCTTTGTGTGCGGTCTGCTTTCGGGGGTAATGATGCTTGTGTTGGAAACCCCATCCTTTGCCGATATGATGAAATGTGTTTGGCCGATACTGTATTCCGGCGTAATGTCGTGCGGCGTGGCATTTGGTCTGCAGCCGCTCGGTCAGCGCAATGCACCTCCGGCGACTGCGGCTCTGGTCATGAGTCTGGAATCGGTGTTTGCTGCCATATCCGGATTTGTTTTCCTCAACGAGCGAATGGAGCTCAAGGAATATATCGGCTGTGTGCTGATGTTTGCGGCGGTAATTGTCGTACAGCTTCCGGAGCTGCGCAAAAAGCCGGAAGCGGTTTGTTCGGGCGAAAAATAAAGGGGGAATGGCTTTGAAAAAGCTTACCTTGCTTCTGGCGATGTGTTTTGTGGTGCTGTCGCTGAGCGGCTGTCAGTTTTCGAATCTTGATTCCGACAATCTTATGCGTCCGCCGAAAGCCTCCGGTGACGGTCAGGCGATACAGGAGGCTCTTGACAGGGCTCTGGGGTCGGGCTATGTACTGCGTTATCCGCGCAACGGTATCCATCGGTCGGCTATAGTACGGGCGGATTTTGACGGCGATGAGATCGATGAGGCGGTCGTTTTTTACCGAGCGGCAACCGATGCCGGCGGAACGAGAATTGCTCTTATGGATAAGACAGAGGAAACTGACGTGTGGACTGTCGTTTATAACAGCAAGGGCGATGGAAGTGAAGTAGAACGCGTTATACTTCCCGATTTTGACGGCGACGGAAGTGCAGAGCTTGTTATAGGCTGGAAAACCTACACGGGCAGCAATATAATTGCCGCATATATTTACAGCGAGGGACAGCTTACATCGGTTCCCGTAACCGAGCCGACGAGCGCGTTTGGAGTTTCTTCAAGCATAAGCTATTCGGAGCTGGAGGCTATTGATATCGACGGTGACAAACGCGATGAGCTGCTGATAGCATCGATCGATAATATAAATGGTCTGTCTTCGGTAAAAATGGCAGAGTATCTGACGGTCAGCGGTGCAGGAAGTCTTGGCGTTTCGGGCGAGATCACACTTGATTCGTCAATAACCGGTTTTTCCGGTTCGGTTTCCGGACAGATAGCTCCGGAGGTCTATGGGATGTATCTTGGAAGCTATCGCGGTACGGCTAAAATTACGACCGATCTTATTGTATGGGATAAAGACAAAGCTGCGCTTGCCGCGCCTTTTATGACGCTGAAAGAACCGTTTGTAAGAAGCGGTGATACATCGCCGCAGGATATCGACGGCGATGGAATGATCGAGTTTTCTTCTGATGTGGAGATGCCCTCATTCAGTGTGGAGAACGGCGAAAAGCTTTATCTTACCACATGGCTTGGTTATTCTCCCGACTCGGAAGCTCTTGCCGAGAAAAAGCAGACGCGCATTGAGCTTCCCGATAAAGGATATGCCATAAGCTTTGCGGAGGAATGGGTAAGTAAGGTCACCGCCCAGCGAAACAACGACGATGAGGTTTATTTCTATTCTTACAACGGCGAGGTTTTAGGCGATGAGTTGTTCAGGATAAAGACCTTTTCCGTAGAAGAATGGGATGAGATTGAGAGCGAGCAGGATGAGGAGATCGAGTACAAATACCGCGCTATCCATACCGATAGCTACAGCGTTTTTGCGGTGCTGATCTCGGCTCGTGCGCAATCCGAAGGGATAACTTACGCAGAGATCGAAAAAAGCTTTATGCCGCTTGAGTAAATAAAGAAAGGGGAAGCCCTTTTGGGGGCGCAGATATCAGAAATGAAAAAGATACTTGTTGTTGAAGATGAGGATAATATCCGTGAGTTTGTTGTCATCAATCTGCAGCGTGCCGGTTACGATGTAACTGAAGCCGCGTCGGGAGAACAGGCTCTCGATATATTTGACGAGCTGAAGGGCGGGTTTGATATCGTTCTGCTTGACATTATGATGCCCGGTATAGACGGTATTACGG
>JAGBFS010000124.1 GCA_017936365.1 Clostridia bacterium
ACCATAGCTGATGTTGAAGTACTCATGACCAACAAGGTTATCCCCATTGAAGATGAGAAGAAGGGTAAGGAAGGCGATGTATTCGATCTTTACACCGAGCTTATCAAGAACAATAAGGAATATGAGGATATCACCATCACTTGGGAAAGCTCCGATGATTCTGTAGCATCTGTTGATGCAAACGGTAAGGTCACTCTGAAGAAGCCGGGTACCGCAACCATTACCGCAAAGAGCGGCGATACAGTACTTGGTACCTTCGTTCTTGGTGCAGAGGCACAGGCACCGACAACCGACGATGCACCTCCCTATACCGGCGATACGGATACTCCGCAGACCGGTGATTATGCAGTAGGCTGGACCATCGCCCTGTCGGCAATCCTCCTCGCATCCGGTGCAACCGCAAAGATCAGCTATGATGCTATCAAGCGTCGCAGAAATGCAAGAGCAAAATAAAATCATTGGCAAATAATTAAAGGGAGGGGCTGACCGCAGTAATGCGGTTCAGCCCCTCCTTAAAAGGAAAGGAAAATAATATTATGGCAGAGGTTATAAAGCGCAGCGATAACAGAGATACCGAAAGCCTGAGATCGATAGAGATAATTCCGGATTTTACAAAGACCAAGGGCGGTTCCGTGCTTATAAACTGGGGCTCAACAAGGGTGCTTTGTACCGCTTTGCTTGAGGAAAGTACGATGCCCTTTTTAAAGGATACCGGCAAGGGCTGGCTGACGGCGGAATATGCTATGCTGCCGTCGTCAACAGGGTCAAGAAAAAAGCGCGAGACCTCAAAGCCGGACGGCCGTTCGACAGAGATCAAGCGCCTTATTGGAAGAAGCCTCCGCAACGCGGTGGATATGGAAAAGCTGGGCGAAAATACAATATGGATTGATTGTGATGTTTTGCAGGCCGACGGCGGCACACGAACCGCATCGATAACGGGAGCATACACGGCGCTTAGACTGGGCGTGCAGAAATGGCTGAAGGAAGGCAGAATATCCTGCGACCCGCTGGTACATCAGATCGCCGCCGTTTCGGTAGGTATAGTGGGTGATGTTCCGATGCTCGACTTATGTTATGTCGAGGACAGCGCCGCCGATGTAGATATGAATATTGTTATGAACGAAGCAGGCGAGTTTATCGAGCTGCAGGGAACAGGCGAGGAAAGGTCGTTTACAAGAGCCGAGCTATCAAAGCTGATGGAGCTTGGAGAAAAGGGAATAAAGGAGATAATGGAAATACAGAACCGCGCGTGCGCGATGTGACCATAAGCGATTATCTGTACCATGCGATTATCAGATATAATCGTATAATCCCCTTACGCTGACTTCGCCGCTTGAGATATTTTGAGTGCTTCCGTCGGGAAAACGCACCAGCAGCGAATAATCATCATTGACGCTCATGGCAAATGCCTTTCGCTGTTCGGTTGGGGATATCACCAGCACATCGTTGCCGGTCGTTATGCAGTTTTGACGGTAGGCCTCAAGATAAGCCCCCTTATTGTTCGGCCACCCGTCGCGAAGCAAATCGAGCTCGCTGATGATTTCGGCGGCAAGCTGTGCGCGGTCAAAAAAGTGTCCCGTTGCAAGCGCGAGAGACGATGCTTTATTTCGAAGCTCCGGCGGAAAGTCGGAGCTTTCGTTATTTACGTTAATTCCTATACCTATTATAATACGGCAGCGACCGTCGGTTAAGGCAAGCTCGGTAAGTATACCGCACACCTTGCGCCGATTTAACACAAGGTCGTTGACCCATTTTATTCCGGGCATCACGCCGCACACTTTAAAAATGGCATTTGAAACAGCAATGGCCGTCTGAGCCGTGATACATGAGATATCCTCCGGCTTTGCTTCGGGATACATCAGCATGGAAAGGTATAGTCCCTTGCCGGCAGGGGAGACAAATGTGCGGCCAAGTCTTCCGCGGCCGCTGCTTTGGCTGTCGGTTATGACTACCTGACCGTCGGGAGCGTCCATTGCGCGAAGATAATTGTTGGTCGAATCTATCTTATCAAAACACAGCACACGCTCAAGCCTTTTTTCTGACATAAATTGCGAAAGCTGTTTTATATCAATCGCGGCCGATTTTTTTTGCTTTAGTGTGTTCAGGCTGACCACATCCTTAAAAGATTATAGCCGGGCTTCCGAAAGAGGGAAACCCGGCGTATTTTTATGTAAATTTTGGCGCAGCTATATCTCCGGCTTGAAGGAGGGCATAAGCTGCAGCTTGAATTTGTTGATTCGATTAAGGCGGTCGATGCGCGCCTTTACCTCTTCGTCCTCACAGATGCCGGTGCGGATATATCTATCGAGCGCGGCATAGGTGAAGCCAAGATTATCCTCATCTGTTTTGCCGCTCAGACCGTCGCTGGGAACCTTTTTGACAAGGTATTCGGGAAGTCCGAGTTCGAGTCCGACCTCGATGACTTCATGCACAGTAAGGTTGGAAAGCGGACTGAAATCGCCGGCCGAATCGCCGTATCTGGTGGAATATCCGACCCAGTCCTCGGAAAGGTTGCAGGTGTTTGCGACCCTGCCGTTATTGCATTGCGATATCGCGTAGAGGGTGGACATCCTTATGCGCGGGGGAAGGTTTATCTGTGCCTGACGGGTGAGCTCCGGCTGGCCGGAGGCTTTAATGGCATTTATAAGACCGTCAACGGAATCCTTGATATTTACAACGATGTATTTTATATCAAGATGGTCAGCAACGGCTTTTGCGTCGTCGATATCGGGCTGGATACCGTTGGGCATGGAAACGCCGATAACTCTGTCCTTACCGAGTGCTGCAACACAGGCGGCGGCAACGATGCTTGAATCCTTACCGCCGGAAAGACCGACGATAGCGTTGCAGCCCTTGCCGTTTTCTTCAAACCAGTTTCTTATCCAGTCGATAAGCTGTGCGCATACGGTTTTTGCATCAAATGACATAAACCCCATCTTCCTTTCGTAGCTGTACTTACATTGAAATTCTACCATAAATCGGGCATTATTTCAAGCTATATCGCGTAAAGGATAATAGATAAAAACTGAAGTATGCTTCCGATAACAACGAAGATGTGAAATACCGAATGGAAATATTTTATTTTTGAGCCTATGCCGTAAAGGATCGCGCCAAGAGTATAGCTTATACCGCCTGCGAGCATAAGCATAAATCCGCTGAAGGTAAGAGCCTGCAAAGCGTCCTTGAGGTCAACAACGATGCACCAGCCGATGGCGATATAGCATATCATCGAAAAGACGTTGTAGCGGACAAAGTCGATGGCGGTAAATATTATCGCGATGGCGGAAACGCCCCATACAAATGCAAGCAGCAGCCAGCCGCCCAAAGGATTTATATTCATTATCGAAAGGATAACGGGGGTATAGGTTCCGGCGATAAGAAGATAAATGGTGCAATGGTCGACTATGCGCATTATCTTTTTTGCCCTGCATTTAGGAAGAAAATGATAGACAAAAGAAACGGAGTAGAGCAGTATCAGCGAAGCACCGTATACGATGCTGCCTATCAGCATTTTCGTGTCATTCTGCATTAATGAGCCCACTATACAGAGCGCCAGAGCCGCCGCTCCGAAAAGTGCGCCGATGAAATGAGAAGCAGAGTTCAGAATCTCTTCGCCCAATGTGTAATTGACATATTCCCTCTCATAGGGCTTGATGTTGGTCATTAATTTACCTTTCCTTTCCCAAGAAGAATAGAGCAAGGGTGCCGGGACCCGAATGAGCGCCGATTACCGGACCGACATAATTGATATATATATCCTTGATGCCGCACTCGCTTTTTAACATGGATGCAAGAAGCTTTGCATCATCTTCGCAGTCGCCATGGCTGATGAAAACAGGGGATGGGGCTACAGCGGTCTCCTTGAATCTTTCAACAATGGCGGTAAGGGATGCTTTTCTGCCTCTTACCTGACTTACCTTTGTCAGCTTGCCGGCGTTATCCATGTGCATGACCGGCTTTATGCCAGGAACTCCGCCTATCAGCGCAACGGATGCGGCAACCCGTCCGCCGCGGCGCAGATACTGAAGATCATCAACGGTGAACCAATGAGCAATACTCATCTTTGTGTTTTCGATATAATCGCCAAGCTCTTCAAAGGAAGCGCCGCTGTCGCGCTTGTCCACAGCCAGCTTTAAAAGCATGCCCTGGCCGAGCGAAGCGCAGAGGGAATCTATTGTGCGGATCTTTCTTTCTGGGTAATCGGCCTGGAGCTCTTCGGCGGCAACGCGTGCCGAATTATAGGTCGTGCTAAGTCCCGAAGAAAATCCGATATATAATACGTCGCGGCCGGCGGCAAGCTCGCGGTCAAAAATTCGGCGGAAGCTTTCGGTATTAATTGCCGATGTTTTTGCGCTGCTGCCCTTTCTCATAGCGTCATAGAATTCTTTGTTATCGACATCGCAGTTGAGCTTGGGCTCGTCGTTGTCAAGCATAACGTCAAGCTGAACGACATATACGTTCCATTTGTTTGTAAGCTCGACTGCTACGTCGCAGGATGAATCGGTGATGATGGAAATAGGTGTCATGGTAAGTTCTCCTTAAATTAGTATTTATTTTTGTGCGTTTTATATTCGGCACTTTTGTATATTTGTGATCGGGAACGTTCCCGGCTTCAACGGCTTTTATTTTAATCGCGATGTGCCGGAATGTCACGCTATTGATGTCGAGGTCTATTCTATTTGCAAAAACGGCGCGATAGGAAATCAAAAATAGAGTCTACCGACAGTAGAAATGGCGTGATACCGCCATTTGTTGGCCGAAAAACAAAACAGTCATCGACTTTCCCGGAGGCGTTGTATCGCCTCGGTAGAGGATGACTGTTTCTTTTTAAAACCGAAAAATTTGGGATATCAGTATAAAAAGTGAATATATCTATTGAGCAGCATTTTGAAAAAGCTGTCGGACGAGATCAGCTTTTCTCTGAGAGAAGAGACTCGGTCGGTAAGCTTTTTGAGCTCATCGCTATTGATGCCGTTTTTTGAAAACTGCGCCTTCATAACAACGGCAAGAAGCTCTTCATCGGGCCGGATATCCATTGCGGTTTCCAGCTTTCGGATATATTTCCAGCAGGCCACCGCGCGTTCCTTTGCCGAGCCGATGCTCATTGCGCGCTCGCGCATAGTGTCGATAAGCCTGCTTGCAAGTATATCGGCTATGACTGCAACAGCGAGCAGAGCAAACGGAAGAATGGTAAGCCATACCGATGAAGCTTTTCCGTCACGATAATCGGTCGGTGCGGCTGAACCGCTTGCAGATTCGGCAGAGGTGGTTTTGCTTGTGCGCGGGATACCCGATGGCTGGGCATTTACAAAGGAAGTGGTAGTCCGGACGGTCGTGGTGGTTGGCTGCGTTTCTGTCGGCTCCGTAATATCCTGTTCTAAAATGTCTGTGTCCGATTCCGGGCGGCTCGAACCGGTTGGTTCAAGCGGCATCCATCCGTAATATGGGTTGTAATATTCCGTCCATGCGTGCGCGTGCTTTCCCAAAACGGCGGCCCAGTTTCCCTCGGTCGAAAAGGCGTAGCCGGTGACAAATCTGGCGGGCACACCAAGCGCGCGAAGCATGGCGGTGCATGCGGATGCAAAATGCACACAGTAGCCGCGGCGGCTTTCGGTAAGAAAGTAGAGTATCGGGTCGCTGCCCTCGGGCGGTGGGGTGGCGTTAAGGTCGTACACGGCGGCGTTTTTAATGTAGCTTTCCACCTGATAGGCGAGGTACACATTGCTCTTGGCATCTCTGATTCCGGCTTCCTTCGCAATTTTGAGAAGCTCTTCCCGAAGCCCTTCGGGAAGATAGGTGCAGTTTGCGTAAGCGAAATCGAGATAGCTTTCGTCGTAGAGACCATAGGGAGCTTCGGTATACTCTATCGTATATTCGGTGGACCATTCGGTATTATCAAGATAGGCATCGCCGAACATAGCCGTCGGAACCGATGAAGAGGTGCTGTAATAGGGGAAAAACAGTATTGGTTCTATGTTGTAGGTCTCTATTGTAATATAGCTGTAGTCGTTTTCCTGCTGATCGGGCAAAATATCGGCCGGCGGCATAAGATGCATATCGGTAAGATCATCGGCCGTGCACATAAACCAGGAGTTATCCTGATACAGCGAGAAGGCGAAGCCGCGCAGATAATAGGTTCCCGGCTTTTCGACGTAAACGCTCATGACCGGTTCGTCACTCAGCTCAAGCGGCCCGAGGGTTTCAAGGTCAGCCCACTGCTCAATGTCGCCTGTATTTGTGCCGTCGTAAACCGTATCATCTTCCGATGATGTGTCGAAAATGCCGTAATAGATATCGCTTCCCAAACAAATAAAGGCGTATTCGAGATCGTATTTGAGAGAGTAAGGCATACTGTTCTCATCATAGCCCGATTCGGGGAATATGCACAATATTACGGCCGCAAGAATCGCGAGCGGAAGGGAAAGCTGAACCGAAAGCTTCGCGCCTTTTGCGCTGTCATGCTTTCTTACGCTATGGGTTAGGATCAGTATCGCAAGGGTGCCGGTGAATAACAGAGTGCACCACGTTGAGGGAGATTGGACCGTGTGACACAGTATGTTTAGCGGTGCCGCGATAAAGGTGAGCCAGAGAAGTGATCGGCGGCGTGTTATAACCCACGAAAAAAGAAATGCGGTGCAGAATGAAAACAGCACGATAAGGAAGGTGACCGATGCACCCGACGGTATCTTAACGCTCTCACCGCTGCCATAGCTCCATTCGTCTATCGTTCGTTTGGCATAAAGATAAAAATTAATCGACTGGCGGACAAGCTGTGAGCGAAAGCACAGTGCTATAAGTACCATGAGAGCCGATGCCGCACCGTATATTATGCGATAGTGCCGAAGGGTGGATACCACGGTAAAAAACGCCGAAAATATGACGCAGAAGATTATCACCGCGGCGTCGGAAACATGAGCCCCGAATGACGTTACGGGAAAATACACCATTGAAAGTGTAAGGGAAAATGACAGGAGGAAGTTTATCAGACAGGGATAGTAAGTGTGCAGTATCTTATATGCAGGCGAAGCTTTGATTGTTTTGATGAGATCCTTCATTCTTCGCCCTCCCCGGAATTTATATGATAGTGCCAAGAGGTAAAAGGGGTATCGCATACGCTGGGCATACCTTCGGCATACGGGGTTGAGATAAGCGAAGCTATAGCAGGGGTCACATCGTTGTTTGAATTGATGCGGGCGCCGGTCATCTTTCCTGTTCGCGGATCGATCCATTTGATTTCATGGGCGTAATCGCGCTCGATCATCCAAAGGGATACCGATATCAGCCGGTCGAGCACGGCATCGTATCGGTCGCCGGTCGGAAGAATATCGACGGTAAGTACCGCCATACCGCTGTCGGGGGACTGCGGCTCCTTTACAAGCAGGTTGTCGATCTTTGAGGACAGCTTCCAATGAACCGAGCGTATAGGATCGCCCGGACGGTATTCGCGAAGCTCATATATTTCGCTGTAGCTGCCCGGCTTCGGGCGCATGACCGAACCTGACGATATCCTCTGCGGTGTCGGTTCGGGTTCCGGGTGACCGATATGCGGCATGACTATTATACTCTTTATCGTTTCATGGCGGCGCTGAATGTAAAAAAGCCCGAGAGAATCGTATATCCTGTACTTTTTTATGCGGCAGACAAGCTTGCCGCAATGAAGGGTCTGGATATCCACCTGCCGCGCAGTGCCGGGGAATACGCTGACCTGCGTTTTGTTCTTTTTTGCCTTTGGCTCATCCATCGAAAAATATATACGGACGGGCGCACATGGAACCTTGCCGCTGTATCTGACATCGAAATTCATGGAAACGTCATCGCCGCGTTCGACACGGTCGGCGCAGAAAAGCCTGACTTCAACATGGCGTACCGCGTAAAACATCGTACCAAGCGATACGAGCGGCACGAACAGAATAAACAAAAAGAGAACCCATGCGTACCAGCCGATATAGTTGACAAAGAATATAAAAGCTCCGATAAGCGCAAGGCTGTATAAGATCCAGTTCTTTATCATACTCAATGGACTCCCGGTGCCTTGATGCTGTCGAAAATCTGGTCGAGCAGCTGAAGCGCGCTCGTTCCCTTTGCCTCGGCCGCAGAGGTCAGCAATACACGGTGGGCAACGGCGTCGCTGAAAATGGCGCCGACGTCATCGGGGATAACATAGTCGCGTCCGTTGATAAAGGCCATTGCCTTTGAAAGCTGGGTGACCGAAAGGGTGGTTCGCGGACTTGCCCCGCGTGAAAGCGAGGGATGGGAACGGGTTGCGCCGATAAGCTTGATTATGTAATCGACAATATTTTCGCTTGCGAAGACATTGGCGCATTGGTTCTGCATCTCGATAAGCTGGCTGCGCGAAACAACCTGATTTACCTGCGTCATCGGGTCGCCCGACTGACGGTTCATAACCATCGTGCGCTCGCTTTTTGGTGACGGATATCCGATGGAAAGACGGACGGAAAATCGGTCAAGCTGCGAATCGGGCAGAAGTGATGTGCCGGAAGCACCGGTCGGATTCTGGGTGGCGATAACGGTGAACGGCTCGGGAATCTTATGGCTCGTACCGTCAACGGTGACCTGACCTTCCTCCATCGCCTCGAGCAGCGCCGATTGGGTGCGGCTTGTTGCGCGGTTGAGCTCATCGGCAAGGAAAAGGTTGCACAGTATCGCACCAGGCTGATATGTCATTGTGCCGGTGTCATTATTATAGAGCGAATATGCGGTGATATCGGACGGAAGAACGTCGGGAGTGAACTGCACACGTCCGTAATCAAGACCGAGCGCCTTTGAAAATCCGAGCGCCATGGTGGTCTTGCCTACGCCGGGGATATCCTCG
>JAGBFS010000125.1 GCA_017936365.1 Clostridia bacterium
CGAAAGGCGCTGGTTATTGGCAGCGATAAATTCGATCTTGTATTTATGAGAAAGTCCAAAATATAGATAATAAACTTATCTGTATTTTGGACTATGGATTTTGGGGCTCTATATATAAATTACTAAGGAATGAGATTGATGAACAATACAAAAATCGCTCTGGTAACAGGCGCATCGGGCGGAATCGGATACGCCTGCGCACTTCGCCTTGCCGCCGACGGATATGATATAGCCGCACATTACAATTCATCCTCCGACCGCGCAAAGCAGCTATGCAAAGAGATTACCTCTATGGGACGAAAATGTCTGCTTTTTTGTGCCGATCTTACCGACAGCAAAAAAACAGACGAGATGTTTGAAGATATTCAGATATGTCTTGGCGCGCCCGATGTTTTATGCTTATGCAGCGGAATATCACAATTTGCATTGCTTACCGATATTACCGACAGCGAATGGGATAAAATGATCGATGTTAATCTTTCTTCGGCCTTTTACTGCTGCCGAGCCGCCGCAAAGCTAATGCTATCGAAAAAAAGCGGCTCCATAATAAACATATCATCGGTATGGGGCGTACACGGGGCTGCAATGGAATCACACTATTCAGCATCTAAAGCGGCACTTATCGGATTCACACAATCGCTCGCAAAGGAACTTGGGCCGAGCGGTATAAGGGTCAACTGTATCGCTCCCGGTGCTATCGACACGGCTATGAATGCACATCTTGACGAAAATGCGATCGACGATATCATATCACGCACACCACTGTGCCGTATGGGTACTCCGGACGATGTCGCAGGTGCGGTTTCATTCCTCGCCTCGCCCGATTCTTCTTTCATAACCGGATGTACTCTCCCGGTAACCGGCGGATTCTATTAATAAACTAAAGATTTACCTTGAACTCTATCCATTCATCGCGGCAATAATCAACCGCAATACGCATAACAACTGTTTTTGTATCATCAGCCGGAGGGGTATAGCACACCGTTCCCGATACGCTTGAGCCGGGCTTGAGTACTGTATTTAAGCTCATCGATTCACCGCTCCGGCCTGTCAGATCGTCGCCGTCAGGTGACAGTACCTTAATACATAACCTTGATGACAGCACAATCTCATGTATGCCTGTATTATATATCGTTATCGGCAGGCTTCCCTCATCAGCCTGCTCAGCGAGCGTTACCGTGATTGTTTCATCGCTGTAGAGTATCTTTGATTTTTGATTTTTCTGCGGCTCATCCGAGCCCTGATTTGAACATGAGCAAAGCAGCAGCGCAAGAGCTGCCAAAAGCACAGCTATCCTTTTCATATACACCGTCAACCCTTTCAGTTTTCACATAGTTTATCTTTGTTTAAATCTATTTTTCATTGGAGGCTTTTATGACTGACAAAGAACTTTTTCTTGATATCTGTAAAAACGAAATAAAGCGCGAGGGAATAGACAAATTTCTTGAATACCTTTCCTCCCCGGCTTCGGATTTTTTTACCGCACCCGCAAGCACAAGATTCCACGCCTCTTATGAGGGCGGACTTCTTCGCCACAGCCTGAATGTTTATGAAAATCTTAAAAGCTATCTTGAAACCGAACGTGCAAAAAACAATCTTAAACTTGAATATTCCGATGAAACAATAGCCTTGGTTTCGCTTTTCCACGATGTATGCAAAATAAATACATATAAGGTAAGCAGCAGAAATGTAAAGGATGAACGCGGTGTATGGCACAGCGTGCCCTATTACGAATTTGACGACAAGCTCCCATACGGTCACGGCGAAAAGTCGGTCTATATCCTTTCCGGATACATGAAGCTGACCCGTGAAGAAGCCTTTGCTATCAGATATCACGTCGGTTTTGCCGGAAGCGAGGACAGCCGCAACATAAGCAATGTTTTCAATATGTTCCCGCTCGCTCTTGCACTCTACATCGCCGATCTTGAGGCTACCTATTTTCTGGAAAAATAAAACTTGACAAAATTCTCTCCTTATAGTACTATAATATCAGTTATTCGCTTTAGCGAGTAAAAGCTTTAAAGCTTTAAATCCACAAAACGGGAGAGATCAGAATGTTCACACTGGACAAACAGCAAACTATATGGGCTGTAATCGCTGTGTACGCAGTATTCATGCTCATCATCGGTCTTGTAAACAACAAAAGCTCCAAGAGCATGACCGAATTCACCGTTGGCAAACGCAACGCCGGCGCATGGATATCGGCCCTTTCTTACGGAACGGCATACTTTTCCGCCGTTATGTTCGTCGGCTATGCCGGAAAGACCGGCTGGGGCTTTGGCTGGTGGGCTGTTATGCCCGGTATCGGCAACGCTATATTTGGTTCACTTCTTGCCTGGATTGTGCTTGCCAACAGAACAAGAGAAACCACAAGACGTCTTAAGATAAAATCCATGCCGCAGTTCTTTGACACACGATTCAACAGCACTGCTATGAAGCTTTTCTGTACTGCGGTAATATTCATTTTCCTCCTTCCCTATTCCGCAAGCGTTTACAAGGGACTTACAAGTATCTGTTCCGTATTGCTTCAGGTCGATGAAACGGTAACAATGCTGGTTATTGCAGCCGCTTCCGTCGTCATTATCGTGCTTGGCGGATATCTTGGCGCACTCAAAGCCGATTTCGTACAGGGAATCATTATGGTGATCGGCGTAATTCTTATGATAATATTTGTTGTGAAGAGTGACGCTGTGGGAGGATTGACCACCGGACTTTCCCGACTTGCAGAAGAAACCGACAAGCTTGACCTTAAATGGCAGAACCATGTATCTTTGTGGAGTACCGTTCTGATGACAAGCTTCGGCACCTGGGGACTTCCCCAGATGATCCATAAATATTATGGCATCAAGGGTAAGGATGAGGTAAAGCGCGGAACCGTTATCTGCACCATCTTCGGTATCATTATTGGTGTTGGCGGATATTTCATCGGCTCCCTCTCACACCTCTTCTTCACCGAACTTCCCGAAGGCGGATTCGACTATATTATTCCCAACCTTCTCAATAACGCAAATATGCCCAACATACTTCTTGGCTTAATTCTGATGCTGTTAATTGCCGCATCGGTATCCACACTTTCTTCCATCACCCTTACCGCATGCTCAACCCTTACAATGGATCTTGTAAAAGGTCATATCAAAAAGGATATATCGGCAAAATCACAGGCTTCACTTACAAAAGTATTATGTATTGTTTTTATCGTATTCAGCTACCTTATCGCAAACTCCGACACACCTATTCTTGACATGATGAGCTATTCCTGGGGAATTATCTCCGGTTCCTTCCTCGCCCCCTATCTCCTTTCCCTTTATTGGAAAGGCCTCAACAAGGCCGGCGGCTGGGCCGGTATGATAGGCGGATTTGCCGTTGCTATGCCTCCGGTAATCGCAAAGCTTTTTGCCAACGACTGGCAGGCTCCCTTCAAGCTTGGCGCTATGATGGATCAGGGACCGCTTTCGGCAGTACTTGCTATGGTTGCATCGTTCGTACTTTGCATCGTTGTAAGCCTTATAACCGGCGGCACAACTAAAAAGTCCAAGGAAAAGTACAGCTTCTTCTACGAAGGCAGCCTTATCGACGAATCTGCTGAGAATACCGAGGCAGCCGAAACAGCCGAGGTCGCATAAGAAGAAAACAGATAAAGTTTATTTTTGTAGAATAAGCACAATAAATGTGCAAAAAAATTGTTTTTACAACAACACACTAAAGTGTTATAATATTATGAGATATAGATGGATGGGCAAAGCTTTTTGTCCGTCCATCTGCATTATAGCTTTCGACCCTACGATTGAAAGGACTGACCCAAAACAATGAAGAAGCTTTTACTCGGAAATGAAGCTGTTGCACGCGGTCTTTATGAAGCCGGTGTCAAAGTTGTTTCCAGTTATCCCGGAACTCCAAGTACCGAGATCACCGAATTTGCCGCCGAATATGACGCTATCTATGCTGAATGGGCTCCCAACGAAAAGGTTGCAGCCGAAACAGCTATGGGCGCCTGCATCGGTGGTGCAAGATCCTTCTGCGGAATGAAGCACGTCGGATTGAATGTTGCGGCTGACCCGGTATTTACCGCAAGCTACATAGGCGTCAACGCCGGCATGGTTATCGGCGTTGCTGATGATCCCGGCATGCACTCCAGCCAGAACGAACAGGACAGCCGTCATCACGCCATTGCATCAAAGATTATGA
>JAGBFS010000010.1 GCA_017936365.1 Clostridia bacterium
CACAGGATATACAACAAAGGACGAACTCGAATTATACATCAAGGCAATACTTTGAGGTGATACACAATGAGCATTTCTTTTAATCCCGATGAAACGGTTGTCAGGATGATAAAGGACGGGCTGCGCGAAAGCGGCGGATATTGCCCGTGCCGAATTGAAAGAACACCCGAAAACAAATGTATATGCCAAGAATTCAGAACCCAGATGGCCGACCCGGATTTTGAGGGATTCTGTCACTGTATGCTGTATTACAAATCAAAAGATTGAGAAAGGATGATACATCATGGCTGAAATAATTATCACAGCAGAAAATTTTCAAGAGGAAGTATTAAATTGCGAGCTTCCCGTACTCATCGATTTCTGGGCTACATGGTGCGCTCCGTGTCGTATGCTCGCCCCCATCATTGATGAGATCGCCGAAGAATACGCAGGCAAAATTAAAGTCGGAAAGGTAAATGTAGACGAACAGCCCGCTCTTGCCGCACAGTTCCGCATCGCCAGCATCCCGACAGTCATGCTTTTCCGCCAAGGAAAGGCCACCGCAGTTACTATGGGATACCAGCCAAAAGAACGCATAGTTGCATTATTCAAGGAAAACTGATACACAAAAAACGGACTGAAAATTTTCAGTCCGTTTTTTCTTATATTATCTCGATGACGGTCAGCACACCGTCTGCCACCTTGAACCTTATCTCTTTTCCGGCAAACTCAAATCCGTACACGCGGTCTGGATCATTCTGATATGATGGACGCGGATCCTGCGAAAGGATATCCTTTAACGCTTCAAGCTTTTGCGCATCAAAATTATCCACCGCCTCTTTCCGGATAACAACATCGAGCCCATAATCCTTTACTCCGTCAGCAAAACCTCCCACCGCACCGGGGACGCTGTCCGCAAAAGGAAGATACGGCTTGATATCATATATCGGCGTTCCGTTCATAAGATCGGCGCCGAGAACATGAAGAACCGGCCCCTGCTGCGTCTGTTCCACCCTTTCGAGCTTTACGCAGGAAAGCCCAAAAGGATTGGGACGAAAGGGCGAACGGGTGGCAAACACACCCATACGCTTGTTTCCGCCCAGCCGCGGCGGCCGCACCGTTGGCGACCATGTATCGCGCACCGCTTCTGAAAACTGCCATATAAGCCAGATATGCGAATAATCCTCCAGCCCTCTGACAGCATCCGCATTACGGTATTCCGGTTCAAATACTATCCGCCCGGTCAGCGCCTGTGCAAGTCCGCTCTGGCGCGGAAGACCGAATTTTGTCGGGAAATCGTTATATATATGAGCTATGGTTTTTACTTCCATTTAATGATTTCCTTTCAAAAGCTTCCTATTCCAGTTCAAATGCGCCGGTATAAAGCTGATAGTATTTTCCTTTTTGGTCTATCAGCTCTTCGTGACTGCCGCGCTCGATTATTCTTCCCATCTCAAGAACAATAATATTATCCGAATTGCGGATGGTGGAAAGTCTGTGAGCAATAACAAACACCGTTCTGCCTTTCATAAGCGCATCCATTCCGCGCTGGACTATCGCTTCGGTTCTGGTATCGATGGAGGATGTAGCTTCATCCAGTATCATGACCGGAGGATCGGCTACCGCCGCACGCGCTATCGCAAGAAGCTGGCACTGTCCCTGCGAAAGGCTGCCGCTCGATGCGTCGATCATAGTATCATAGCCGTTTGGCAGACGCATTATGAAATCGTGTGCGCTGGCAAGCTTTGCAGCGCTTTCAACCTCTTCATCGGTTGCGTCAAGCCTTCCGTAACGGATATTTTCACGCACCGTTCCGGTGAAAAGATGGGTATCCTGCAAAACTATTCCAAGCGAACGGCGAAGGTCATTTTTCTTTATTTTATTGATGTTTATTCCGTCATAGCGAACCTTACCGTCTGCGATATCGTAAAAACGGTTTATCAGGTTGGTTATGGTTGTTTTACCCGCGCCTGTTGCGCCAACGAAGGCAATCTTCTTACCCGGTGCGGCATGTATCGAAACATCATGCAGCACAAGCTTATCTTCGACATATCCGAAATCAACCTCATTCAGATACACATCGCCTTTCAGCTCGGTATAGGTTATCTCACCCGAACCGTGCGGATGCTTCCATGCCCAGAGTCCGGTATGTTTTGAGGTCTCACGCAGTTCTCCGTCAACATATTCGGCATTGACAAGGGTAACATAGCCCTCATCGGTTTCCGACTTCTCATCCATCAGTTCAAATATTCTTTCCGCACCGGCAAGAGCCACTACTATCGAGCTTATCTGCTGTGATACCTGATTTATCGGCATGGAAAAGCTTTTGCTAAGCTGAAGGAAGGATGCTATCGCGCCCAGCGTCAGCATATCGAATTTTATGGCAAGAAAACCGCCAAGTACAGCAATAAGAACATATTGCAGATGTCCGAGGTTTGCCATTATCGGCATGAATATATTTGCATAGATATTTGCATTTGTCGCACTGCTGCAAAGCTTCTCATTAAGTGCGTCAAACTGCTCCTTCGATTTATCCTCATGACAAAAGACCTTTACGACCTTCTGACCGTGGATCATTTCCTCAATATATCCATTGACATCACCGAGGTTTTCCTGCTGACTTACAAAGTATTTCGCACTTTTTCCGCCGATAGTTCTTGTGACGAACGACATAAGGAAGATGCTTACAAGCACAAATATGGTCAATATCCAGCTTGTATAAAGCATAGCCGCAAAAACGGTAACTATCGTTACAAGCGATGAAAAAATCTGCGGGATGCTCTGCGAAATGAGCTGACGAAGGGTATCCGTATCGTTCGTATAGCAGCTCATTATATCGCCGTGCGCGTGGGTATCAAAATATTTTATCGGCAATGTCTGCATGTGCGAAAACATTCCGTCACGCACATTCTTCAATATTCCCTGCTCCATCTTGATAACGAGCAGGTTAGACAGCCAGTTTGCAACAAGACCGATGACGTAGATACCGGCCATGGTCAGCACAGCCTTTAAAAGGCCTGCAAAATCCGGTACCGCCGAGCCTATCATAGGGGTAATGTAATCGTCGATCAATGTGGCAAGAAACATCGAGCCCGCAACACCGGCAAGTGAGCTTGCAAGAAGACATACAAGCACAAAAATCAGCCTTGTTTTATATTCCAAGATATAACCCATCAGCCTTTTTATCGTTTTGCCCATGTTTTTGCTTTTTGGCATTCCGGGGCCCATTCCAACCGGTTTTCCGCCTCTTCCGGGCATTCTACTCATCGCTCTCACTCCCTTCGGTCTGTGATTCATATACTTCTTTGTATATATCGTTGGTACGAAGAAGCTCTTCATGTGTACCTACGGCATTTATCTTACCGTTTTCCATTACGATAATTCTGTCCGCATTTTTTACCGATGATATTCGCTGGGCAATTATCAGCTTGGTCGTGTTCGGAATCTCTTCGGCAAATGCCTTCTGGATAAGGCTGTCGGTTTTTGTATCTACCGCACTCGTAGAATCATCCAGAATGAGTATCTTCGGCTTTTTCAAAAGTGCTCTTGCGATGCAAAGACGCTGTTTCTGACCACCGGAAACGTTGGTTCCGCCCTGCTCGATATGTGTATCGTAGCCGTCTTCCATTTCCTTTACAAAGCCATCTGCCTGAGCAAGACGGCATGCATGCTCAATCTCCTCATCGGTGGCGTTCTCGTTGCCCCAGCGAAGATTCTCCTTGACTGTACCGGAAAACAGGACGTTCTTCTGCAGCACCATAGCTACGCTGTCGCGCAGAGTTTTGATATCGTAATCCTTTACGTTGATTCCGCCCACCTTGACACAACCCTCGGTAACATCGTACAGACGCGGGATAAGCTGGACAAGCGTGGATTTTGATGAGCCCGTACCGCCGATTATGCCTATAGTTTCACCCGATTTTATCTCAAGATCGACATCGGAAAGGCACAGCGTACTGCCCTCTTTATAGGAAAATCCGACATCCCTGAAGCTTATCGAACCGTCCTTGACTTCCATAACAGGCGACTTAGGATTTTCAATATTGCTGCGCTCGCAAAGTATTTCGTCTATTCTTTCGGCCGATGCTCTTGAAATGGTTATCATAACAAAGATCATCGAAAGCATCATAAGGCTCATAAGCACCTGCATCGAATAGGTGAGCAGACTCATAAGCTCGCCCGTTTCCATGGTGGTACCACCGGAATTGATTATTATTTTCGCACCGAACCACGAAATAAGTATCATACAGCTGTATGCACAGAACTGCATAAGCGGTGCGTTGAAGGAAAGTATGCGCTCCGCTTTTGAAAAATCGTCATATATGTTCTTTGAAACACCTTCAAATTTTTCCGATTCATGCTCCTCACGCACAAAGGATTTTACAACACGGATTCCGCGCAGATTTTCCTGTACAACATTATTGAGCTTATCGTAGGTTTTGAACACACGTTCAAAAATGCTGTGCGCTCTTGTGATTATAAAATAGAGTCCTATACCCAAAACCGGCACACAGCCGACAAATATAAGTGCAAGCTTTGCGTTGATTGTAAACGCCGCACAAAGCGAGAAAATCAGCATAACCGGGCTTCTGAATGCGATACGCACGATCATCTGGTATGCGTGCTGAACATTCGTGACATCGGTTGTAAGCCGTGTAACAATACTTGCCGTCGAAAAGCGGTCAATATTGGTAAACGAAAAATTCTGCACGGTATAATAAAGATCATGGCGCAGATTTTTGGCAAAACCGGCCGATGCTTTTGCCGCATTTTTTCCCGCAAGCGCACCGAGAATCAGCGACACTATCGTCGTTACGACAAGCACCGCACCGTATATCGCGATGAACTTCAAGCTTCCATCGCCGACGTTGGCATTGATTCCGTCATCGATAAGACGAGCCATCAGCAAAGGTATAATAACCTCCATAAGCACCTCAAGCGAAACAAACAACGGTGAAAGGATAGATTCCTTTTTGTATTCGCGGATGCTTTTTGCCAATCTTTTTAACATCAAATTCCTCCTGTATGCTTATTATCCGATTACAGATTATTATTACAACTATATTAATTCATTATGAATCAATCTTCCGCATCTTCAAGACCTGCGGCAATCTTATTCATAATCTCAAAAAACATCTTCACCTCATCCGGTGTCAGATTTTGCTTCATTCTGTCCTCAAGCCGCTCGATATGCTCTTTGATCTCGTTGTCAAGCCGCCTTGCTCTTTCGGTCAGCACTATCCTCTTAAGGCGTGCATCCCCTTTCACGCTTTCGCGTATTATCAGACCGTTTTGTTCCATTAAGCTAAGCACACCGCTTACACTTGAACGCCTTATCTCGAATTTCTTTTCGATATCACGCTGAAAGACATCTTCGTCCGCGCGCGAAGCGATATACTTGATTATTCTGCACTGCATACCCGCAACACCATCCGGCGAATCGCATGCCATGCATCGGGTTATCATGTGGGAAACCTGCTTTATCGCCATTCCTATTTCACCCGTTTCGGCAAAGTCTTTCAAAAACTCACCCCTTTGCAAAAATAATGTTAGGAAACTAACAGTTCGTTCCCTAACATTATATCAATACGGATTTAAATTGTCAATATTGCATATATGTAAAATCACATAAGCTTTTTCCTCAGCCGTTCTATCGCTTTCTTTTCGATCCTTGAAACATAGCTTCTTGAAATATCAAGCTTTTGCGCTACCTGCTTCTGGGTAAGCGGTTCCCCACTGCAAATCCCGTACCGCATAATTATTATCTGCTTTTCTCTCTCATCAAGTGTTTCTCCCAATATATCTCGAAGCTTTTCACATTTGAATTTCAGATCAAGATCATCTGCAATAGTGTCCTCCTGCGCGATAACATCGATCAGCGTCAGCTCGTTCCCGTGGCTGTCGGTATCTATCGGCTCACTTATGTATACATCCTGCGACGATTTTTTGGCCGACCGAAGATACATCAGACACTCGTTCTCTATGCATCTTGCCGCATACGATGAAAATCGCGTCCCCTTATCCGGCTTGAACGAATCGACCGCTTTGATAAGTCCTATCGTGCCTATCGACACCATATCGTCATTATCAGCATTGGCTGTCATATATTTTTTTGTAACATGGGCAACAAGCCGAAGATTGTGTTCGATAAGGATCTTACGCGCTTCGCTGTCACCCTTTGCAAGCTGCTCGATATAATGCGCTTCCTCCTGCGCGGTAAGCTTTTTGGGAAACGAGCCGCTGCCTGCAACGCTTAGGATAAGATAATATACATCACAAAGCGCGCCGATTATGATCTCAACTACATTCAAAATACCTTCCTCCCCTTTGTCGTATATCATCAGTATATGCGACAAAAGAAGGTATCTTGACTCAATTTAAAGCTTAAATATGCAAAAAGTCCGCCCGTCTTCCATAACAGAAAACGGGCGGAGCTTTATTTTAAGCTATATAAATCAGTCGTCGTTTTTCGCGACCGCTGTTTCGTATATCTTCTTGACTTCATCGCTGGGAGCCTTGGTAATAAGGGTAACAACGATTGCTGCAAGCATACCGAAAACAAAGCCGGGCAGAATCTCATAGATACCTGTATCATAGACAATAGGCTCGGCTATTGTGGAGGTGAACATGAGCAGCCATGCGATATCCGCAATCGCGCCGCAGACGATGCCTG
Source organism: Clostridia bacterium (assembly GCA_017936365.1). Classification (GTDB taxonomy): domain Bacteria; phylum Bacillota; class Clostridia; order Oscillospirales; family Acutalibacteraceae; genus SIG598. Next base: position 6,653 of record JAGBFS010000010.1, read on the forward strand.
CAAGTGCGCCGGCAAAATTGAAACGCTTCCAGAAGAGCGAGAGGATAACGACCGGTCCGAAAGCTGCACCGAAAAGTCCCCATGCATTTTCGACCATGTTCATGATGTCGCCGGCCCATTCGGAACCGCTGGTTGCAATAAGAAATGCTACAACAGCAACTACGGCAACAACTGCGCGGCCTACCCAGAGAACTTCCTTATCGCTTGCTTTATCTTTACGGATAAGGGGCTTGTAGATGTCGCTGGTAAAGGAGGACGATGCAACAAGAAGCTGGGAATCAGCCGTACTCATTGAAGCCGCGATTATTGCCGAAAGAAGGATACCGGCTATTGCACCGGGGAATATATCCTGAACGATCTTGATGAATACTGTATTTCTGTCATCGGGTACGATAGCCTGTGCAAGAGAAGAGCCGTCGGAAAGAAGCCATGTGCGGCCGAAAACAGCGATAAGAACCGCTGCCGAAAGTGAAAGTACGACCCAGATTATAGCAACAGTAGCAGACTTTTTGACCATGGAGGGCTTTTCGATAGCCATGAATCTTACGAGGATATGGGGCATACCCATATAGCCAAGACCCCACGAAAGGCCGGTAACAATATCGGTCCAGTCAGCGCTGAAAAGATCGCTGTTGAAAGCGTTGCCCTTTATCTCTCCATAAAGCTCGGCGCCGCCAAAATCGCCCATTGTTACCATTATGATGGGAACGGACATGAGCGCAACAAGCATAAGCAGTCCCTGGAAGAAGTCGGTCCAGCAAACAGCCTTGTAGCCGCCGAGGAAGGTGTAGATAAGTACGATAACCGCAAAAATAACGATAGCAAGTGTGGGATCAAGATCGGGAACGATTGCGGTGAAAACGGTACGTCCGGCAACGAAAGCAGACGCAACGTAAACGGTAAAGGAAATGAGGAAGACTATTGCGCAAACAACCTTGAGCGCAGGATTCGTAGATGCAAAACGGTTTGTAAGATACTGCGGCAGGGTGATGGAGTCGTTTGCCGCTCTGGAAAATTTACGCAGACGGGTCGCAATAAATATCCAGTTGAAGGCAGTACCGAGAGCAAGACCGATAGCTATC
>JAGBFS010000126.1 GCA_017936365.1 Clostridia bacterium
ATCTGCGCCAACCTCAAAATTTTGGTCAAGCCTTTTTAAGGCTTTAGGTATCCAAAGGCGGCACCTTTGGTCGTTCTCCGCAGAGAACGAAACATCCCGGCCGGAACAGCACCGACCGGGAACCGAAGAATCATTTACTGTGCGTTACCGAAATGAGCGTTGAGCTTTGCGACAAGCTCGGCGCAATCGACGCCGTGTACAGCGCAGGCCTGCTCGATCGACTCGCCTCTTGATGCGGGGCAGCCAAGGCAATACATACCCATGTCGAGGAAATAGGGTGCTGTGGTGCGGTCGGCATCGAGAATCTCGCCAATAATGGAATCTTTAGTTACTACCATAGTTTTAAAACCTCCGATTTTTGATACCCCGAACATTTTCGGGATACCTATATTATAATTCCCGCGCGCAGGTTATGCAACCCTTTTTTGCGCGCGGCCGCCAACAAAATAAAGGAAAGCGCCCCGGACAAGCCGGGGCGCCGAAAGCCGCAAAATATTCTAAATAAATTAAATATCAGAAATGATTATGCTTCTTCCCCGCGTCTTTTGGCAAAGCACTCACTGCAATAAACCGGACGATCCTCGCGCGGTCTAAAGGGAACCTTTGCTTCCTGGCCGCAATCAGCACATGTTGCGATGAATGTTTCACGCTCGGGTCTGCCGGCGTTCTATCTTGCATCGCGGCCAGCCTTGCAGCGCTGCGGCTCGTTTACAAAGCCCTTGGAGTCATAGAATTCCTGTTCACCGGCGGTGAAGATGAATTCCTGACCGCAGTCCTTGCAGATGAGAGTCTTGTCTTCGTACATTGTTTTTACCTCGCTTTGGATAAATAAAATTTTCGCCCGGGACGGCGGTGAACCGTCTCCCTTGCTGCCGCAATGCTCTAACCATAAGCTACCGGGGCAAATATATAACGGTCGCCCGTTAATACCTATATATAATATGTATCGGTCACTGCGCGCCGCGCAGCTTGCGCCGCATACGGGTAAGCGCGTTATCGACCGATTTTACCGATATCCCAAGCTCCGCCGCGATCTCTTCATAGCTGAGCCCGGCGATATATCTTGTGAAAACGGCGTATTCCGATTTGGAAAGTATATCTTCGATGTATTTGTGCTGTTCGGCCGCATCCTCGCGGATAAGGAGCATCGTTTCGGGATTGGCCGACGAATCGTCCGACCGAACCTCCTCCGTCAGCTCGACGTAATCGTTCATCGCGCGGTTCTTTTCCGATTCATTGCGGCGGATGACCGAACGAAGGCGATTGTCGATGCAGAAAGAGGCAAAGGTGCGAAGCGATGCACCGCGGCGGGTATCATAAAATTTAGCCGCGTCAAGCAGACCAAGCGAACATTCCTGAACAAGATCATCCATATCCAGCCCGCTGCGCGAAAGCTTGGATACCTTGCCCAGTATAAGACCGCGATATCTTGATAATATTTCGGCGAAAGCACGCTGATCATCCTGCTGTATCAAAAAAGCAAGCTGTTCATCACCGACGGTATTATAATCAGTAATATGCAAAGAGACCAACCGTTCCTTTCCAAACCAAGGGGACAAAACCGCAAAAGCCGCACGAATCCCCTATACCACTAAAGAATACACCTTTAAATTAATATTGTCAATATTTTTATTTTTTGTATAATCAATAAATATTTTATATTAAATTGGGCTATAATGACGAATTTTTGACGCTTTTGTCAAAAAAATTCTCCGTTTATATCCTTTAAAACCAAAAATTCCGAAAAAAATTTAAAATGGCAAAAAAGTTCTTGCAATTATCTTTCCGATATGGTAATATACATCTGTTGCTTTTTCACGTATTTTATTATTTTCCATATAAGGAGGTGCAGAGACATGGCAAAATGCGAAATCTGCGGAAAGGGCGTTACATTCGGTATCAGAGTTTCCCACTCCCACCGTCGTTCCAACCGCACATGGAAGCCCAACGTTAAACGCGTTAAGGCTATCGTGGACGGTTCTCCCAAGAGAGTCTACGCCTGCACCCGTTGCCTGCGTTCCGGCAAGGTCACCCGTGCCGTCTAATTGCGCAGCATAATCTATGCTTATAAGACGCCGTCTTTCCGGCGTCTTATTTTTTTCGCTTTATTACACCAATATTACATAATAATATTTCCGACCGCTGTCCGACTTTGTCTATATAGCCCTAATTTATCGTTTTTCGATAAATTATCATTGACAAACAGGATATGCCATGCTAACATGATATCAGTCAGATCATGTCATAATTTTTTACGGAGGGTGCTTTTCGCTCTTTTGAGGCGCGTAAAGCTGCATGATATTATGTCTGTAATTTTTCCGGCAATTCTGCTTGGTCTTAACCATATCGCGTCGGCCGTCATAAAAACGGGCGAGCGTCTTATCGGCCGAAACGACAGCTTTGAGCTGAGCAACGACGGCGAATCGGTATTTGGCGTTGATGGCTGCTACCGTTACGTCGGCTTCTGCGACGGCGGCGTTATCCCCGACCATATCGGCAGCGCTTCACCCGGCCGCGTGATCGGCTCGATAATCGACGATGCGCTTCTTCGCGTGTGGGAGCTTGAAACCGAGCAGGGCGATTACATTATGGTCGGCAGCAGCAGCGACTGCGCCGATATTTACCGCCTTGCGGTCTGATCGGCAGCGCGATAATTCACCGCGTATGCTATTATCGCACGATCGAAACAATCAAACCAAAAATTTCGCGGCCGGGATATCCCCGGTCATTTTTATTTTATCGGGCAAAATTAAAAAATTCATCACACAATCGTGGCATTAATCGCCTATTTACTATTGCACAAAACAGAAATTTATAGTAAAATGTTACCCGGTGTTTATTTCATTGAACGTTTAAAGTCATTTTTAGGAGGTAAATTTTCGTGAAAAAGTTTTCCAAGATCATTTCCGTTGTGCTGGCTGTAATGCTTATGATGGCTCTGGCACTCCCCGTTTCCGCCGCTGAAACAACCGGCGAAGCTCCCGCCGATCTGCTCTCCGCTCCTTCGGCATCGGGCAACCCCTCGGTTTATTCCAATACAAAGCTCAAGACCCTCAACTTTAAGGACATGGGCGTTTCCATCAGCCTTCCCGACGATAATTCCTATGTCAGCATTCTGACCGATGCACAGACCCTCAATTCCCAGCTGGGCGTTCAGCGTTCCGATCTTCTCAAAAACGGCCTCATCGTTTACCCCGTTTCCTACGAAGGCCTTATGTTCTATTTCACTGTTGAAGAGACCCTCTATTCCAAGAGCGTGGACGATTACTCTAAGCTTTCCACCGCCGACAAGCAGGATATGATCGACATCGCCGCAACCGCAAATGCCGAAAACGGCGCCGACTGCCGCTTCATCACCGTAAACGGCAACGACTTCTTTGTAAACAACTATTACGATGCAAGCTACGGCCTGTATCAGTATTCCTACACCACAGTTGTTGACGGCGTTGAGTATTCACTCAGCATGAACTGCTACGACAAGCTCAATGATGCAGATTTCGCATTTGTCGAGAACAGCATCGTCGGTTCCATCAGAATCAAGGGTTTCCCCTTTGCTGACGGCACAAATGCACTCAGCATCGTTCTTCTTGTTCTTGTCATAATTCTTGTTATCGTTGTTGCTTTCCTCACCTTCTTCATCATCCGCTTCAACGCATTCGCAAAGGCTGCAGGAAGCTCCTTCCAGATCATCGGCTGTAATATGCCCGGCAGATCTTACGACGATGACGACGACGATGATGATTACGATTATGACGACGAGGACGAGGACGACGAGTAATCTTTTATCTTCATTATCGGTCGTAAACTGATACAAAAAAAGATATTATCTGCACCGGCAGCGGCGGATGACCATTCCGCTTCTGCCGGTGCTTTTTTGCGCCGCGCGGCCGATACAGACCTTCAGCCCCTTCCCAACATATACATCAAAAGAAATTTTTTCGACAAATTTTCTCTATATATTGTGTTTTATACAATAATGTGTTATTATTTATTGTAACTGGAAAGGAATGAAAGTTATGCGGATTCTTAAAATAGTTCACACCGCCGATCTTCATCTCGGCTCATACTTTACATCTACACCGGAAATCGCGGCACAGCGCCGGAGCGAACAGCTTGACACCCTGCGTTCCATCGTTTCGCTGTGCGAGGAAAACACCGCCGATGCGCTCCTTATCTGCGGCGATCTTTTTGATTCGATGCGCGTCGAGCCCCAGCTTGTGCGCGAGGTTCAGGATATCCTTGGCGCATGCGGTTTCCTTGTATTCATAACCCCCGGCAACCACGACCCCGCAACCCCCGATTCCTGCTATATGGACGAGGGCTGGCCGGAAAACGTGCACATATTCAAGGGCGGCATCGAGCGTGTCGACCTTGACGGCAAAAAGACAAGCATCTGGGGTCTCGGTTTCCGCCATTCGATAGAGGTGGACAGCCTGCTCACCGATTTCAAGCCGGACGATAACTACATCAACATCCTTATGATGCATTCCGAGCTTGTTCCCGACGACAGCGCCGAGAGCCGCTATAACCCCATCACAAAGGAACGGCTTCTTTCGCTCGGTATGGATTACTGCGCGCTCGGCCATATCCACAAGGCACAGGCCGAACAGGTGGGCGAATTCATGTTTGTCAACCCCGGCTGTCCCGAAGGACGCGGCTTTGACGAGCTTGGCGACAAGGGCGTTTATGCCGGCCACGTCGGCAAGGGCTTTGTCCACATGGAGTTCGTTTCCACCTGCAAAAGAAAATATTTTGCCGAGCGTGTCGATGTTTCCGGCTGCAGCGTCGTTTCCGAATTCTGCGACAAGATAACCGCCGCTCTTTCCAAAACATCGGGCGATGAATATCTCAACAACATCTATTCCCTCACCCTTATCGGCGCTCTGCCGAAGGGTATCATGCCCGATATTCAGGCTATCACCAAAAAGCTTATGGAAACGATGCATTACGTCAAGCTCACCGACATGACCACCACCGAGCTTGATATCAACGCGCTGATGAAGGACAACAGCCTGCGCGGTGCATTTGTCCGCAACATTGTCAGCAAGATAGAAAAGGACGAGCGCGGACGCGATAAATATCTGCGTGCGCTGCTTTACGGACTGCGCGCCTTTGACGGGGAGGTAAAGATCCATGAAGATAACTGAGATATACATTAAAAGCTTCGGCAAGCTCAAGGGCGTAAAGATCAACCCCATCAGCGGCGTCAATATCATCTACGGCGAAAACGAAGCCGGCAAAAGCACCATCATGGAATTCATCCTCGGAATGTTCTACGGGCTCGGCAAGGGCGAAAAACGCCATAAGTACGAGCCGTGGGGCGGCGGACGGATGGCCGGCATAATCCAGTTCGAGCATGAGGGCATCGCCTACCAGCTCGGCCGTCAGTTCGGCGTTACACGCGCCGCCGACAAGATCGACCTTTGGAACACCACCTCCGGCAGCCAGATTTCGCTCCCCGAAAAGGCCGAGCCGGGCGAATATATCCTTAAAATAAACCGCGAATCCTTTATCAACTCGGTATTTATCGGTCAGGCCGGCACCGCCGTAAAGGGCGACAATAACGAGATTCTCGCCAAGCTTACCAACCTTGCGGCATCGGGTGACGAGACCGCCTCCAAAAGCGAGATTTCGGCACGCCTTACCGAAGCGGCCGCCTGCCTTCGTTCAAAGCGCACCACCGCAATAATCCCCGCTCTTGAAAAGGAGCGGCTTGAGCTTCTTGAAGAGCGCGCAAAGATCATCGGCGATATCAATTCGGCCGACGTCCTGCGCGAGGATATCACCCGTCTTTCCCACCGCTGCGAAAGGCTCAAGTTCGAGCTTGACGGGCTGGAGGAGCAGAGCGGCATCGCCGCCGAGCTTAAAAACCTGCGCGAGATGGAAGACGTTATCGCAAAATACGAATCGGTCAACGCCGCAAAGGAAAAATACGAAAAGCTTCACGGCGCGATGTTTGAGGGCGAAAGCGCGATATCGGACGAATTCCTTGAGGATACGCGCGCTATGCTTGACGATTACAAGGAGCAGCAGGTCGTTATAAAGATGAAGCAGGAGCAGCTTGAGGCTTGCGACACACGGCTTGAATCCATCGACCGTTCCTGTATGGCAAACTATCCGACGGTGCGCAAATACTCGCGCGAGATATCGCAGGCATTTGAGGATTACAGCGATCTTCGCGCACAGCGCATCGAGCTTGAGCGCGCGCTTGAGGAAAACTCAAAGCCCACCGTTTCGGGCTTCCTTACTCCCCAGAACATCATTTTAGCCGGCGTTGTGCTTGTCGCACTGATGCTCATAATCGGATTCTTCCAGCCGGCATTCTTCATCGTCGCCGCGATAATCGCCGCCATTTTGGGCGTATATATGTACTTCCAGAAAAAGGGCGTATCCTTTGAGGGTATGCCGAAGGAAAACATCGAGTTCCAGAATATCGACAACGATATGCGCGCCATCAACCGTTCGATGCGCCCCATACTCGATTCCCTCGGCTGCAGCAACATGGAGGATCTTGACCGCGAGCTGCACCACATGGACACCGTCCAGAACCAGATAACTCAGGCCAACCAGGAAAAGGAAAAGCTGCTTGAGGATATCGACGCCCAGCGTCAGTCGCTTCGCACCATTCTTGATTCGCTCAAGGAAAAGCTCGCCCCCTTCAAGGAGGTTCAGTCGGACACCGAGGCTCTCAAGATAATCTCCGCGCTCGACAAAGCCCAGCGCGACCACGCCGTTTTTGAGACCCAGTACCGCACCGAGCTTGAAGCATACACCATCGCACTTGCCGGCAGAGATATCGACATCGTCATACTCGAAGCGGACGAGCTTCGCGAAAAGCTTGCAGGCAGCAAGATTTCCAAGGAGGCCGCCGCCCATCTTGTTTCCGACGATCTTGACGAGGAGCTCAAAAAGATTCGCGAAGATTACGACCGGTCAAAGACCGAGCTTGTACAGAAGGAGACCCAGCTCTCCATGCAGTCCACCGGCTCGCAGGATCTCAACCGCATCAACGAGCAGATAAAGCTCCTTACCGAAAAGATCGAGCAGTATGATTTTGAATACAGCGCGATATGCGAGGCTCAGGCGGCTCTCGATGACGCGTTTGAATCGATGCAGAAGGATTTCGGCCCGATGATAAATTTCCGCGCCGGAAAGATACTTGACGAGCTTACCGCCGGAAAATACAGCTCCTGCATCATTTCCGAAAGCCTTGTCCCCTCCATCGCCGAACAGGGCGGAAGCGACATCAGAAGCTGCTTCAGCATGAGCTCCGGCACGGTCGACCAGATATATCTCGCTCTGCGTCTTGCCATAGCCGGCATACTGACCACCGAAAACCTCCCCTTCATCATGGACGACGCCCTTGCCCAGTTTGACGACAAGCGTCTTACCGATGCTCTTTACTATCTCGGCAAGGAAAACGGCACCGGCGCCATCGGACAGGTCATTCTCTTCACCTGCCACGGAAGGGTGCTTTTCGCCGCAAAGGAGACCGGCTTGCTTGACGGCGTTGTACGTCTGCCCTAACAAAGCATTTTTCAACCACCCGAAAAGGATTTTTCTCCTCTTCGGGTGGTTTTCTTATTTTGTCCTTATCCGCGGTTTTCGTCCCGCAAAGACCTGACCGCGAAATATTCTAATATTCCTCTTCCCCGTAATCGGCAAGGTCGTCCGCCTCGCTTATCAGCTCCGGCTGCCGTTCAAGCCGCTGTCTGACGTGACTTGGCAGCGACATGAAGCGCTTTCGCGCGTCGTCGCTTCGGTCGAGGACATCGTAAAGATCGCCGCCGTCGTCGGGATACGGGTAATCAAAGGTGTTCATAAACATAAAAAACCGCCTTTCAATAAAGGTCGCCGCCGTCACGGCTTTTCAGCTCGGAGACGTAGCTTTGCATATCGGAAAAGGATCCGATATCACGCCGACGCACCTTTTTCTGTATCTTCTCCGGCAGAGCGTGAAAAAATTCGTAGCTCGTCATATCGTTTTCGATAAGGTTATCGAGCCCCAAAGCCTGATGAGGACCGTCACTCAAACTGCATCGCTCCTTTTTTGTTATTCGGGGAGCCGCGGTCAAACCGCGTCCCCTTACACATATTATTCACCACTCCACCGCCGACTATTTAAAACAGCACCGTAAACTGTTATTTTTATAATGCCCCCAAAATTTTAGGAGTTATATTAACTCTATTACGGCTCTATGTTATGTACATAAAGTCATAAAGAGTCTATAATAAGTCCAAAATAATCGTATTTAGGAGTTATTATGAAGATTGAAAGACATTTTGGGCTGCGTATAGACGACGAGCTTCTTAAAAAATTCCGTTATGTATGCGAATACGACGGACGAAGCGCCAACAGTCAGATACTTTATCTTATCCGCCAATATGTAAGCAATTACGAAAAGGAAAACGGAAAGATCGAGCAGGCATAGCCTGCTTTTGAGTTTCGTGCCGCGCAAGCCGAAGACCAACAATAGACCTGTGCTGTAAACTCGCTTTTTGCCACGGGCTGA
>JAGBFS010000127.1 GCA_017936365.1 Clostridia bacterium
TGCACCAATCCGTTTTCCTTCGCTTCAAGCAAAGCCTCAAGCGCACCGCCCGGCTGACACACCTTTTTTACCTCATCGACCGATGAAGGATTATGCACCTGATAGAGATCGATATGGTCCGTTTTCAGATTTCCAAGGCTTATCGAAATATCTTTTTTCATCGCCTCGTATGTACGCGCCATGCTTTTTGTCGCGATGATGAATCTATCCCGTCTGCCCTCAAGCGCCTTGCCGATATACTGTTCGCTTACCGTATATCCGCGCGCGGTATCAATGAAATTTATGCCATTTTCCTCGCAGGCATCCATTACCGTTTTTGCGCCGTCCTCATCGGTACGCTGGATCGGGATTCCGCCTAAACCCACGCGCGATATGCGAAGTCCGCTTTTGCCCAAAGTGATGTATTCCATATTATTTATCCCTCATTTTGAATCGTTTGTTTCAAAGCCGAAGCTTATTTTGAGAATATCCCCGCGATATTAATTTGTCAAGTAATTTGACCTATAAAATACAATAAAAAATATATAATATATTCATACAGAAATATAGGCTCAGCTTATTGCAAAGACGGCCGGTCTGTTGTATAATGTCTATAAGACAGTGAAGGAGATTTTATACCTATGTACACTTCATTGCAGCTCGCGTCCGATATGCGCGCTCTCGGCATCGGCCGCGGCGACACGCTTATGGTTCACTCGTCGGTAAAATCGGTCGGCCCGACCGAAAACGGTGCCGACACGATAATCGACGCCATGCTCGATGTTCTCGGCAGCGACGGGCTTTTATGCTGCGCAACCCACACATGGGACACCGTCGGCGACACGACCGACACATACGACCCAAAAAATTCGCCATCATGCACCGGTATACTCGGCATGGTGCTTCTCAAAAGGCCGGGCGCTCTGCGAAGCCTGCACCCCACCCATTCCATGGCGGTTTTCGGCAGGGACGCCGAAGATTTTATTAAGGGCGAGCAATACTGTCATTCCCCCTGCCCGCGGGAGGGCTGCTGCGGCAAGCTGCTTGACCGCAACGCATGGGTACTTTTCCTTGGAGTACCGCTTACAAAAAACACCTTTATCCACGGGGTGGAGGAATGGTGCGGTATAAAGAACCGACTCGGAGCGCCGCAGAAACGTTATATCGTTATGGAGGATGGAAGCCTTTTTGAAGCAAGCTTTGCACCCCACAGCGCACCAATCCCCGATGTTTCGCAAAATTACGGCAAGCTTCTCCCCATTTTCCGCTGTCATTCAATAACAAGCGAAGGAAAGATAGGCGATGCCGACTGTGTTGTCTGCCGCTGCAGGGATATGTTCGATATCACGGCGCAAATACTCTCGAAAGAGCCCGATTTCTTTCTTACAAATTAGGTTCCAATTATTTTTCGATAAATAATTAAACATGGAAGGAATGGTAAAAAAAATGAAGAATGTAAAAAGAATTCTCGCTGTACTGCTTACAGTAGTCATCTGCCTCTCGGCCACCGGCTGCGACGCTATCATGGATATCGTTCAGCAGTCGCTCAGCCAGTATGAGGACAACAGCGTCGATCTCGATTCGCTCGACCCCGGCAGCTACGAAGGCGATTTCTACGATCTTGAGGTTTTCGATGACCTCCCCACAAAGGAATCCAAGGCAACCCCGATGTTTTGGAAATGCGAAAATGAGGACGGAAACGTTATCTATTTCCTCGGCTCCATCCACGTTGCCGACGACAGCGCTTACCGCTTCAACGAAACCATAATGGACGCATTCATCGAGGCCGACGCTCTTGCTGTTGAATGTGACACCATCGCATTTGAGTCGGATTACATGGCTCAGCTCCAGATGTCCTCCAGCATGATGTACATGGACGGCGACAAGGTTCAGAACCACATGTCCCCCGAGCTTTATGAAGGACTTGTTGAAATACTCGAAGAGTATCCCGATTCGTGGCAGAGCCTCGGCTATACCATGGAAATGCTCGATATGTGCAAGCCGGCTATGTGGAGCTCGCTTATGGACAACATAGTGCTTGCCGAAACCGATCTTGAGAGCGAAAAGGGCATCGATATGCACTTCCTCAAGCTCGCAAAGGAAATGAACAAATCCATCATCGAGGTCGAATCGGTCGAATTCCAGATGGATATGCTTGCAAACTTCTCCGACGAGCTTTATGAGCTTCTTCTTGAGGGATATCTTGAGGTAGACATCAAGGAGCAGGCTGAAGGCACCGAAGAGCTTTACAAGCTCTGGAAGAAGGGCGATGTTGACGAGTTCACCGAGAACGTCGCAACCCTGCCCGATGTCGATTACACACTTGAAGAAAACGGCGGCTACACCGAAGAAGAGTCCGATCTTATAAATGACTATAACGATCAGATGCTCTTCGACCGCAACATCGGCATGGCTGACGCTGCCGAAGAATATCTTGCTTCCGGCAAGACCGTATTCTATGTTGTCGGCGCTGCACACTTTGTCGGCGAAGGCGGCATAATCGAGCTGATGGAGGAGCGCGGCTACGAAGTCGAATTCATCGGCGGAAAGAACCTTAAGTAAGTGACAGGAACAAAAACATTGGACGCAAAATCGGGCAGCCGCAGGATACACATAATCGATATCCTGCGCGGCATCGCCATAATATACATGGTGTTTTTCCACACCCTGTTCGATCTTGCGTATATGTGGAGATACGACTGGGCAATACAGCTCTTTTATTCGCAGCTTGGGGTGGTTCTCTTTGATGAGCTGACCTTTGTTGTACTTGCCGGCGTATGTGCAAATCTTTCACGAAGCAATGCCGAGCGCGGCGCAGGTATCCTGTGCATCGCGCTCGGTTTTAGCGCTGTTACGGCATTTATTTTCCCGGGAAGCGCGATATATTTCGGCATACTCCATCTGCTTTCATTCTCTATGCTGATATATGCCGCGACGGAAAAATGGCTCACAAAAATACCGTGGTGGATATGCGCGGCAGTTTTTGCACTCCTTGCCCTGTTCACATGGAACGTTCAGAACGGATATTTCGGTGTCGGCTCGCTGTCATTCGATGTCCCCGACATCTTTACCCAAAATAATAGCCTCTACCCCTTCGGATTTATCGGACGCGGTTTTACGTCGGCCGATTATTTCCCGCTTTTTCCATGGCTGTTTGTATTTTTGGCCGGTGCATCGGTCGGGCGGCTGTGCAGGCGTGAGCTTCCCGAGCCCTTTTACAAAAACTACTGTCCGCCCCTTGCCTTTATCGGGCGCCATTCGCTTTTTATCTACGTTATACATCAGCCGATAATATTCGCAATACTCTATATAATCAAGCCACTTTGAAAGGAATACTTTACCAATGGATTTTGTCGCACAGCTTTCGGCACAGTTTTCTATCAAGCCGGAATATGTAAAAAACATTCTCACCCTTATCGATGACGGAAATACCATCCCCTTTATCGCTCGTTACCGAAAAGAAATGCACGGCACGCAGAATGACCAGACCATTCGTGAGCTTGCCGACCGCTATGAATATCTTCAGGGACTCGAAAAGCGCCGCGAGGAGGTTCGCACCTCCATCGAAAATCTCGGCGTTATGACCGATGAGATCTCCGCCGCATTGGGCGCCGCCGCGACCCTTGCCGAGATCGAGGATATCTACCGTCCCTACAAGCCCAAAAGAAAGACCCGCGCGTCGGTCGCACGCGAAAAGGGTCTTGAGCCGCTCGCCGACGCAATCTTTGCACAGGAAAAGGGCGGAGCCTTCCCCATCGACATGGCCGAGGGCTACATAGATCCCGAAAAGGGAGTTGAAACGGCACAGGATGCGCTTCAGGGCGCTCTTGATATCATCGCCGAAAACATCTCGGACAACGCCAGCATAAGAAAGCGTCTGCGTTACGTTGCCTTTGCCAACGGCAAACTCCGCACCAAGGCCGCCGACCCGGAGGCCGATTCGGTATACACCCTCTATTACGATTACAGCGAGCCGCTCAACAAGATAGCCGGTCACCGCGTACTCGCCGTTGACCGCGGCGAGCGTGAGGGATTCCTTAAGGTATCGGTCGATTTTGATAAGGCAAAGGGACTCAATATAGTATTTTCCGAAAGCGTTGTACAAGGCTCCAACTGCACCGATGCGGTGATCGAAGCCGCTACCGACGCTTACGACCGTCTTATCTTCCCCTCTATCGAGCGCGAGCTTCGTTCCGACCTTACCGCAAACGCCGCGGAGGGCGCGATAAAGAACTTTTCTCAGAACCTGCGTCAGCTTCTTATGCAGCCGCCGGTAAAGAGCAAGACGGTCATCGGACTTGACCCCGGATACAGAACAGGCTGCA
>JAGBFS010000128.1 GCA_017936365.1 Clostridia bacterium
GCTATATTTACGCTTCAAGATATTGTTGTGCAGATTATGTAAAATCTACCATTTTATATATCTATTATGCCTATTGACACAAAAAATGAGCGGCCATAATGACCGCTCAAAAAAACAACCGGATGTATTACTCTATTTCCATACCCTCGTCATCGCCGTCGACATATTCAAGGATATCGCCCGGCTGACAGCCAAGCTCGGCGCATATCGCGCAAAGGGTGGAAAAACGGATAGCCTTTGCCTTATTATTTTTCAGTATCGACAGGTTGGACAGCGTGATGCCGACCCGCGACGCAAGCTCGGACGCACCAATTTTACGCTGTGCCATAACAACATCGAGATTTACGATGATCGGCATTTTTCCTCCCCCTTAATCTATATTGTAAGCTCGTTTTCTATCTTATACTCTATTGCCTTTTTGAAAAGGTCGGCAAACACCTTTGTAAGCACCGCAAGAAGAAGGAATACGATTGCTATTATTATCGGGAATACAGAATTGAGGAAGAAATATCCCACAGCAAATATCACCGCAAGCAGTACCGCCATAAGGCTGATTAAGTTGAGATAGGTAACATTTACCTTTACAAAGGCCTGACCTCTTCCGATATTGAGGGTCATAAGGAAGGATATCGTAAGCAGCGCAATGACCGGGATACCGGAAACGTAAAGTATCGCCATTATCGCCTTCTGGCTGCTTATCGCAACGCTTTCGATATGCGCGTGCTGTGCGTACAGCTTAACTATATACGGCAGCCCGATATATACACATATACCGGCAATTATTATCAGACCTATGACAATACTGGAGACCCTTGCAAGTCCGACCTTTTCTTTCTTCTGCACCTTCAAAACCTCATTTCAGATGATTATAGCCTGTCTGTATAATGTAAAGATATCATATATTCAAAATTTCTTCAAGAGAAAGTTTGCCGCAATCAAAAACAATCCTTACCAAATTTAATCTTCTCAAAATCATCAAAATAGACAATTTTTCGTCAAGCCGTATGTATTATATATCCAATCACTACACTATGTTATTATTTTAACAAAGCTTCAAATGTTAATAATCAACAAAAATCTTGTTCAAAGTTTATTCAAAGACCGTCTTGCATACAGCAGCTATCACAAATTATTAACAAATAAACTATTGACATTTCCCAAATCGGTGTTATAATAGCATCAGAAAAGCAAAGCGGTAGCGACCCCGCCGATCACCACGGCGTTCATATATATTGGGTTTTTGCCGTTTGGCATCACCTTTTAGCTTGAAGGCTGCATCCTTTAAGCTATCACACTTCCTTTTTTCCTTTTTTATTGGGCTTTGAGCCCACCAACTGATTTTTACCTCTTTTTCTATAAACCGAAAAACAGGCGTCCCTATCAAAACGGGGCGTCTGTTTTTTTGCTGTCCGGCCGACGCCGGCGCGCTCATCACGCACTTGACGCCGCCTATGGGGATATGGTATCATTCAATATATACATATAAGTATACGATATCCTCAAAATGCGGCATATCGCAAAAATATTAAAACTCATTTCCCGAAAGGAACGGTATCGGCAATATGGAAAACAACAGCAATTTCAATCAGACGCCACCCGAGCAATCAACCACGCAGCCGGAGAATCGGTTTGAAAGCATTACCGCATCGGTTCGCGGCAAGCCTCTCCCCTTTCTCGTGGCCGCGCTGATGGCTGCTGCAACCGTTATCGTTGTGGCGCTGTGCTTCTTCACAAACATCGGCGGCTCCTGCTAC
>JAGBFS010000129.1 GCA_017936365.1 Clostridia bacterium
CCGCAAACTGCAGGCAGATAATCAGCAACGCCTGCGGTGGAAGCGTGTGCTCTGTGAGCGGTGCCGAAAGCATCGTTTACATAGATCTCTGCAAGAGATGCAAGAGCCTTGGAGAACTCAACATCGTTCTTTTCCTCTTCCTTATGGAAGCGGACGTTCTCGATCATAACTGCCTTGCCCTCTTCAACAGAAGCTGCAAGAGCCTTTGCGCTGTCGCCGATAACATCGTCAGCGATCTTTACCTCAAAGCCGAGAGCGTTGGTGAGATATTCAGCAACGGGCTTGAGGGAATACTTCATATTGAACTCGCCCTTGGGACGGCCGAGGTGTGAGCAGAGGATAACCTTTGCGTTGTTGTCAAGCAGATACTTGATGGTCTTGAGAGCTTCGTTGATGCGCTTGGGGTCGGAGATATTGCCCTCGCTATCGAAGGGTACGTTGAAATCGCAGCGCACAAGCACTCTTTTTCCGGCAACGTCGATGTCCTCAACTGTCTTCTTGTTGAGATAGTTCATAATACAGCATCCTTTCGTCCCCGCGATGCGGGTTTGGTTTTTATTATTTTGCCGGCGCGGTGCATAACTTATTCGCATATTCGCACCTGGTCAGCACAACGTTATAATTTTAACATATATGTAAATGTTTTGCAATACCAATAATCAATCAATACAAGGCATACTAAATATAAAACTTTTGGATAAGTTCTATATCCTCTATGACCTCAAGCATGAACTGCCGGCAATGCTCGTCCTGCCGGAGCAGCTCACCCACCTTTTCGACGGCTTTGATAAAGCTTTTATCAAATTTCACGTTTTTACTGTGATAGGCGATCGGACAAAGCCTCAGCGCACGCGAATCTATAACCGCTTTTACGCGTTTTTGGCGAATGTCCGGAAAAAACGGAAAGATCCTGCATGCGAGCGGACGTTTATCTCTGTCACAGCTTCCGCTGCACACGGCAAGCTGCCCCTCCTGCGTATTCGTTATATTCAGCTCGGTCGACTCTCCCGGAAAGAGCAGCATGCCGCCCTCTTCCCCGCCTTTGCAGCAGGCACAATCGCATAACATGCCGCAGTCATGTCCGCGCAGAGGGGTCAGATCTCCGATTATCTCCAGCGCTCTTTTGTACATTTCGCCATTCATCATTTTTTATTGCTCCTTGTACGGTTTTATATTTCGATTATCTTTGAGTCGATCTTTTCGGCAAAACGGCTGTCGTGTTCAACAAGCAGCATGGTCGGGCAAAATTTGCTTATCAGCTGCTCGATCTGCTCTCGCGAAAAAATATCGATATAGTTGAGAGGCTCGTCCCAGATATAAAGATGGGCTTTCTGACTCAGACTTGCCGCGATAAGGGTCTTCTTTTTTTGCCCTGCGCTGAAGTCGCGCATATCCTTGTCAAACTGCTCTCTTGAAAATCCGAGTTTGCGAAGGATTGCTTTAAAAAGAGGAATATCTATCCCCCATTCGGCCGCGAGGCTGTCGAGATCGCCGCAAAGATAGGAGGCGTCCTGAGGAACATACGATATTACAAGGTCGGAAGGCTTTGTCAGCCGGCCGGTATAGGTTATAGTGTCGCCGTGTATGAGTTTGAGGATGCTTGATTTACCGCATCCGTTTCGTCCACTCAACACGACCCTTTCCCCTCTTGAAAGGGTGAAGCTGATATCGGAGCATACCTGCATATCATCATAAAAAAGCGAAACGCTTTCAAGCCGGATAAGACGCTCGCTGCGATAAGTAAGTGGTGATATTTTAAGCTCCTGTGCGATCTCAACATCCTTGAGCAGCCGTGATTTTTCTTCGGCTGCCGCTTGTCTGCGCCGGGATATCGCCTTTGCCCTGTCCATCATTTTTTGTGCCTTTTTGCCCTCCGTGGGTCTTCTGTCAAGGCTCTTTTCGACCTTTGCCGGATCAAAGCCTATCTTTCGGCGTTCGGCTCTGTCGGACCAGTCGGCGGTTCGTTTTGCGGCCGCTTCAAGCCGTTTTATATCCGCTTTCAGCCGCTCGTTTTCGGCAAGCTCAAATTGATCCCTGCGTTTGCGGTTTTCGTCCCATGAGGAATAGTTTCCATGTGTCAGTTCAATAGTCGAGCGGTTTATTGCGAGAATATGATCGACGCAGCGGTCGAGAAGAGTACGGTCGTGTGAAACAAGGATAAAGCCCTTTTTGCGTCCAAGATATCGCCCGACCGTTTCGCGTGCCTTGACGTCGAGATGATTTGTGGGTTCATCTATAAGCAGAAAGCTTTCGGGGCGCAAAAATAGCAGCGCGAGCATGAATTTGGTCTGCTCGCCTCCGCTGAGGCTGTCAAAGCTTCTTGAAAGAACCTCTTCATCCACGTCAAGAAGGGAAAGCTCGCGCACGATCTGCCAGTATTCGCAATCGGGATAAAGCTCATAGGCTATTTCTATTCCGGTTCGGCTTTTATCGCATATTTCATAAGGAAAATACTCAAATGTGACCTTTGAAGAAATCGCGCCGTGACAATCCAAATCGCCGCAAAGCAGCTTCAGAAAGGTAGTCTTTCCCTTTCCGTTGCGCCCGATAAGCCCCAATCTCCAGTTTGTATCAAGGTTGAGAGAGACATTTTCAAATACGTTATCATAGCTGCCATCATAAGAGTAGTTCAGATTTGATATATTGATCAGAGACATAATAATCACCCTTTCTTTGCGTGTGGGAACAATAAAAATGGCCGCGGAAAAGCATTCCGCAGCCAAGTACGCACACACAAAAGCCTACGGCTATGGCTCCGCAAGCGTAAAAAAGGCGTATTGGAAAAAAGGCAAGCTTTCCCGCAAATCGGCATAAGAATAAAAGCGACAAAGCCGCCATTCCTTATATAGCCGTAAAATTTATCGGGAAATATTGCGCATCTTTCCAACTCCAATCTGTTCTAAATTACATCTATGATATAGCATAAGTTGCCCGATTTGTCAAGAGTCGGGGATAGTTGGGGGCGAAGTCTTATGTTATAGATAGGACTTGCGCGCCGGATGCGGTTGTGGTATCATAAACTCGGATTTAGTTTTTGTTAAGGAGAAAATATGGTATGAATAATCAGACAACAATAGTATGTTATTCCTGCGGAACGGTATATTCGTCTGATCTGAATTTTTGTCCGCAATGCGCCTGCCCTACACCGTCGCAGGTGTATACATCGGCAGGTGTGCAGCTGCAAAGCGCACCGGGTAAGATAAGCAAAAAAACAGCAACGGTTATCTTTGTGTGTGTTCTTATTGCGGCGGCGCTCGCAGCGATATGGGGCGCTGCGGCGTTGTTCGGGACATCGTGCGATAGTGAAAGAGCGGATAGAGTGAGGCTGGATGGAGATGATCTGATAGCATACGAGATAATTCTCGGATGCGCCGATGAATTCGACAACCCCGAAACGGTAAGAATTCTTGGTGGTGAGCTGGGTGTGGATAAGGATTGCCTGTTTTGTTATATCCAGTATGAAGACGCGTACGGCAAAAGAGTAAAGGAATACTACTTTTTGGATAAAGCAGGCTGGGGGATTGTTTCAGAAGAAGTATATCCATGGTACTCATCGACCGATGTGCTTGACCTTGATGGAATAAATGAGAAGCTTGAAGATTATTACGGATAAAAAACACGCCGCTTTGATTGAGAATCGAGCGGCGTGTTTTTTATCTGCAAAAGGTAACTTTTAATTGTTTGAAGCGGGGATATTTGCGGTATCAAGCTCAAACGAATCGGCCAGCTCAAAGCTGTCGCTCTGTGCGCGATACAGCGCGAGGAAAAGGAAAAGTATGCACATACAGAGCGGCTGCGGATTGTTTACCACGGCCTGTCCCATATATCCGGCGATGCCGGCAAGCATAGCCGCTTTTGGTGCGCTGATGCGTTTCTTGATGAAGAGTGCATCAACGGCGGGAGCCGCCCAGAAGAAGGCGTAAGCCGCGACGCCGATGATTCCGGTGGTGATGAGATACTGGAGCCACTCGTTATGAGCGTTGAGGACTATCGCACCGGGCAGGGTCGCTTTGGGGTCGGTGGAGAAAAGTATACCGAAGCAGTCGGAACCGATACCGAAGAGCTTGCTTTTAAAATCAAGCTCGCCAAACATTTCTGCCGAACGCCGCCAGATATATCCGCGATAAGAGCCCCAGTTATCGTCAAAGCCGCGCGAAGCATATACAATAACGACTATTACTGCGGCGATAAACAGCGCAGCAGCGGATATCCGCAAAGGTGCGGCAAAACGTGCCAGATTTGCGTTTTTTGCAAAACAAAGAGCAATATATATAGTGAAAAATACAATAAGTAAAATAATTGCAAGGTTTGTGCTGCATAATTTTGCGGATATGCCGGTAAGATCGACGAATTTTTCGGTGCCCGAAATAAGACGCAGAAGCTTTATCAGACATATCGATGCGCAGAAGATTGCTCCAGAAGCGAAAAGCAGGCGTATGCGCTTTAAGCTGCCTGCGGCAAATATCGTCATACACAGAATACCGATAGCGAGTCCGAGGTATACACCATCGCAGTTTGCCGCAATGCAGCAGGCAAATCCAAGCAGAAGGAATATGCCGTAAACTATTTTCGACACGGTTTTTTTGGAATCAATGAATAAAATGCCCACAGCAGGAATCAGCATTGACGCATAACCGGCCATACTGTTGGAATTTCCGATAGATGCAAGATATGCCATCGCGGCGGTTTTTCCGCCGTAGATGCGTTCGTGCATACCGAAAAAATCTACCGAGCAGACGTTGAGCAGCGACCAGATAAACACTATTGAGCCGCTGAGCAGCATTGTAAACACAAAAACAGGCGTGACCGAATAGCTCCGCGATACAAAGAAATAAAGAAGAACAAGGAAATTATACATCCATGCACCTGCGCCCCATCCTCTGCTTCCGAGCAGAGCGGCAGATTTGTTATCGGAGAACAGACATGATACTACCGACGAAAGAGCAAGTGCGACAGCGGCAATATCAACAAGATTAAAATCTTTGAGCTTTCTTTTCAAATTTCGGTCAAAGCCCTGCGCGTCCTTTGCCGCGTATGAAACCGTTACACCTAAAAACAGCACAAGAAACACAGCGGTTATCAGTTGAAGCATACCGGATTTTGCTTCCATTATATTGAAGTATGCGTTATCAACATAGAATACCTCGAAGACGAGGATCGAAAATACATACAGCAGCGATAATGTGGAATATTGTTGTTTCATCGGGTACTTTTCCTTTCTTAAAAAGCCGGAAACTTTATTATGTTTCCGGCTTTTTGAGTTTTACCAGCTGCTGCCGCCTCCGCCGCCGAAACCGCCGCCGGAGAATCCGCCGCCGCCAAAACCACCGCCGAATCCGCCGCCAAAGCTATGGTCATTGGATTGCGTTGGAAGGGTTGCGAGAGAACGCGAAACGCTTCTCATGGAATTAAGCATCATATGGGTAATATAGATATCGCCAAAGGAGACACCGCCGACATACCAGGTTGGAGGTGTGGTTACGAGATCCTTGAACTTATCTTCCCAGATATCGGATACGCCCAGAACCTGAGCATAGGGCAGAATATCATAATAATAATTGGGATCCTGTTCGAGCAGCATTTCAAGCCGTTCGCGCTCGGCTGTTTCGAGGAACTGCTTGAATCCGATGCATTTTGAAAGGAGATCTGCACCGTGATCGGTGAGCTTTGTTATTCCCGGCGTAAGCAAAGATGAGATCAAAATACATACAGCCGAACAAAGCAGACTCCAGACGGGAACCAGATTGCTGCAGAGGATTACAAGCAGAGCAATGCCTGCCAGCAGAGTGCCCATCGCGCCCAGATAATAAAGAGTCGATTTTGAACGGGTCTGCTTGTGGCGAAGTGTCCATCTGCGGTCGAGGAGAATCTGAGTCAGTCCCGCGAGTACAGCATATATGATAACTGCGGCAATCGAAAGACCAAAACCAAAACGGAAAATCGCGGCCGCAATACCCAAAAGAACTGCCGGAAGAGCAGGAATTATCAGGTAAATAAAGCTTGATAATGTGCGGCGTTTTGTATCGTAGATATCAGATCCGTTTTTATAAGCACGTTTAATGGCGTTGGAGGTGCGGATTATGGTTGGGAAAAACTTTTCGGAAAGCTGAAGGTTGGAAACCGCACCGTTTGTGCTGTGGCGCCAGAGTGCGTCGAACATAGTGCGCTCGTAATCGGGATGCTTGCTGTCGAGCGGCGATACATAATGGAGAACGAAGTTGGTCTTTGAGGTAAAGGAAATTTGAAGGTGGCCGTGTGATGCCCAGTAGAAAATGAGCGAGGTTATATCTTCGTTGGATATTTCGCTGTCGATGATATAACCCATCTCGGCCGGGCTGAGCCCGTCCGGAGGATAGTATTCAATTGCCGGAACAAGCTGCTTTTCGCGCTTGGTAACACGCAGGATGATAACGACAGCAAGAATCACAACAGAGCAAAGCGGAACAAGCCAATCGAATATCGTACCTGCTCGGGTAAAAGCATCCGGCGGATAATTGAGGGTAAGGACTGCTTTATCACCGACGCCCAGAGGGTTGTTCAGCGTGAAAGATGCCTTTTTTGTGCTGACGTTTGAATCGAAAGCGGGAGCGAGATCAAATTTTTGGTTGAACGCGCTGTTCATCGAAGCAGATGACAGCTTATCGGTGTCAATGGTGACCGAAGCGTTTTTGAGCAGAACTTTGACCGAGCTGTTGGAAAAATCCAGTGGGAAAGAGAATCCGCTGTCGTCAAAATCCTTTATATTGGTAACGACTTTATAGCTTATTGTAAAATCGAGCAATCCCTTTTGAGCGGCGCCGATATTTATTATTGCGTGGTTTTCGTACACATCTGCTGCGTTTGGACGATCGCCTCCGCAGGAAACCTCGATATCCTTTACATACCATTGCACGTCGTTGTTATCTGACGAAAGGTTGTTTTCAAGGGAGCGGACAAAGCTTCCGGACGCAACATCTGCAGTAATCGAATATTTTTCGGTTACAAGCATTTCGCCGAACTCGTTGGTTTTTGCCGATACGTCAAGGCTGTCTATAGTGACGTCGGGGGTAATAACCGGTGCGTCGGGAAACGCGCCGTCGCGAAGCCTGACCTCTATTGATACGCCGTTATACGCGGGCAGCACATACACAAGGTCGACGGTTATTGTATTTTCGTTCTGTGACGCTTTGGCGTATTCGTTGCCAGTTGAGCCGTATTTGCCCGACGTGACGTTGAAGTCGACTATCTCGGCATCTTCGGGAAAAATGATGGTTGCGGATGCGGAACGGATTTCGGTATCGAATTCATTGCCGATAAGATTCGGATAAAAGAAATCAAAATCCTCCGAAGCGTCCGCATACAGCTCGATAGTATAGCTGATAGTATACGAATGGCGTCCGCGTACCAGTCTGTCGGGGTCGCCTATTTTAAATTCACCGTTTGAGTAGGTATATGGATCGCCGGAAACGTGGGGATTGGTAATTTCGTATTCTTCAAGAAGCGAGTCGGTGGAGATCCGGCGGATTATTCCATGACGTTCTTCCTCATAATAAACAACGAGTTTTTCGGTAACATCAACGCTTTTGTCCGGATTTACCTCCATGGTGATGTCCATGGATTCGTAATAGTAACCGTCATCCTCGCTTGCCGAAACCGTGATGGCAAAAACTGCCGTGGCAAGCATGATAAAAGCCAATACCGAAGCGATCTTTATTATGCGTGAGTGTCTGCGTTTCATAATCACATCATGCCTTTCGGTACTTTTATTTACAGCCTGCCGGTTTATACCGGCAGGCTGTCTTCCGTTAAAATTCAACCTTTACGTTCTCTCTCTGGGCTTCGTCGGAAACCTCAAAGAAGGAAACCTTTTTATGTCCGGTCATACCGGCAACGATGTTTGAGGGGAACATGGCAACCTTGTAGTTGTACTGCTTTGCGGCGCCGTTGTAATACTTTCTTGCCTGTGCGATGTCGTTTTCGACGGAAGAAAGCTGACCCTGAAGATTGAGGAACTGAGAATCGGCCTTAAGGTTGGGATAGCTTTCGGCGATGGCGAAAAGTCTGGAAATAGCGGAGGAGAAGTTCTTTTCGCTCTCGATGGTTTCGTTGATGTCGTTTCTGTTTGCGCCGGCTGCCTGATTACGGGCAGAGATAACTCCCTGGAGCGTTTCCTGCTCATGCTCGGCATAGCCCTTGACGGTATTTACAAGGTTAGGGATAAGGTCATATCTCTTTTTAAGAAAAATATCCATTCCCGAAAAAGCTTCCTCAACGGTAAGCTTTCTTTTGACAAGGCCGTTAGAGGTTGCAATAAACCATATGATGAGAATTACAACAACTGCGGCTGCTGCGATGATGATCCATGTACCAGTACCCATAAATTTATCGATCCTTTCTTTTGTATTAAGGTGATTATACAACATAGTTATAGACAAGTCAATAGCTTTGATTGAAAGTATTTACTGAACGGCGTTTCGATTCTCCGACCATTGAGGAAGACCGGTGTTGTAAAGCGAGGCAAGAAAATCCCACGTCATCTTGTCGGTCTCGCCGTTTTGGTCAAGTCCGGCGGCTGACTGAAGGTTTTTTACTGCATCTGAGGTCTTCTGATCATATACTCCGCTGCTGCCCACCGCCCCAAGACCGGCAAAGCGGTTGGCAAGGGCGTTAAGCATGATCTGAAGAAAGATTACGCGCTCGTCGCGGTCGCCGATGCGTAAAACCTGACGCGGATCCTGAAATGCGGTGATTTGTACCGCCGCGGCGGTTTCGGCGAGCACACGAAGATACTGCGCATAGAGTTCGTTCCATGTATCGGTATCGACCCTCCCCGTTTGAGGAAGTCCGAAGGCTCGCTGGAAGTCTCTGACGGCCTGCTGGGTTTCGGGGCCGAAGATGCCGTCGACCTCAACACGGCGAACGGATGAATTTGAAGATGAAACAGTGCGCAGATATTGCTGTATTTCACGGACGGCATCCCGGTTATCAATATTATTCATATCGGTTCGGTTTCCTTTCTGAATATAATACTTCTCATCCTGCGGTTGCGCCCGGAGCCTGACCGGTTCGGCGCGAGTTGCCCAGCATGATGGCGGAATTCTCCGAAGCTATGGCGTTCCAAGTGGCGGCGCCAACAACGCCGGTCTCCTCAAGTCCGTAAAGCCGCTGGAAGGTTCTTACTGCATTTTCGGTAGCAGGACCGAAAACTCCGTCAACGGTTATTTGTGGAATAGCCTGAACATTTGATGCGATGTATGAAAGATATTCCTGAAGCTGACGGACGTCTTCGCCCCTTGAGCCGACAACGAGCGGCTGGCCGGGATAGGGCTCCACTCCCCCTTCGAACGGACCGATCTCGTCAAGAATATCGGCATAGACATTATTAAGAGCCTGCCATGTGTTCCGCCCGACGATACCGTCCTGCGTAAGTCCGTAAAGCCGCTGGAATGCCCTGACGGCATTTTCTGTTGCAGGGCCGAAGATGCCATCTATGGCGATGGGCGGAATCTGGTTGTAAATAAGAGATATAACAGCAAGATAATACTGCAGCGATGTGATTGCCGGGCTTCTGTCGCCAAGACGGAGCGAGCCGGGATACTGCTGCGGCAGCTCCGATTGTTTTAAGCCCTCCGAGGCGAGCTCGGCAAGTCTTTTGACGCTGACATAGATATAGTTTATCCTGTACCATGTCGCATTACCAACGATTCCGTCGTCGGTAAGCCCGAAAACCTGCTGGAATCTTCTTACAGCGTCACGCGTCTGTTCGTTGAACACTCCGTTTACGGGATTTATTTTTGGTATCGAGGGGTAGTTTCTTGATATTCTGTTGAGGCGGATCTGCAGACCCTGTACATCGTTTCCTACATCACCAAGGCTCAAAGGGAATCCCGGGTAGCTCGGTGCCGGAATTCGGACAGGGGCGTTTTCGACGATACCGATATCGTTTCCGAAGTAGTACTGTAATATTTGATAAGGCGTTAAGCCGCGGTTTGCAAGGGTTACTGTTCCCGTCTGGCTGAGTCCCTGACAGGTTACCTGCACTCCGTCGCAATAGGCGGCGAAAAGCGGTTCAACGTTGCCCTGCCGTCTGACATAGCTGTTGAACTGGTCGTCGACTATGCGGCTGATGTTGTCAAAAATATCTCGGCCGTTGACAAAGGCCTGGTCAAATGAGGTGGAATTGGTTATATCAAAATCATACCCCATGCTTCTGTACCATTCGTTATAGATTCGGTTAAGCGCAAAGCTTGTTTGAGCGTAGACGTTTGCGCGTATAGCCGATTCCGGCCAGGTGGGATAGATCTCGCTTGAGGCAACATTCTTTATGTAATCGGCAAAAGAGAGTGTGACGTTTGGCGCGTCGGAGGCCGGTCGACCGAGATGCACGGTAATATATTCGGGTATATAGGGCTGTGAGCCTATTGGCATGCTGTCTTCACCTCGCTTTAAATTGTGCTGCTTCCGGGAGTCATTGCAACGGGCAGAGTGGCGGCTATTGTTGCCACAAGCTGAACATTGCGGTTCTGCGGCTCATATCCGTCCGCGTTGATATAGACGCGGTAATTTGTGTACGATGCCGGGTCGAGCGTCTGATCGGTTCCGATAGCGACCGAAGCCGGCAGAGCAAGGCTTTCGGTCTGGCCGTCACGTCCGGTTTTTGCTACCGCGGATAAGACCTCTTCGCCGGTTTCGGATGATGTGATAAAGATGGTTGCCCCCTCTATAGGGAGAGCCTCATCGGCGGTGAACACATAGATTTTAAGCTGTGCGGTTCCTTTTTCTATTGTGTTGGGCGGACGGTTTGTCATGTCTTGCGTCGGTATGGGCGTTCGGGGCTGAACCATATTAGACTGCATAGCGCCCGGCTGGATGTTTTCGATATCGGTACGGGGCTGTGTCATATTTGGAGCCGACGGCAAACTTTCCTGCATACTGTCGGGCTGCGGTGAGGCATTGGCGGCTCTCACACCCGATTCGGTGACATCGTTTTTCAGCTTTTCAAATCGGTCAACCAATTGGGAAAGCTCATCCTTAAGCTGCGAAAAAAGCTGGTCGCTGCTTTGCTGGGGTGCCGCCGGTACTGTGTTATCATTTTCCATCGCATCGGTCTTCTGGCGGAATTCCATCAGTTCGCGGCTGTAGCGGTCGATCATTTCCTGCAAACTGCCGCCGGTATAGGACAAGTAATCTGCCAATCCTATCATATCCTTTCGTTGTGATTGGTAAATAATATGCCGCAAAGGGTCAGAAAATGTGTTTTTATGCGGATATATTTGGGATATTAATCAAATCTTAAACTTTTAGGTACTGGAAACTTAAAGTATAGTGTGGTAGTATTTTCAGAAGAGGTATAAGTTTGAAAAACAAAGTTTCTCAAACTGGACTTTTTGCTGCTTTGTGCAGGAAAGGATTGGTCATAATTAATGAAAAAACTGATTTTTGTTATTTTACTGCTTGTCCTGTGTGTAAGCGCGGCAGGCTGTGAAAAGGAGCAGAGTGATTCATCGCTGCCCGTTGACAGTGCGGTATCGGCATCGGATTTAAATGAAGCTGATGACGAGCGAAAGATCACATTGAGCGGAAATCCTGAAGACAGTTTTGTTGCCGAGGAGGATTGCTATACCGAGGGCAAGGATGTTGTTCTTTATTTTCAGAAGGGTGTTACCGTAAAGGGCGATATGCTCAAAATAACAGAGAAGGTTATGGACGATCTGTCGCGCTTTACCGGTTATGGCTTTGAAAATAATTGTCCCTTTAACGGATATAAGGATTTTCGTTCTGATTATTTTTGTGTCGGTACGTTTGACAGCGTGAATAAAGATGCAGAAAAAATAAATGTTGTGATTATCAATAACCCGGAAAATTCTGCAGTTGAGCAGGCGTTTGCGTGCGGTGCGGTTCTTGATACCCGTGATTACGATTTTGAAGAAAGCGGATATCAGCTTATATATCACGAGCTTTCTCATGTTATTCATTTAAGAAATGGAGCAAATCTGAGCGACATGATGTGCGAAGGCTTTGCTGTATATACAAGCTACATGACCATGAAGCAGCAGAAGCTGCCCGTATGGAGCCACATTCAGTTTTTTTCGACAACATTGTTTGACGAAAAGGTGATATCTCAGGGCGAAAAGGGCTTCAGATGTTGTTTTGAGGTAGGTAATGACGACTACCATTACGGCTTCAGATTCGTTATGTTCCTTGAAGAAACCTACGGTAAAAACATCTTTTTTGATATAGCGAAAGAGGCCGAGACGCAGGAATATGAAAACTCTTTATCAGTAGAAGTTTATAATTCGGAAAAACGTTTAGCGGCAAGCACGGAACATCTCAAATCGATAATAAAAGCAAAAACATCAGATGATGTTTTTGATCGTTTTGCAAAATGGAACAAAAAAGAATGGGATAAAAGATATCAGGAATACAAGGACTATATGAATTCAATCGGGCAGGTTATTGATTGGTAAGCGGCAGCGAAAAATATCTGGAAAATGATGTTGTGATATGATAATATATATTCAGGAAAGGTGGATAAAAATATGTTGTTAAAAAGAAGCAGGATTGCAAGATTTATGGTGATTGGTCTTTGTCTGGTACTTGCGCTGGGTATATTTGCAGGCTGTGACAATGCCAGTATGGAGGATGTATACAACAAGATCGTAGAGGTTCACACTTCCGGAACTTCAGATGATTTGATAGAACTCCTGCCGCCGGGGTATTATGAACACCGCATAGAGCTTATATGTGAGAAAAGAGGCTGCACCGAGCAGGAAGCCGACAAATCTCTTGAGCGCGAATATATCCCGTACAATATGACGGATGTTCTTCGTGTATACGCAATTGGCGACTACACCATGAAAAATGAGCTGCTCGATCAGTATACGGCATCTGACAAAGAGGCGGAACAGCTTGGCAAACGCCTTAACGAGCATTTTGGCGTAAAGGGCAAGGTTACGGACGCTGTACTTATTGTATACAAAATCGAGGCAGATATGGCGGTCGAACGCGAGTATTACAGCATTCGCGATGCTATCTGTGTAAAAATAGACGGTGAATGGTACATTATCGAGAGCAGCAATATGTACAGCCAAAGCATTTTTATGGATAGACCGGGTGTGGAGGTAGAAGAGATTTACATTGATTGGATATATGACTGGTTTGTCAAGGCTTATGGTGACATAAGCAATAAGAAGTAATAAAAACGGCCTGCGGCAGAGGTTTTCTGCTGCAGGCCGTTTCGATATGCTTTTATACTTTATCTTTATTATCATTTTTCTGCGTCTTTACCGTATAAATAATTGTGACAGTAAGTGCACACAAAATCAGAACATGCAAAATGGTATGATACACATCAGGTATGTATCTGCCGTCAATTTGCAGCCACTGTATTGTTCCTGAAAAATACTCGATTTTCCCTTCCAATGAGCCCATAAACCCATCATTAAAAATAGTGTACCATTCATGGCATATAAATTGTATCAAAAACCACATTGTCATCCATCCGATGACAATCCACTTTCCGATTTTTTCTTTTGCGATAAATAGAATCATCGCAGCCAAATAAATCAAAAAGAATACACCATCTTCTGCGTACGATCTCGTAACCAAACATTTATCACCGAAACATACTCCGATCATATCAAGAAAAAACCATGCCAACAATATTAGCTGTGCGATTATGCAATGAATCTTTTTCATCTGCGTCTCTCCTTTAGATAAAAGCCAGAATTACACATTGAAAAGGAAGTGAACGACGTCGCCGTCCTGCATCACATATTCCTTGCCCTCCGAGCGGATCTTGCCCTTTTCCTTTGCTGCGGCAAGGGTGCCGAATTCGGTCAGGTCGTCGTATGCGATGACCTCGGCGCGAATAAATCCGCGCTCGATATCGGAATGGATTTTTCCGGCGGCCTGCGGAGCCTTGGTGCCTTTGGTTATAGTCCATGCGCGAACCTCCGGCTGGCCGGCGGTAAGGAAGCTGATGAGGCCGAGAAGATGATAGCCGGCTCTGATAAGGCGGTCAAGACCCGATTCCTCAAGTCCGAGCTCGGCAAGGAACATCATCCTGTCTTCCTGCTCCATTTCGCCAAGCTGGGCTTCCAGTTCGGCACAGATGGGAACAACCTCGCTCCCCTCTTCAGCGGCAAGTTTCTTGACGGCGGCGAGATGCTTATTGGAATCAAGGTCACCGGCAAAATCGTCTTCGCCTAAATTTGCGGCATAAATAACGCGCTTTGCGGTAAGCAGCGATGCCGACTGCAGGAGCTTATCCTCGTCCTCGGTGCGCTCTACCGTTCTTGCGGATTTTCCCTCGTCAAGAGCGTCGCGGACACGAAGGAAGAAGTCCAGCTCGTCCTGATATTTTTTATCGGCTTTCAAAAGCTTTCTTGTTTTGTCGATACGGCGGTCAAGAACCTCGATATCGGAAAGCGCGAGCTCGGTATTTATTGTTTCTATATCGCGCAGCGGGTCGACAGAGCCCTCCACGTGGATTATATCATCGCTTTCGAAGCATCGAACAACGTGAACGACGGCGTCGACCTCGCGAATGTTGGAAAGGAATTTGTTTCCAAGTCCTTCGCCGTTGCTTGCACCGCGTACAAGACCGGCGATATCGACAAATTCGATGCTGGCCGGGGTAACCTTGACGGGGTGATATATTTCGGCAAGTGCGTCCAGCCTTTTATCGGGGACATCGACAACGCCGACATTCGGTTCTATTGTGCAGAACGGATAGTTTGCCGACTGGGCACCGGCATTGGTTATTGCGTTAAAGAGCGTGCTTTTGCCGACGTTAGGCAAACCGACGATTCCAAGCTTCATATTATATTTCCTTTCGATATACAGATTTTTAACTTATACAGTATATCATATATTGTAAAAAGAGGCAAGTAAAACAAAAACGCTTCCGCTCTTTAAATTGGGATTGAAAAGGCGGGGTTAAAGTGATAAAATAAAAGGCAACAGAAATTTCGACAAAATTCTCACTGGAGGTTTTTTTATGATGACCTGTCCGAACTGCAATAATCTTGTTGCAAACGGCGAATCGATCTGCGCGGTATGCGGCCGTTCGGTTGAAATGCCGCCTGTCAGACCGCAGCAAAGACCGCCGATGAATATCCGATCGGGTGCACGTCTTAATTTTGAAATGACCAGCACGCCGGAACGCAATTACGGAAATAAACTTGCAACCACAATGAAGGTTATAAGCATAATCGTTTCCGTGCTTGTTGGATTGGGCGGCGTTGCGGCAGGTATATATCTTTGTGTGTTGTCTGATATTGAAATTGGTCTTCCCCTTATAATAGGCGGCTTGCTTGCCGGACTGATCGTTTGCTTCCTGCTTATGATAGGTGTGACAAAATTCCGCAATATCATGTACACCGCATACAATACCGAAAAGGGTTATATGATTGCGGAGAATCAGTCGCGTATGATGATGCAGTCCATTTCCGATCTTCAGATGCAGAGTGATGCTCTTGCGCAGATGGTTCCGGCTCTGCAGAATCTGCTCAATGAACAGCGCGCCCAGAGTAAATATATCGAGCAGCAGTCATCGCTCATGCAGCAGTTTATTGCCCGTCAGGATGACGGAAACATCTCTCTCCAGCAGGCAACAGCAGCGGTCAAGTCGCTCATCGTTATAAAAGAAAATGGTGAGCCGGCAATGGCGCAGGCGGATGCCTCTCAGCAGCTGCTGACGGAAATCTCGCAGAAACTCGATAAGCTTATTGAAGCACAGTCGGTCTCCGAACCTGTAAAGCCGATCGATGAAGAGGCTCTGATAGCAAAGCTTGATGAAGTAAAGGCGGCATGGACAGATGCTGTCGACAGTATCATAGAAACGGTCAATGTTCAGGCGGACAATGTGCTGACGGGAGTGACCGATACCGTTTGTGAACATATTGATGCCGCTGCTGAAGAGCGGTCGGTACCCGTCGAAGAGCCCGTTGATGATATGGTCGAAGAAGATGTTGATTTGATCGATGAAGCAGAAGAGACCGAGGCAGATTTGGATTCGGACGATAATGCTGTCGAGGACGAAGGCGTAGAGGATGATGATTTGGCGGAGCCGGAAATCGAGCAGGAGGAGTTCCTTGACGCAGCAAGTGAGCTGACGGCAGAGGCCGAACCTGCTGAAGAAATTCAGGATGATGCTGATGAAGCGGGCTTCTTTGTCGGAGATGTTCAGGCCGACGTATCGGCAGAGGATTTTTCGCAGGAGACAGAGGAGCAGAGTGATTACGAAGAGGAAGAACCGGAGCTTATTCCCGAACAGGTGTCGGATGATCATCAGATGTATATGATCGAAGATGATATAGCCGCCGGGATAGCAGATGTGGTAAATGATGCACCGTCTGCCGATGTAGCGGAGGATGCCGATTCGGAGAGTACGATTATTCTGACCGAGGCAGAGAAGTTTGATTGGTCTCAGGTTGATCCAAGCGAAGAGGCAACGGTGATTTTAAAGCCGGAGGATCTGGCGTCATTTGATGCCGTGCAGATAGAGGAAAGCGACGACGAGGAATTCTGATACAAATAGTATTTCGCTTACAGAAAATTACTAACGGTAAATGTTTTTTCTCGAATAAGCGCGTAAAAAGCCGCAGATAAGCAATATGCTTATCTGCGGCTCAGTTTTTTATCAATAATCATCATCGCCGTTATCAAGATACTGACGCATTACCGATCTTATGGTATATGAAGAATAACCGTATCTTTCAAGAGATGAATAAACACGCCTTTTACCGGTGTCGGAGGATAAATCTCTTCCAAGCCGGCCGGACAAAAGCTCTTTTATTGCCTGCTCCTCATCAGGGGCAAGCTCCTCGCATATTTCGTGCGCGATCTCGCGCGAAACGCCTTTATGGGTAAGCTCAAGCATTACACGCCGCGTGTAAAAATGGCGATCTTCAAAATATATTGCGGCAAGCATTTCGGCATAGCGACGGTCGTTTACAAAGCCAAGCTTTTCAAGCTCGTCTGCGGCGGCTTCCGCAGCTTCGTGACCGTAATTTGGTGCGAGCTTATTTATAACCTGCGAACGGCAGACCTCTTTTCTTGCCACAAGGTAAAGTCCTGCGGTCAGCGCTCTGCGGCAGTCCGACTCAAATTGCAGTTCGGCAAGAACGCTTTCGGGAACGGAAACACCGACGCCGATGTCGTGTTCTTCCACCGTCTTTCTATCAAGCAGGGCGACCTGCTCATCGCCGCACATAATGGCGAGCAGACCGCCCTTTACACGATCAATTTTTGTAATCAGCATCAGTCGACATCAATATCGATGGAACCGGAGCGCGGAGCCTTCGGTGCAGCTTTGATATCATCGCCGAAATCGAGATCCTCGAGCGATACGACGTCATCGTCGATTATGATGATATCATCATCGGAGATTTCCTTTTCGGCGCGTTTTTTTGCGGCGGCCTCCTTTGCGGCCTTGGGGCTCATAAGGATGGCGGCGTTTTCTTTTACCTGACGCTCGATCTCTTCGACCAGTTCGGGATGCTCTTCAAGATACTCTTTAGCCTTGTCGCGTCCCTGACCGAGGCGGTTGCCCTTATAGGAGAACCACGCGCCGCTCTTCTGGATAATATCGAGTTTTGCGCCGTAATCGACCAGCTCACCAATGCGATTTATACCCTCGCCATAGATGATATCAAATACAGCCTCCTTGAAAGGCGGTGCAACCTTGTTTTTGACAACCTTTGCCTTTGTGCGGGCGCCGATGCTTTCGGTGCCGTTTTTGAGTGTTTCAACGCGGCGCACATCAATACGAACCGAGCTGTAGAATTTGAGTGCCTTACCGCCGGGGGTGACCTCCGGATTACCGTACATGACACCGACCTTTTCGCGCAGCTGGTTAATAAAGATTGCAATACAATTTGATTTGCTTACAACGCCGGCGAGCTTGCGCAGAGCCGAGCTCATAAGACGAGCCTGACCGCCGACGACCGCTTCGCCCATAGCCTTTTCGACCTCGGCTTTGGGAACGAGTGCCGCAACGGAGTCAACAACGATAACATCTATCGCACCGGAACGCACAAGTGTTTCGGCTATTTCAAGAGCGTCCTCACCGGTATCGGGCTGGGATACAAGCAGGGAATCAATATCAACGCCCAGATTTGCGGCGTAAACGGGGTCAAGTGCGTGTTCGACGTCAATAAAGGCGACCTCGCCGTCAAGCTTCTGTGCCTCAGCGATGCAATGCAGAGCAAGAGTAGTTTTACCGGAGGATTCCGGCCCGAATATTTCAATTATTCGACCTCTCGGAAGGCCGTTGATTCCAAGTGCCATATCAAGACCGAGAGATCCGGTGGAAACGGCTTCGACCTTCAGGGTGGAGGTCTGTCCCAATCTCATTACCATTCCTTTACCGAAAAGCTTATCGATATTGGCAATAGCGGTATCCAAAGCTTTTTTCTTATCGGCTGCCATAAAAAATCCTCCATTTCAAAACAAACGTTTTTATTATGGTCTCATTCTAAACTATCACTATCGGTTTTGCAATACTTTTCGCAAAAATTTATGAGCGATTTTTGCGAAAAGTCCCATTAATCGCCCTGACCTTACCGTTTATATCGTGATTTAGGGAAATATCCGTTAAATTAGAGCGAACAAATATTCTTTCAACGTCATCCGATTGGTCGATTCCGATCTCGACAGCGAGACCGCCGCCATGCTTTAGCAGACAGAGCCAATTTTCGCATATTGAGCGGTAAAAATTCAGCCCGTCGCGGCCGCCGTCAAGAGCCATGAACGGTTCGCGTTTTACATCCGGCGATAATCCGTCGATGTCATCGGTGGGGATATAAGGTGGGTTTGATACAATCGCATCAAATGAATTGCGCTCCAAATCGTTCGGAGGCGTATCCAAAACATCGCCTTTTAATATCTGCACCTGTCCCCTGCCGTACTTTTTTATATTTTCGCGAAGATAAGGCAGAGCATCATCCGAAAGCTCGACGCAAACAAGCCTTGCAGAGGGGATCTGTTCAAGAATTCCAAGCGCCACCGCGCCGGAGCCGGCGCATAAATCAAGGACTTTTGGCTTGTTTATGCCATCAAGCATTTTCACGGCGGAATCGACCAGTGCGGTCGTATCCTCGCGCGGGACAAGTACGCCCTCGCCGACAGAAAGCTCCATGCCGCCGAACTGCCATGTGCCCAATATGTATTGAAGCGGTCGATGACTTCTTTGCTCAACGGCGGTTAAAAAGCTTTCGCATTTTTGAGCATCGGGGGTATCATCGCTGCAGATAAGAAGCCCCGTTCGTCCGGAAAAACCGAAAAAATGCTCGCAAAGCCGCAGGGCTTCGCTCTCCGGACATTCTATGCCGAAGGACTTAAGCTGCGACTTTGCATACAAATACAACTGTTTTATATTTTTCATTACCACTGGTCATCCTCGGAATTTTCCGGTATAACCTCTTTGAGTGCTGCAATGGCACATTCGAGCTGGCTTTCATCCGGTTCGACTGTCGTGAGATGCTGCATCCACATTCCGGGAGCGGAAATAATGCGGGTAAGGAAGTTGTCGTGACGTCCGCACATTTTGAGAAGCTCATAACCGACGCCCATAATAAGAGGTATAAGAGCGAGCTTTATAAGCGGGCGGAAATACATTCCCTTGGGAACGAACATACCGACGATTATGCCGAGAACCATCATGATAATGAGGAAGCTGGTTCCGCAGCGCGGGTGGAAACGCTTGAATTTCTTTGCGTTTTCTGGGGTCAGCTCCTCCCCCGCCTCGTAACAGAAAATGCATTTGTGTTCTGCGCCGTGGTAGGAGAAAAGACGCTGTATTTCCTCCATGCGGCGGGCAAGAAGGACATAAATTACGAAAATGAATATCTTCATTACGCCTTCAAAAATCGATTGCCAGATGATGTTTTTGCCAAGGAATGCAATAACACCGTCAGCCCCGGCGAGTCCGAGAAGATATATGATTCCTTCGTAGATCCATGTCGGCAGGAAGAAAAAGAGCAGTATTGCAAGTCCGAAGCCGAGAACGGTGGAAAAGATCATAAGTATCTGCATAAACAGGCGGTCATCTTCTTTTTCACCCTTTGCAATGGCTATAAGATCTTCCTTCTTATCAATAAGAGCTTCTTTATCTTTTTTGTAAGCATTAAGACGCTTTTCGGTAGCCTTTTCAAATTTAGCGGAAAGCTTGGCTTTTTTCTTTTCTGATTTTACATTAAGCTTCTTTTCGCATTTTGCGGATATTGCAGCCTCTTTTGCTTCAAAATCGGTTTTGAGCTTTTCGATTTTCGGGTCGTATTTCGATTCGATCTTTGCGACCTTCTTATTTATTTTGCGTCGTTCCTTTTCCTTGGCTTTACGCTGCTTTTCGGCTTGCTTTTCCGATTTGATACGGGCTTTGCGCTCCTTGCGGGTTTCGGAAGCAGGCTCGATTTTTTCAACGCAATCCTCTGCCGAAGATTCCGAAACAGCGCTATTCTCTGTCAGAAGAGAGGCTTCCGATTGGGCAAGTGCCTGCTTTTCTTCCTCCTCCAGCTTTTTCTGTTCGTCCTCCATGACGAATTCGGCAGAACGCATAAGCGTTTTGGTGCCGGTAGTCATCGACTGAATGAAGGAGGTGATTCCGCGGATAATGGGAATCTTGTTCCATATTGTCGGTTCTTTTTGAGCAACCTCTTCAAGCTTTATAGAGCCGTCGGCGCGCCTTACGGCCATTACCGTTCTGTGCGGACCGCGCATCATAATGCCCTCCATGAGAGCTTGCCCGCCTATGGATGTGAATTTTGTTTTTTGTTTTTTTGCCATATTAACATACCTTTCATTTGTCACTCTTCGATTTCAGCTTCATATGCGAGAAGCACCCAGTAACCTTTGCCGTCCTGATCGGAACCGCATATTATACTGGCGTGGGTGAATTTGCTGTCAAGAATTATTTCCCGGTGTGTCGGTGAATTGAGCCAGTCATAAACGACCTGCTCGGCGGTGTATTGACCTTCTGCAAGGTTTTCGCCGCAGCTGAGGTATTTTACGTCGTTTTCCTCAAGAGCTGTTTTGTTGTCGCGCCCGTCGGGTCTTGTGTGTGAAAAATCCTCGGCAATTTCATAAAGACGCGTTGAAGCGGCCTTTTCAAGAGCTTCATCGCCCGTTTCAAACGGCGGCAGACCTTCGCGGTCGCGCACTTCATTGATAAGCCAGAAGGCGGCCTGCGCATTGTAAAGACCGCTGCCAAATTCCTCCGGCAATTCGATACCCTCAATATGTACTTCGGGTACGAAGATTGCATCGGTAGGAGTAACGTCGGTATCCGAAACGTCACTCTGAGAAACGGTCGAATGGTTGTCCAAGCCGCCGCAGCCGCATATGCAGGATATTGTCAGCACGGCTATACAAAGCAAAGCGGCACAGATACAAAATGTTTTATTCTTACCCATTATTACTCTCCGTTCGAAAATCAGTTATCAAGAGAGAAACGCGATTCAAAATCTGAAATAAAATCCTCGTCCTGCTCAAGTCCGTCAATAAGCATGGCGGTGAGCATAAATTCCTCCAGACTGTCGCTTAATTCAAACTGAAGCGCAAGTCGAACCTCGCCGTCGTCGGAACGGATAACGCCATAAGCGTTTACATAACATACAGCGTCCGGTGATTGGAAGGCAATCCATTCCGGTTCGTCACCGCAGAAAAGATCGGTCAGCCGATCCTCTATTGAAAAGCCGCTGTTGTCGTCAAGAAAGCTGCTGTCGCGGATTAAATCGATTATAGAATAGAGCTCATCCTCGCTGAATGCGTTTTCGTCATTTGACGGCAGACGTTCGTCAGGAGAATAAAATCTCGTTGACATAAAAACCTCTCCTCGGTTGTGGAAAATTTACAGTATATGCAATATTATTTGCGCAATCTTTATCGGTCTGAATGGAAAATAAAGACTTTTAATAATTGCAGATTGATGATATAATACTTTATATGTCTGGTTCGATTATATACACTCTGCACTTTAAAAGCAATAAATTTTTTGCAAATTAAAGTGGTTATAGTTATTTATGAAAATGCTATCAGTTCATCGTGGTGCGCAATAATCGGGGGAATTTCAAGAAAGGGGAAAAGCTTTTCGGAGCTTGTGATATATAATGGCACAGAAACGCACGATTGCAGATGACGGAGGAAACATCGCAAGAGCAAAGGGGCGGTCGCAAAACCGTAAATTTGCAGAAAAATCAAATAAGAATATCGGCCGCAGTAAGATCGCCTCAATAACGATCAAGATAGCGCTTGTGCTTTTGGCGGTGGTGCTGCTGATCGGATGGTGGAACAATCGTGTGGATTGGAGCTGCACCAACATTGCTCAATGCGCGAAGGACACATCTAAAATGATGGGACCGGGCGAGGGCTTTCCGATCGATGTCAGCGGAAGCCGCGCGGTAGATATAAAGCGTCTGGCTGATGGCATCGGCGTTTTGAGCGACACGTCTTTTTCCATACATAACACACAATCGAAGACTGTAGATATAAGAGCCCATTACATGAGCTCGCCTGCGCTCGAAACATCGGGCAGATATGCGCTGCTTTACGATATAGGCGGAAAGTCATATCGTCTTGAGGCTGTTTCCGAGACTCTTGATTCGGGTCGTACCGATTATGTTATCACCGGAGGATGTGTTTCCCGTTCCGGTCGGTATGCTTTGCTTTCAAATGAATCCACAAAGCTGTCGATGGTGGAGATCCGTGAGATAAGCGGTGAAGTAATACACAAATGGCACAGCGATTATTTCTATATCACGGATGTCGCTCTTTCGGGCGACGGAAGATATGTCGCCATGTCCGGTTTCAATGCTGAAGGCGGCAAGATGGTTTCGGCGGTCGTTATTCAAAAGGTTGGCGAGAAAAAGGATGCTGCGCGTCTTACATATACCGACAGCGAAATAATGGCGATCGAGTTCACAAAAACCGATACAATACTGGCTGTCGGCAGCACGAAAACCTTTGTCATAAAGGATTTTGGAGAATCGACTTCGGTTATAAGCTACGGAGCTTCGGAGCTGGTGTGTTACGATGTCGATTATGAGAGCGGCATAGCGATTTATCTTTCGACAAGCGCCGACCTGTCGGCCGGTACCGTTATATGCTGTGACACCAACGGACTTGAGCGATATAAAAACAATATAAGCGGCTATATACTTGATATTTCGCTTGACAGCAGTATTTGTTCGGTACTTTCGCGCGGTACGGTAAGCGCATATTCCAATACCGGCAAGCTGCTGGGGCAGAAAGAAGTTGGCGTTGGCAGCTTTTGCGTTATCGCGCTTGGCAGCGATGCATATATTGCTGCAGCATCGCAGGTCACGAGACAGGCTTTTTAAAACGGTCGTTTTATATTATCATGTTATTATGAACTGCAGATTATAGGCTGTGAAAGGATTGGGACACTATGGCAAAGAAGAACACAAAAACAACGATGGCAAAAAAGCTTGTGCAAAAGCCCAGCTCATACACGCCCAAAAACAAAAATGCAAAAAAGAAAAATATAAATACTTTTACCAGATTTATCTATACACTTTTCCCATTTAAGTTCAATCTGCGTTTTGGCCCGTCGGCTCTTTCAACAGCAGCATTGGTGTTTTCTCTGCTTACAGCGGCATCGTCTGTAATGATGTTTTTGGGCGGCTATATTTTGGCGTCGATCCTTTTCATTTTTGCAGGCGTGTCCTTTGCGGCATTTTTCCTTGTGAATATGAGAAAGCCCTGGCTTGTTCCTCTTGCGGCGATGATAAGCGCCGCGGCAGTTTTTGCTATGAGATCGCCTGTTGTATCGCTTGTCGCTCTCCCCTCTCTCGTGCTGATACTGCTTTCAACAAACGCCGTAAAGCGCGGCGTTATTAGAACAGTTCTGCTTTTTGCACCGTCGGTAGCTGCAGCTGTACCGATGATACTGGCCATAGCCGCATCGCTGGTTTGGTTCCGCCCCGGAGCGGCAGGCTTCATTTCCTATTCCGTTTTTGCTCCGGTTGTGTTGCTTGTAACAGTATTTTTGGTTTCTGTCATTGAGGCATACCCAAATAAGGCAGGAATGAAAGCCGCTTCAAAAAGCAAGAAATGATTTCTCGCCGGAAACCTCTATAGACCGACAAAAACTCGCGATTGACAAACGCAAATTAATGATATATAATATTTAAGCTTAAATAAAGCGAAAACGCTTTGGAGAGTTGTCCGAGTGGTCGAAGGTGCAGCACTCGAAATTCGCCAGACTCCTGTCAGCTTTGTTTTGAAGAAATGGCTTATTTATCAGCTTTTCCGCACTTTACAGTTTAATAATTTCTGCAGTTCTTTCCGTCAGTTCTTTCCAAACCCGATTTGAATGATTTTTTGGGTTCGAAAAGGTTTGAAAAACCAAGAAAAAATGACGGCAAAAACATAGATGGAGAGTTGTCCGAGTGGTCGAAGGTGCAGCACTCGAAACCACTCACTATTGAGGTCGTTTCGTCCCCTCACTTTGGCTTAATCATCAGCATTTTTGAGATTCTTTCATCTCGAATCACCTTTTCTTCTTGCGTGGTTTTCTTGCATTTTTCAAAAGCCGTTTTTTCCCATTGAACGAGCTTTTTTGAACAACTAAATACGGAAGCGTATCGAAGTGGTCATAACGGGCCTGACTCGAAATCACTCACTATTGAGGTCGTTTCGTCCCCTCACTTTGGCTTAATCATCAGCATTTTCGAGATTCTTTCATCTCGAATCACCTTTTCTTCTTGCGTGGTTTTCTTGCATTTTTCAAAAGCCGTTTTTTCCATTGAACGAGCTTTTTTGAACAACTAAATACGGAAGCGTATCGAAGTGGTCATAACGGGCCTGACTCGAAATCAGGTAGTCCTTTGCTGGGCTCGTGGGTTCGAATCCCACCGCTTCCGCCAAAAGTCCAGTCAGTATGCGGTTTTTCCGCATTCTGACTGTTCTTTTTTTATCCCCAATAATAGAGATTTCAAAGGTTTTGCCACGCAAGAAGAGGTCGTTTTCTTGCATTTTCAGGCTCAATTACCGCTCGAACGGCTGATTCGAACCCATTTTCACCTACCACTTCTTAACATCTGAAGCTCCGGACGGAATGGGTAGCGCCTGCTCTATCGCACTTGCCGAAATATTCTTCGAGTTAACATCAAGATGAGCATAAATATTCGATGTGGTTGCAATATCGCTATGTCCTAACCATTCCTGTATCATCTTCATTGGTATGCCATTGGCAAGCAAAAGTGATGCACAGCTATGACGAAGATCATGGAATCGAATATGGCGAAGCTTGTTTCTTTCAAGAATACGCTTGAATTCGGCAGATACTCCGTTGGGATTGAATATTCGCCCTAACTCGTCTACAAATACATATCCTTCATATTTGTAGTCATAGCATCTTCCGCATACTCGCTTGTTGTATTCCTGTTGTTCTCGCAAGGCAAGCAGCTTCTCTCTGAATGAATTAACTAAAGGCAAGGAACGCAGACTTGATTTCGTCTTTGCTCGGTCCGCAGTCACTATTTGTCTTTTACCGTCCACAGTAGCCTGGGTCAGTATATGCTTGATCGTGATAGTGTTATTTTCGAAGTCAAAAGCGCTCCATTTCAAGCCAAGCAGTTCGCTCTTTCGCAAACCATAAAAAGCCGCCATCTGAATCAGTAAAGAAAACCTGTGATTTGCCGTCGCCTCAAAGAGTTGTTCCAGTTCAACGGCATTGTAATGATCTGCAATAAAGCGTTCTTTCCTCGGGCGTTCAACTTTGTCAGCAGGGTTACTCGGGATAAGATCAAGCTTCACGGCATATTTCAGCGCTTTATGTATGTTGGCGTGTTCATGAATAACGGAGTTTGCAGAAACCGACTGCAACTCCCGAAGATAAAATGTTTGAATATGTTTTGCCTCAAGTCCACCAAGAGATACACCCAGACGTCTGAAATACGGTGCAATCTTTTTCTTAACCATCATGGTATATGAGCTGAATGTGGTTTCTGCAACGGAACCCTTAATAATGTTCAGCCACATTTCCATATAATCAGCAAAAAGCATATCCTCAGTAAAGCCCTCAGAGGTTCTGATTCTTGGAACTATGAATGATCTGCGCTTTTCCATGAGAAATGCTTCTGCTCTCTTTTTGTTTCCTTTGATTGGCAAACCGGTTGGAATCCAAGGCTGTTTGCGCTTTCCTGTTGCTTCGTCAATATAGGTTAATACTACATAGTAGTAACCATTCTTTTCTTGTAAATGTCCAGCTACCATATCAGCAGCCTCCTTTCAAATATAAGCAGCTTGGACTATGTATGAATTGGATTCGAACTGATTATAGTTCATCATTCAAAGATAGTCCAATGTGTAAATTATCAGGCGCACACTTTTGACTCTCTCATAAGGTAGCTTACTACATTAGGTTTGGGAATTTTGTATGAGTGACCTATCGTAAGTGCAGCAATCTCACC
>JAGBFS010000130.1 GCA_017936365.1 Clostridia bacterium
AACAAGCGTTGCAAGAACGATGGTCGTTCCCATTATCAGCGGATAGTCACGTCCGGTGATACTGCTGACGAAGGCACGTCCTATGCCGGGAACGGCAAAAATCTGCTCGACAACAAGGGAACCGGTTACGATATATGCAAGCATCGGGCCAAAATAGGTGATGACCGGGATAAGAGAGTTTTTAAGCGCATGGCCGAAAATTATCTTTGCTCCCGAAACGCCCTTTGCCTTTGCCGTTCTGATATAATCCTGTCCCAGAACATCAAGCATTGACGAACGGGTCAATCGGGTTATATAAGCCATCGGATAAAGCGCCAACGTTATTATTGGCAATATCAACCCTTCAGCCGTCGTACCGTTTGCCGGCAGCAATGATAGCTTTATCGTAAATATTACCAGCAGCAGCGTACCGATGATAAACGATGGCATTGAAACAAACGCTGTTGTTATGACCATGATTACCTTATCGATAAGCTTATTACGCCGCAGCGCCGCCACAGCACCAAGCACAACGCCCGATACAAGAGCGATGCCGGCTGCTGTTATACCAAGCTTGACCGATGTTTCCATACCGTCAGCTATGATATCGATAACGTCCATTCCGCGTTTCTTTATCGAAGGACCAAAATCAAACTCGGTGACTATGTCCTTGAGATATGTGACGTACTGTTCAAGAAGCGGCTTGTCCATGCCGTACTTTGCTTCAAGCTGAGCCTGCGCAGCAGGTGTTATAGCCTTTTCGCTTGCGAACGGGCCGCCCGGTACAGCGTGCATTACAAAGAATGTCAGGGTGATAACGACCCAAACTGTAAGCAACGCCAACAGCAGACGTTTTAAAATATAGAGCAGCGTTTTGGAGTTCATATATCTTCCACCTTTTTATTAATTATGGCATACTCCCTTTTGATTATTTCAGAAAGTAATACTTTGCCAAAACTTTCACAAAGAAAGCTGCCACGCCTAATATATCTATTATACATTTTCAGGACGCTTGTTTCAACCAAAAAGTACGCTTTATATGTGCACAGAATCATTTTTGGCACTTTGTAAAAAAAGGTTTACTATCGAATTATGCACTATTGTGAAATCTTTTGCGCCATCGACACAATATTTTCCACATTTTTGTTTAATTTTTACATATTTATATGATATTACTGCGTTTGGGCGTTTTTGACACACGCACATGCAGTACGCGCATTACAAACATTTGGCAACAAACAGTTTTTTATCCTCTTCATTGCGAAGGTCACGGAAGACCCGGAGCGGCTGATATCCGTTTTTGTTAAAGAACGCCTGTGCCGCATCCTCGGCCGTCTTTGCGATAATATAGGAAAATCCCAGGCCTTTGCAGTATTCCTCGCAGGCTTCAAGGATAGTGCTTCCTATTCCCAGACGGTGATAGAGCTTCTTAACGCCGGCCGTGAAAACATCGGCGGTGTATTCATTATGCACCTTTACCGAAAAGAAGCCGACCGGTTCATCCTCCGCAAAGGCCGCAAAAAACGGATAATCCATATTCATCATCGCTTTGGTTTCGATATCGGCCGACGACGGGAACCATTCGGTAAGTGAGCCCAGTATCAGCTTTGTGATCTCTGCCTTTTCCTCGCTGTCAGTTACCTGTCTTACTATAATCTTCACAAGCGCAACCTCCCAAATAATAACAAAAAGCAGCGAGACGTTTATAGCCTCGCTGCTTTGGCAGAATACTAAATTAAGTACCTGTGAGCCGTTTAATACTTACGCTTACGCGCAGCTTCGGACTTCTTCTTGCGGCGGACAGAGGGTTTCTCATAAGCCTCTCTCTTACGTACCTCCTGAATAACTCCAGAACGTGCACAAGACTTCTTGAAACGACGCAGAGCGCTCTCCAGAGACTCATTCTCCTTAAGCCGGATTTCTGATGACATTGACCTATCCCTCCCTCCGCGAGTTGAAATACCACACTAAATAGACAAGCCCACATAGTATGATTACAATTGATTATACCCAAATTTTTTTGTCGTGTCAATAGATAAATTCAGATTTTATGTGAAGTCAATAAAGTATTTTGCTTAAATTGTACAAATTTATTTTACGACAATGTTTATAAGTCTGCCGGGGACATATATCTCCTTGACTATCTGCTTGCCCTCGATCATCGGAGCGCAGGCCTCATCAGCCTTT
Organism: Clostridia bacterium; assembly: GCA_017936365.1. Taxonomy (GTDB): domain Bacteria; phylum Bacillota; class Clostridia; order Oscillospirales; family Acutalibacteraceae; genus SIG598. Next base: position 2,167 of record JAGBFS010000130.1, read on the forward strand.
GCAGCAGCAATAGCGTCATCCTTGGAAATATCGGCCGCCACGCTGAGTCTTGTTCTGATCTTTCCGTTGATCTGAACAGCGATTTCAACGGTCGATTCGACACATTTTGCTTCGTCAAATTCCGGCCATTTCTGATCGGTCACAGCGCCGCCGAATGCGCACTGCTCCCAGAGCTCTTCGGTGATATGGGGTGCAAACGGGTTGAGCAGCATGAGGAAAATACGATATTCATCGCTTGTGACGCTGCCCTTTGCTTCAAATTCATTGATAAGTGCCATCATAGCGGCGATAGCGGTATTGAATTTGAGGCCTTCTATATCCTCGGTAACCTTCTTGATGGTCTTATGGACGATATTTTCAAGCTCATCTCTTACCTTACCGGGGACAAGCTTTTCGCGAAGCGCCCATGTACGGTCAAGGAATCTCTTGCAGCCCTTGATGGAACTGGACGACCACGGAGCAGCCTTTTCAAAATCGCCGATGAACATCTCATACATACGCATTGTGTCTGCGCCGTACTGCTTTACGATATCGTCGGGATTGACAACGTTGCCGCGCGATTTGCTCATCTTCTGATTATCTTCGCCAAGGATCATGCCGTGGCTGGTACGCTTTGCATACGGCTCGCAGGTGGGAACAACACCGATATCATAAAGGAACTTATGCCAGAATCGGCTGTAGAGCAGATGCAGGGTGGTATGCTCCATACCGCCGTTGTACCAGTTTACCGGAGTCCAGTAGTTGAGAGCCTCCTTGGAAGCAAGCTCGTTGTCGTTATTGGGATCGCAATATCTGAGATAGTACCACGATGAACCGGCCCACTGAGGCATGGTATCGGTCTCTCTCTTTGCCGGCTTGCCGCACTTGGGACATGTGGTGTTGACCCAGTCGGTCATCTTTGCAAGCGGCGATTCGCCGTTATCGGTCGGCTCGTACGATTCAACATCGGGCAGAGTCAGCGGAAGCTGATCTTCCGGTACGGGAACCCATCCGCAGCAATCGCAGTATACGAGGGGAATCGGTTCGCCCCAATATCTCTGACGGGAGAATACCCAGTCGCGCAGCTTGAAGTTGACCTTCTGGATACCTCTTCCCTGCTCGGTAAGATATTCGATTATCTTTGCCTTTGCTTCCTCAACCGAAAGTCCGTCGAGGAAACCGGAATTGACCATAACGCCGGTATCGCAGTCGGTAAATGCTTCCTTCTCTACATCGCCGCCCTTGACGACCTCGATGATGGGAAGATCAAATTTCTTTGCGAACTCCCAGTCTCTTGTATCGTGTGCCGGAACAGCCATGATAGCGCCGGTACCGTAGGAGATGAGAACGTAGTCGGAAATAAAGATAGGAATCTCGGTATTATTTACGGGATTGATAGCCGTAACACCGTCAAGACGCACGCCGGTCTTTTCCTTTGCAAGCTCGGTTCTTTCAAAGTCGGACTTTCTTGCAGCGGCTGCCTGATATTCCTTGACCTCATCGATATTCTTTATCTTATCAGCCCACTTTTCAAGCATCGGATGCTCCGGGCTGATTACCATATAGGTTGCGCCGAAGAGGGTATCGGCACGGGTGGTGTAGATCTTGAGGGTATCGCCGGCGGATGTGTCAAAATCGACCTCCGCACCGGTGGAACGTCCGATCCAGTTCTTCTGCTGGAGCTTTACGCGTTCTATGTAGTCAACCTTATCGAGGTCATCGATAAGACGCTGGGCATACTCGGTTATCTTGAGCATCCACTGGCTCTTTACGCGGCGGACGACTTCGCTTCCGCAGCGTTCGCAGACGCCGTTGACGACCTCTTCATTTGCAAGCACGCATTTGCAGGAGGTACACCAGTTGACGGCCATTTCCTTTTTGTATGCAAGTCCCTTTTCAAACAGCTTGAGGAATATCCACTGGGTCCACTTGAAATACTTGGGATCGGTGGTGTTTATCTCGCGGCTCCAGTCAAAGGAGAGGCCGAGCATACGAAGCTGGCTTTTGAAGCGGGCAACGTTGTTTGCGGTAACCTGTGCCGGATGGATGTGGTTCTTGATTGCGAAGTTTTCGGTCGGCAGGCCGAAAGCATCCCAGCCCATCGGATAGAGCACATTAAAGCCCTGAAGCCTCTTTTTTCTTGCAACGATATCAAGCGCGGTATAGGAACGCGGATGACCTACATGCAGACCTGCTCCCGAAGGATACGGGAATTCGACAAGAGCGTAGAAGGCCGGCTTTGTAAAGTCGTTGGGTGCATGGAACACGCCCTTTTCCTCCCACAGATCCTGCCACTTTTTTTCTATTGAACCAAAATCATAACCTGCCATATATATTTTCCTTTCTTCGCGAAAAACGCTTTATTGTTTATTCGATTTCTGCGCTGTCTGCTGTGACATATTCCGATTCATCCAGCTTGATTCCGTCCTTCCAAAGACGCTCAAGGTCGTAATACTCCCTTGCTTCTTCGTCAAAGATGTGGACAACAACGCTGTCATAGTCCATGACTATCCATGTTCTTGATTTATGACCCTCGATATGATCGGGGGTGATGCCGTCCTGCTTGAGCTTGAATTCGACCTCATCGGCAAATGCCTTTACCTGAGTGGAGGAACGGCCGGTCGTTATTACAAAGTAATCGGCAAGCTCGGTGACATCGGCAACGGATATTACCGAAAGACCGACAGCCTTTTTTGCGTCGAGTATCTTTGCTATTTTTAGAGCGAGCTCTTTTGGTTCATAACTCATATATGATATTCCTTTCTTTTCGTATCTTATCAGCCGATAAACTCTTCACCGTCGGGACGCGGGGTCTGAGTTGCCTCAATCGTAGTGGTGGTCGTAGGTTTTTCGGTCGGCTTTTTGGTTGTTGTCGTCGTCGATTCGGTCGGCGCTTTGGTAGTCGATTCGACCGGCTTTTCAGTCGTTGACTGTGTTGTCGAGCTTGTCGCAGAGGTCGACGTAGTTTTAGATGTCGTTGTCGACGCGGTTGTTTTCGACGTTGTCGTCGACTGTGTTGTGGTGCTCTGTGTTGTGGATTGTGTCGTACCGGACGTTGTAGTACCCTGATTCTGGGTCACATCGTTTTCGGGGCTGTACTTATCCACAATCTCCGGGAAATTGACGGTGCTGCTGTCGGCCATTCCTCCGCCCGGCAAACCGTACGGAAGGAAGTGTTCATTAAGCAACGCTACGGTTTCCGATTCGTTGCAGCAGTAATATGACGGATTGGGACGCACCCAATGGTCATAGCCTGGCATTGCATACATGTGGAAATTCTGGGTCGAAAGACCACGCGCCGTCGTTGCGTAATCTATCATTTCACCAACCGAGAGATCGGTACGGAAATATTCGGCGCACTTTGTCAGAAGTCCGAGCATATCGTCAAGATCGAGCGAGAGCATCTTATTCAGCAGAGCATCGATAAGCTTGCGCTGTGCCTCAACTCTTCCAAGGTCGCCCATGGTATAGGTGGAACGATGACGCATATACTGAAGCGCGCGCGTTCCGTTAAGATGGTTGGTTCCGACGGTAAGCTGTATCTCCGGCGCATTAAGCGGCTTGTCAAGCACGACATCAACGCCGCCTATGGTGTCTATCGCCGTGGAGAAGCCCTCGAAATCGAATAAAATGAAATGGTCGATGGGAAGACCGAGATGCTCATTTATATTTCTTATAAGTCCGTTGATGTTACTTTCCTTTTTGCTTACTGCCTTTGTGCCGCATACGGTATGACGGCCGCCGCTCAGCTGACTGCCTTCAACCTGTACTTCACATTTTTCGCAGTATTTTACCGTTTTGGGAAGCTGATAAACGCCGTTTATCTTACCGGTATAGCTTTCATCGCC
>JAGBFS010000131.1 GCA_017936365.1 Clostridia bacterium
GTATATATATTTCCGATAGACAACGCTCTGCCCCGAAAGCGTTACATCATCCTTTTCGGGGTCGACCTTTCTGTCCTTCGTCCTCTCCACTTTTCCGTTGACGCACACCGCACCCGCGCGTATCTTTTCATGCGCCTGCGTACGCGAAAGCCCCGTCTGCGACGCTATAAATTTATCAAGTCTTTCCATAAAAAAACCATTCCTTATGTTTTATTAAAGTATAGCATGCCTCAATTAAAATAACAATACAAATAACGTGCATACTATATTATGGAGATTTAAAAAGACTTTGCGATAAACTCCACGCACGATAAAACCCTTATCACCGCATGTGATTCTTCGCCAACAACTATGCGAGCTCTAATTACTTCATAAAATTGCATCATTTTTGTCTAATATGTATTGATTTTTCACATCGACCTATGATATAATTATCCAAAACTATGAAAGGACACCCAACGTTTATGCCTAATAAAAAGATCAACTGGGGTATTGTAGGTACCGGATATATATGCGGTAAGTTCTGCAGTGCGCTGTCACAGCTTGCCGACGCCCGTATCGAAGCTGTATGCTCAAGGGACGAAGGACGCGGAAAAAATTTCGGTGACAGATTCGGATGCAAAAAAGTGTTTACCGATATCGACGCCATGTGCGCCGACGAAAACATTGATATAATCTACATTGGCACACCCCATTCGGGACACCCCGATGCTATATTTGCCGCACTCAACGCCGGCAAAAACGTGCTTTGCGAAAAGCCTATGACCGTTAACGCAAAGATCGCCGCGCGCGCCGCCGCTCTCGCTAAAGAAAAGGGCTGCTTCCTTATGAGCGGAATGTGGACCCAGTTTCTGCCTGCTGTAACCACAGCCGTCAATTGGATAAACGAGGGACAGATAGGCAAGGTCAGAGAAATCGAATGTACATTCCACATCGACCGCGCCGACGAGCCGGCCGAATCCCGACTTATCAATCCGGCTCTGGGCGGCGGCTCACTTCTTGATGTCGGTGTTTATCCCCTCTTGTGCGCGCACATGTTCTTTGACGGAAAGCCCGAAATTTCATATACCGATATGACACCTGCATCTACCGGAGTCGATCTTGCCGGACGGGTCATGCTTACCTATCCCGACGGAGGAAAGGCATACCTTTCATTTGGATTTGATTTCCAGTCGAGCAGCGCTTCGATAAAGGGCGACAAGGGCTACATTGTCGTTCCCGACTGGTGCTTTGCCCACAGCGCATATCTCTATAAGGACGGTCAGCTTGCCGAAAGCTTCTGCCAGCCGATGGAGAACGGAATGGAATACGAAGCCATGCACGTTATCGAATGTCTGCGAAACGGATTTACCGAATCACCCCGTTATCCCCTCTCCTCCACACTTTCCATACTTGGGCTGTGCGATGATATCCGCAAGCAATGGGGTATAACCTATCCATGTGACAATTACAGAGAAAAGCGCAGCAGTAACGGCGAAACCGCAATAACCGAAAAGCCTCTCAGCGATGTTCCCGACTGGTATCGCGATGCGGTAATATACCACATATATCCCATCGGAATGTGCGGCGCGCCGCGCGAAAATGATTTTTCGTCACAGCCTTCCGACGCGATATCAAAAATAGCTGATATAATCCCTCACATTTCACGCACCGGATTCAACTGCATCTATTTCGGCCCGGTCTTTGAATCGACCCGTCACGGATATGACACCGCCGACTACTCGATTATCGACCGCCGTCTTGGCACAAATGCCGGCTTTGCCGAGCTTTGCCAAAAATTGCACACCGCCGGTATACGAGTAATTCTCGACGGTGTATTCAATCACGTCGGCCGCGATTTCTTTGCCTTCCGCGATGTGCTCTCAAACCGCGAAGGTTCACGCTACTCCGGCTGGTTCAACATCAATTTCGGCGGCAATTCACCGTACAACGACGGTCTTTGGTATGAGGGCTGGGAAGGTCATTACGACCTTGTAAAGCTCAATCTGCGCAATCCGGAAGTCAAGCAGTATATATTCGACCGCATAAGAGGCTGGATTGACGAATTCGGCATCGACGGTCTGCGGCTGGACGTTGCATACTGTCTCGATCTTGATTTCCTGCGCGAGCTTAAAAGCTTCTGCCGCAGCGTCAAGGGGGACTTCTTCCTGCTTGGCGAGGTCGTACACGGTGATTACAACCGCTGGTGCAACGATCAGATGACCGACTCCGTTACCAATTACGAATGCTACAAGGGTGTTCATTCTTCCATAAACTGCGCCAATATGCACGAGATCGCCTATTCGCTCAACCGCCAGTTCGGGCGTGAGCATTGGTGTCTTTACACCGGAAAGAGCCTTTACAACTTCGTTGACAACCACGACGTTTCAAGGATAGCGTCGATACTCAACGACAAGGAGCTTCTCCCCTGCGCCTATTCGCTGATGTTCTCTATGCCCGGAATTCCTTCCGTTTATTACGGAAGTGAGCTGGAATTTGCCGGTGATAAAAAAGACGGCGATGACCGTCTGCGTCCCGCTCTGACCGCCGCCGACGTTGAAGCCTACGGCGGATCGCTTGCCGAGCATATCGCGTCGCTCTGCGCCGCTCGCGAACAGTCGGCAGCATTATGCCGCGGAAGCTATGCACAGCTTTACGTTGCACCGAAGCAGCTTGTTTTTGAGCGCGAATACAACGGCGAACGCGTAATATGCGCCATCAATACCGACAGCGCTCCGCATACAGCACATTTCAATGCAAACGCCGGCCGCGCAAAGGATTTAATCAGCGGAATTGATATAGATTTCGGCGGCGGACTTGATATTCCTGCAAAGAGTGCTATAATTGCAAGAGTATTCTGATTTTAGGATGTGATGGTTTGGACAACAAAAAGATTTATCCGATAATCATATACAATTCGGACGGCGGCATCAACCGTATCGACTTTTCCGGCATGGATCCGTCCGCCAGCCCTGTCGGACTTACCGACTCCTTTGACATGACAAGGGACGGCATATGCCTCTGGGCGGTATCCGACACTCCGCCAGCAATTGAAGGGGCTTCCCTCCCAACCATCGCCGCACCGTATATATCATACGACAACACGCGCGACATCAGCCCCGTAAACGTGAGCTGCTCCGTTCCGGCATGGCTCAAGGACGAAGCCGACAAACGCTCGGTCGACCTTTCGGCTCTGCTTCAGCGCGCGCTGCTCGATCTTATCGATTCAGAAGCAAAAGAAAAAGAGGAATAATATTTATATAAAAAAGGAGTGGGTATACCACTCCTTTTTTATTATTGTACATCCGCTGCATTTGTATATTCAATACGGCACGAAAGATTATCCATCTCAGTTTCCCATATATCGTAGCTTTCAAAATTCTCATTAAATGCTAATTTTACTGATACATTTTTACAGCTTTCAAGAACAACAGGCGGTACTTCGGCACACAGGTATACCTTGCTTTCTACCAACGGTGCAAGGGTGAAGTCCAAAGTAATCGGCTGCACCTCATAAGTATATTTGTTATCAAAGGTAATTTCCGATATTGTATTATAATACCACCCATCAAATCCATTGCCGGTAGTATTTTTCATCGTAACGGTAAGCCAGAATAAATGATTGCTGCTATTTGTAGGTGAATAACTGAGAACATCCGTGTTAAGTTCTTCGCCTTGTCCGACATTCTCAAACCTGATCTCGATAAAATCATATGACGCAACATCTCCATTGTGTACCTGTGTATACTCCACCTTTACGGCTTCCTCTTCCTTTTGAGGCTCTGTTTCACCGTGTGTAACCTCCACCCCCGGCTGATTCTGGACAACGGGTTCTTCTTCGCCCGCACCAGAACACATGATGACACACAGCACAACAGCCGCAACAACTATCATTCCGGCAATTGCAGCAGCAATCATTAATCTATTCTTTCCACCGCATTTTTCGGCCAGCTTATCAACAAATACACTTAATTTGCTTTCTCTCTCTACATTTGTTTCGCTCATAACAGATTCTCCTTTTCTAATCATATCGTTACCAATTTCCGTTTTCGCAGCAAACCTTTCTTATTAACTGCACGAATCATATTAACCGATATTGGTTAATATGATTATATACCGAAATCGGTTAATATTCAAGTAGAAAGTGAGGCTTGGATATTATGATTTCATTTGACAATCTATGGAATGTCATGAAAGAGAAAGGCATCACCCAATACGCACTAATAAAACAGTATCATATCAGTCCGGGGCAGATCACCAGACTAAAGCGAAATGAAAGTGTCAGCACCCACACTATAGAGATGTTCTGTAAAATTCTCGATTGTGAGGTCGGAGATATTATGAAATACATTTCCGACGACGAATAAAAAGCGCTAAAAATTAACAGACCGCACCCTGCACGGCATATCGCGCCGAAAGGATGCGGTCTGAAATTTTATACTACTGGGCGGAGCTGTTGCCCTTGAGTGCCTTCATGCGCAGCGCATGGTCAAGTATGCGCTTTCTGATGCGGACGTTTTTGGGGGTTATCTCAAGCAGCTCATCATCGGCTATGAACTCAAGTGCCTGCTCAAGGCTGAAGGTTCTTGGCGGCGAGAGTCTGAGCGCGTCGTCACTTCCCGAAGCACGGGTATTGGTAAGCTGCTTTTTCTTGCAGACGTTTACCGAAATATCCTCCGTTCTCGGATTTTGTCCTACAACCATTCCGGCATATACCGGAACGCCTGCACCGATAAAGAGTGTACCTCTTTCCTGTGCGTTGAAAAGTCCGTATGTGGTCGCTTCGCCCGTTTCAAAGGCTACAATCGAACCGCCGATACGTCTTGATATATCGCCGCACCACTCGGTATAGCCGTCAAACACCGATGTAAGGATTCCTTCGCCCCTTGTGTCGGTCAAAAATTCGCTTCTGTATCCGAAAAGGCCTCTGGACACGATCTTAAATTCAAGGCGCATACGGCTGCCAACCGGATTCATCTGTATCAGCTCGCCCTTACGCATACCCATCTTTTCCATTATGGCACCGACGCTTTCGGACGGTACATCGGCAACGACCTTTTCGACAGGTTCGCATATCTTGCCGTCGATCTCTTTTGTAAGAACACGCGGCGTCGAAACCTGGAATTCATAGCCCTCGCGGCGCATATTTTCCATAAGGATCGTAAGATGCATCTCACCGCGGCCGGCTACGTTAAAGGAGTCGGTTCCCACCTCGGTAACGCGCAGCGATACGTCCTTGAGCAGCTCGCGGAAAAGCCTGTCACGCAGATTGCGCGATGTGACAAGACTGCCCTCTTTACCGGCAAACGGGCTGTCGTTGACCGAGAAGGTCATCTCAATTGTCGGTTCCGATATCTTTACAAAATCAAGCGGCTCCACGCAATCGGTCGCGCAAATCGTATTTCCTATCGTAATATCCGAAATACCGGAAAACGCGATTATTTCGCCGGCGGAAGCCTTTTCCACGGGAGTGCGTCCAAGTCCGTCAAACTCATAAAGGGTAACAAGCTTTGCTTTGCGCTGCATTGAGGGGTCATGTGCATCGCAGACAACAATCTCCTGATTTACCTTGACTTCGCCGCGCTCGATACGTCCGATTCCTATACGGCCTACATATTCGTTGTAGTCGATTGAGGATACAAGCATCTGGAGCGGCGCTTCGGCGTCACACTTGGGTGCAGGTATATATTCAACTATTGTATCAAGAAGCGGCAAGAGGTTTTCGCCCTGTTCATTCGGTGAATATGACGCAAAGCCCTGTCTTGCGGAACAGAAAATCGTCGGTGAATCAAACTGCTCCTGTGTTGCGTCAAGCTCAAGAAGAAGCTCGAGAACCTCATCGCAGACCTCCTCAACACGGGCATCGGGACGATCGACCTTATTGACAACGACAATGACCTTATGATTGAGCTCAAGCGCCTTCTGAAGAACAAATCTTGTCTGCGGCATCGGACCTTCCGCCGCATCAACAAGCAAAAGCACGCCGTTTACCATTTTAAGTATACGCTCAACCTCGCCGCCAAAATCGGCATGACCCGGTGTGTCTACTATGTTTATCTTAACATCGCCGTAATGAATAGCGGTGTTTTTGGCAAGAATGGTTATTCCGCGCTCACGCTCAAGATCATTTGAGTCCATCACGCGGTCAACAACCTGCTGATGTTCACGATAGGCACCGCCCTGCTTGAGCATTTCGTCAACCAGAGTTGTCTTGCCGTGGTCAACGTGGGCAATTATGGCTATGTTTCTTAATTTTGAAGCTTCTACGGACATTTATAGACTTCCTTTCAATAGGATAAATAACGTTAAAATGACAACAAATATTTTAAATAAAACCACAATTCAGATGTGCTTGATCTATGACTAAAGCTTTCGGACAAAGATGTACAGACAACGTAATCTATACATTCGCCGTCCTTATACAATGCAAATGAGGTGTGATATTCGCTGTGTGTTTGTCCACGCTGAAAAACAACCAGATCCATCTTATGTTCTTTTAAAAACCGCGTATCGTCGATCTCATAGCTGATAAGACCATTGTGGACCAGTTTATATTCGCTGTCATCCTTTTCATCGATCATAATCAACGGATATTGGTAATAACCATTATCACCTCTGACTTTAAGGACATCCGACGGATACTCATATCCGTAATCGGCATGAGATAACAGGTTTATATCAATTTGCTGCGTATCGGGGATACAGTAAAAGAAGCAATAGTTATATGCTATGCAAACAATCAACGCAAGCACTAAAAACGCACACGAATATTTAATGATCCTTTTCTTCATAATTCCCCCATCGCGCATAAGCAAAACGAGATGTATGTGCAGTACACACGCCACCCCCGCCGTACATTCACAGGAAATATTCGCCCGAGCCAATTAATATCGAAGACCTTCACAAGCATTAATATCACACTTTATGCAACTATTATATTTTACACCGCTTTGCGCATATTGCAAGAAAAAGTTTTGTTCGATACAAAAGCGTTTGCTGTTCAATTTTAACAAACAAAATTGTAAGAAAGGTATTATTTATTATAATTAAATTATTGAATTTTCGTTAGGTTAACTATTGTAATTTATGGGTGATTATTGATATAATATTGTCAATTGGTGGGGCATGGTTTTATCGTGCCTGATTATTCAACTAAGTTAAATTTATAATGAAGGAGTTTTCCCAATGAGCGACGAAAGAGCAATTGTCACATCTTACGACGAAGACGAAGAAGCAAGAATCATTCTTCCTATCCCCTACGAAGACGAAGCTGCTGAGGAAGCACGTCAGCGCGCTGCTGCTGAAGCTGCCGAAAAGACCAGAATCGAGACCCTCAAGAACAACGCTCCCGCTATCGTTCCCACCGGCTACAGCCAGGACGAAGGCGCAGAGCTCAAGCGCAAGAAGGAAGAAGCTGAAAAGGCAAGAAAAGAATATGAAGCTGCTCTTGCAAAGCTTAAGGAAGCTGAAGCTGTTAAGGAAGCTTTCGCTGCTCAGGCTGCTGAAGCTGCTGCTATCAAGCTCGCTGCTGAAGAGGCTCAGATCGCCGCTCAGAAGGCAGAGGTTACCTTTGACGCACAGGGCAACAGCATTGTAAAGATCACCGTTCCCAAGAACTACGATGTTGTTATCAACTTCAAGCCCAAGAAGGCTGAGTAATAGCTTGTGATTTTTAAAGTGTATCCGGTTTAAAAAATCGGATACACTTTTTTCTTTCCGATATGATTTTTCACAAAAGAATCCCGGAAGCCTTCGTGTGAAGTGCTTCCGGGATCTTATTATCTGATTATTTTGCAAGAAGCGCCTTATGATATACCTTCTTGCCCTTCTTTATTACGATATAGCCGTTTTCTTCAAAATCAGCCTTGCCGACCGAAGCAAAACCGTCGGTTACCTTTTCATCGTTGATAGAAACGCCGCCCTGATCGATAAGGCGTCTTGCTTCACCCTTGGATTTTGCAAGGCCGCAGGCAACCATCATTGATGTGACCTCTATCTTATCGTCCGTGAAAAGGTCATCGGAAAGCTCGGTGGAGGGCATATCAGCGCTTGCAACGCCGGCACCAAAGATTGCTCTTGCGGCATCTCTTGCCTTGGTTGCTTCCTCTTCACCGTGGACGATCTTTGTAACCTCGTATGCAAGGATCTCTTTAGCGTCGTTTATCTTGCTTGTTCCCTGCCAGCTTTCCATATCCTCGATCTCTTCAATAGGGAGGAAGGTGAGGAACTTCAA
>JAGBFS010000132.1 GCA_017936365.1 Clostridia bacterium
ATTGCGGGGATATCCGCCATTCTTGCAACAGCCTTGTGTATCTCAAGAAAATCTTCCCTGTAATCCTCATAAGCACCCTCTGCGCCGGGATTGACCCTCAACGCATCATCGCCCTTTATACGCGTACAAAGGGTAAGAGGCAGATATTCCCGAACGGTAACTATCCGATCTCTTTTTTCATCGCGTGCGATATAGACAACGCCTTCACCGTTGGAAGACAGCTTTTTGCCGACAAGGTATCGTCCGGCAAGCCTCGTTCCCGGAGTCAGCGCCGGCAAAATCTGGGGCGTACCGTCAATATATCCGCATTTCGGACATTCAGCTTCGCTCCCTTTAGGGGACATACAGCCAAGGCAAATATTGTTATTCATTCCCTAAGCCTCCTTAGAGCTCAAATACAAGCAAAAATATTCAGTTTCATTATACCACACAATGATATTCGTGGCAAGAAAAACGACAAAACTTTAATTAATGCGTAACAAAATATAAGGGATACCGAAGACAAAAATCCCCGGTATCCCTTGATTTTTATAAAATTACCTATTAACCCATTACAAATTTGAGTATAAACAGCGCAACAAGAATTATTTCAACGATAGAGATATCCTTGAATTTGAGGGTGAAAGCCTTAAGAAGGAGATGTGTAATAAGGCCGAATGCGATACCGTTTGCAATAGAATAGGTAAACGGCATGAATGTGATTGTAACGAATGCCGGGATAGCCTCGGTTATGTCATCAAAATCGATATCCTTGACAGAAGTGATCATGAGAATACCGACAAAGATGAGCGCCGGAGCTGTAGCACAGCAGGGGATATAGCCAAGGAACGGGCTGAGGAAGAGAGCCAGCAGGAAGAAGATGGAGGTAACAAGAGATGTAAGACCGGTTCTTCCGCCGACGGAAACGCCTGCACTAGACTCAACAAAGGTGGTAACGGTGGATGTACCAAGTACAGCACCAACCGATGTTGCGATAGAGTCTGCCATGAGGGCGCTCTTCATACGCGGCATATTGCCGTTTTCATCAAGCATCTTTGCCTTCTGCGCAGTACCGATAAGAGTACCGACAGTATCAAACATATCGACCATGGAGAAAGAAACGATAACCATGACGATAGTAAAGAGATTCTGAACAAATGTGCCATCGCCGAAAAGATCGCTGATGCCTTCGGTAAAGCATTTTGCAAGACCGACTCTTGCCCAAACGCCAAACTGGGTACCGATGCTCGACCAGTCGATATTGTTTCCGGGGAGATTTCCTCTTACGACCTCTGCAAGTGTATCGTTGAGATAAAGTCCGCCGAACCAATATGCACATGCGGAAAGAGCTATACCGATAAGAATAGCGCCGGGAACCTTGAAACGGTGAAGCATACCGATAATGATAAGACCAAGAACTATAACAACCGCACAGAAGATCGAATGCATAGCTGCCGGATCACCGGTATTCGTGATAGCGCTGAAATCGGTAAGTGCAAGCAGTGTTGCATCGTCATTTACAACGATACCGCTGCCGCTGTTTACAAGACCTATGAAGGCGATAAACATACCTATACCGGCGCTTATGGCAACCTTCATGTTCTTCGGTATAGCCTTGATGATAACTTCACGCAGACCAACTGCAGTAATAAGTATGAACAAAAGACCGGAAATAAATACGATAAGAAGGGCAGAAGCATAGCTGTAGCCGTTTGCTCCCATTACCGTATAGGCGAAAAATGCGTTAAGACCCATTCCCGAAGCCTGAGCAAAGGGAAGATTTGCAAGCAACGCTGTAAGCAACGTTCCTAAAAACGCCGAAAGACAGGTCGCTACGAATACTGCGGTGCGAAGCTCTGCATTGTCACCGCCGATTATCTGCGGGTTGACAACGACAATGTACGCCATTGTGACAAAGGTTGTAATACCGGCAAGTATTTCGGTAACTACCCTTGTCTTGTTCTCTTTCAACTTGAAGATTGACAAGTTTATCATCCTCCTGATTTTATTCGGGTGGTGAGTCCGTTAATATATAGTATAGCGACACATCACACAAAAATCAATAATTTTCTTACATTAAATTTATCTTTTCGACAATTAGATTTAATATTCTCCGGCCGCCGCTTTAAGAAGCTTCGAATAAAGACCGTCCTTTACAGAAAGCTCGGCATGAGTGCCTTTTTCCACGACATCGCCCTTATCCATAACAAGGATAAGATCGGCATCCCGTATAGTGGAAAGGCGATGTGCGATAACAAAGCTTGTTCTGCCGTTCATAAGCGTGCGAAATGCCTTCTGGATTCTCAGCTCTGTCATAGTATCGACCGAGCTTGTTGCCTCATCAAGTATAAGCATGGGCGCATCGGTCATCATGACCCTCGCTATCGATATAAGCTGACGCTGACCGTGGGAAAGTCTGTCGCCATCATCACCTATAACGGTGTCATATCCGTCGGGCAGCCTTTTTATAAAATCGTGAGCGGAGGCTCTTTTCGCCGCTCTGATTATATCCTCATCGGTGGCGTCAGGCTTTGCAAAGGTTATATTTTCCTTTACCGTTGCCGAAAACAGCCATGTATCCTGCGTTACCATTGAAAAGAAATCGCGAACGCTTTGTTTCTGATATTTTGAAATATCGTTGCCGCCGATAAGAAGTCTTCCTCCGGTCGGCTCGTAAAACCTCATCAGCAGATTTACAAGCGTGGTTTTTCCTGCACCCGTTGGGCCTACTATTGCGACAAGCGCGTTATCCGGTATATCAAGAGAAAGATCTTCTATCAGCGTCTTTTCCGGAGTATATCCAAAACAGAGCTTATCAAAAGATACACATTCTTCACATTCCGGCATGCGGTCAAATCCGCTCTCGTCCGGCTCTTCCGGAACATCAAGCATTGCAAAATATCTGCCAGCCGCGGCGGAAGCCGCCTGTATCTGGGTCATAACACCGGTAAGCTCATTTATCGGCTTTGCAAAATGGTTTGCATAGGTAAGCACGCCCGAAACCAATCCAAGCGTCAACGAACCGCCCGAAATCATATAACAGCCCGCCGCACCGAGGAGCGCATAGGTAAGGTTGACCACCAGACGGGAGGTAGGATTGACCAGCGCTGAACTGAACTGTGCCCTCCATCCGCTGTCACAAAGCTCGGCATCAGTCTTTACAAATTCCTCGTAAGCCTCCTGCTCAAGAGAGTATCCGCGAACGACCTGTCCAGCACCGAGATATTCTTCCGCATGAGCGGTAAGATCGCCAAGCGACGACTGCTGCTTTTTAAAATATTTCGCACCGTAATTTGCAATCTTTGAAGCAAGCACAAAATAAAGCGGCGAAACGGCAAGCACAACAAGTGCAATTTTCCAATTTATCACAAAGATCATTACAAGCGAACCTATACATGTGACTATACCCGGCAAAAGCTGGGTGAGAAGCTGTGAAAGGCCTTCGCTGACCGTTTCGATATCGTTTACAAAACGGCTCATTGTATCACCAGTCGGCGATGAATCAAAATAGGATATTGGCAGCCTGCCGAGATGCACAAAGCCTTCCTGCCGCATATCACATATCATCCTTGCGCTGACTTTTCCAAGAAGCGCGGTAAATCCGTATTCAAGCACAGCATTGAATATAAGCAGGCCGGCAATAATCGCGATATGCCGCATAAGCCCCGTCATATCAACAACGCCCGATTCGGTTATGCAATCAATGGCAAGGCTGGTTTCATACGGGATAAGCAGACCTGCAAATGAACCGGCAAGCGCCATCACAACAACGGCGGCAAGTGTCTTTTTACTGCTTCGGAGGTATCTCATAAGTCTTTTTGCTGTACTCATGTCAGACCGCCTCCTTTTCCGGTACTTCTTCGCCCTGCGAGATGCAAAGCTCACGATATTCGTCACATTCTGCCGCAAGCCGGCTGTGTGTCCCTATTCCTGCCATCTCGCCGTCGCGAAGGACAATTATCTTATCCGCCTGACGCACAGCGCTGATCCTCTGCGATATCAGCATAACGGCTGTATCTGCGCAATATTCCTTGATCGATTTTCTAAGTTCGGCTTCGGTCGCGGCATCAAGCGCCGATGATGAATCATCCAATATAAGAACCGGTGCTTTTTTTATCAATCCGCGTGCTACCGTCAGACGCTGACGCTGTCCGCCGGAAAAATTTGCGCCGCTTCTTGCAACGGGGGCTTCGATCCCGCCGGCTTCTTCAACAAAGCTGTAGGCCTGCGCCGCTTTGAGAGCTTTTATTATTTCATCATTATCTGCATCCGGCGCACCTTTTTTCATATTTGACGCTACCGTACCGGAAAACAGGAAGGCTTTCTGCGGAACAACCGCAAGGTGTTCACGAAGTGATTCAAGCTTTATCTCCCGTACGTCGCATCCGAACATTTTCACTCTTCCCGAATCGACATCATATTCTCTCGAAAGCAGCTTTGCCAGCGTGGATTTTCCGCTTCCCGTCGCTCCGATAATTCCTATCGTTTCACCCCTGCCAAGGGTAAAGGTTATATTTTTCACCGTCGGCTCCGGCGAACCGGGATAGGCAAAGGCAACATTATCAAACTCCACAGCGGTATCGCCGCCGGAAACATCAAGCGCAGCTGCATCATCCCGATCCTTTATCGCAGGCTCGGTCTCCAGTACAGCGGACACCCTTTTTGCACTTGCATACGCGCCTGTATAAATTATCACAAGTCTGGCAACTATAACCATCTGCAGCATCATCTGCGTAACATAGCTGACAAAGGCAACTATATCACCCTTTGTCATACCGCCGATGCTAACCTGTGACGCACCGTACCATACAATGAGGGCGATAGCGGCGTTCATCAGCAGCGAGGTTGCCGGATTGAGTGATGCCGTAATAAAGCTTACCCTTTCCATCTGCTCGCGATGCTCATCGCACGACTGACAGAACTGGTCATCACGGCTTTTCTGTCTTCCGAAAGCGCGGATAACGCGCACGCCGGAAAGGTTCTCGCGAAGCAGCCGCGCTACCCTGTCAAGCTTTTCCTGCACCTTTAGCTGTACCGGGACGCTTTTAAAAAGCACCAGCCATAACAGAAGAATATATATCGGAATAAGCACAATGATTATGATTGCTGTTTTGGGGCTTACGATGGCCGCCATTACCGAAGCACCTATGCACAAAAAGGGCGCGCGGACGACCAGGCGCATAAACATCGCCACCGCATGCTGCAGCTTCTGTGTATCGCTTGTAAGGCGGTTGACTATTTGCGCCGCACCGAATTTATCGTACGCGGAGGCATCAAGCGAAAGTGCTTTTTTCATTATCGCATTGCGAAGGTCGGTGCCGTAGCTCTGCGAAGATTTAGACGCAAGATACTGACATACAAGCGCTGAGCCTAATCCGACTAATGCAACGATCGCCATAAGGAGCGACCGCTTCAGTATTACCCCTGTTGTCGCCCGGCCTGCATCGGCAAGGTCAAGCAGACCTGCCATAATCATCGGCAGTATAAGCTCCAGTATTGCCTCGATAAGCTTGAAGGTCGGCGCTACGATCAGCTCTTTTTTATACGGAGAAAGATATTTCAATACAGATTTCATGTTACCCTTTCTATCCTTTGGGAGATTGACAAATTATATGGAATTGGTATAATTAATTAGTTGGAAGTATCGGTTTGTGAGCTGTTTGCTTCAATGACCTTTTTGATAAGCTCATCCACATCCGAAACCACCGTCAGCTTTGCACATTCGTTGCGAAGTCTTGACGCTCCGCGGAAGCCTTTCAGATACCATGCGGCGTGCTTTCGCGCCTCACGCATACCGATATATTCGCCCTTATGCTCAACCATAGCCAGAATGTGCTTATGCATAACGCTCATCTTTTCAAACAGGCCCGGCTCGGGCAGCGGACGGCTGTGTTCATAAAGGCTGTTTATCTGGCGGAATATCCATGGATTGCCAAGTGCTCCGCGTCCAACCATCACCATATCACAGCCGGTTTCCTCAAGCATACACATGGCATCGTGTGCCGTAAATACATCACCGTTTCCTATTACGGGAATACCGACTGCATCCTTTACCGCTTTGATAATGCTCCAGTCGGCCGGCGGCGCATACATCTGACTGCGAGTGCGGGCATGCACCGTTATCATCGATGCGCCGGCCTCTTCGCATATTTTTGCAACCTCCACGCAATTTACGCTGTCTTCATCCCAGCCCTTGCGTATCTTCACCGTTACCGGTGTATCGCCGGCTTCGGCTACAACCGCCCGGACGATCTCTCCGCACAGCTCCGGCTTTTTCATCAGCGCTGAGCCGCTGCCGTTATTGGTTATTTTCGGGGTCGGACACCCCATATTTATATCTATCGCATCGGGCGAATACTTTAATGCCTTTTCCACCGCGCGCGCCATAAATTCCGGCTCGCAGCCAAAAAGCTGTACCGCCGCCGGACGTTCGGCAGCGCCGACCTCAAGCAATTCCTCGCTTTTACGGTCACCCAATATCAGACCCTTTGCGCTTGCCATTTCACCCACGCAATATGATGCACCGTAACCGGCGCACAGCTCGCGAAACGAGCGGTCCGCGACCCCGGCCATCGGTGCCAGCGCACATATTCCCTTTATTTCAAGCTTTCCGATTTTTATCATGACTATGATCTTTCCCTTTCGGTCTTATGATGCAAACAATTATTGTATTATATACCATTTTAACACATTGCACAAGAGGAGGTGCCGCATCATAAAAAGAATAATATCTCTGTTTGCCGTATTATTTATCTTTATAAGCTCTTTTTCAAATGTATCAGCGGCACCTGTTTCCGATTCCGATATAGATCCCACAAGACCGCTTGCCGATTTCATCCCCAGCGAGGGCGTTCCGGCCGACGTGGAGATTCCGGAATTTTATATGGAGGTTGCCAACTCCATGGGACTTTACATATTCATGACCGCCGACGGTACCGTGTACAAACGCATATACGGCAGCGTGGACGGTGTCTACGGATGGTATGTCGCAAGCGGTACATCAAACACCGTTTATGCCGACACTCCTATGGTCAATATCGAAGCCGACAAGGAAATATACTATGCATCACCGTGGGTCATAAAAACCGACGATGGACTTCAGGAATATGCCGGTATACTTCCGCCGGAAGAGGGCATTGACTCGCTTGATACCATCTTGGGCGTTCCACTAAAAAACATTGCGTTTATCTCGTTCGGTGTCGTTGCGGTTATTTGCATATTTATTCTCGGACGTGCATCATCAAACAAAAAAAGATACCGTCAGAGAAGGTATTGACTCTCAAAGATACACAAAGCTTTCCTTGTTACAGCTCACAACTGGTGCAAAATGCCAAAAATCACCCAACATCTGTATAAATATTCAATTTGCCCTTGATTTTTCTGCAAATTGATGTATAATTCTATCATCACAAATAATTAACGGAGGAATCTATCATGTCTGACATCAAAAAGGTAGTTCTCGCCTATTCCGGCGGACTGGACACATCCATCATCATCCCCTGGCTCAAGGAAAACTATGACAACTGCGAAGTCATCGCTGTTTCCGGCGACGTCGGTCAGGGTACCGAGCTGGACGGTCTTGAGGAAAAGGCTATAAAGACCGGCGCTTCCAAGCTTTACATCGAGGATCTCAACAAGGAATTTGTAGAAGATTACGTTTTCCCGACCCTCAAAGCAGGCGCTGTTTACGAAAACAAATATCTGCTCGGCACAAGCTTTGCCCGTCCCGTTATCGCAAAGAGAATCGTTGAGATCGCTCTTGCCGAAGGCGCTGACGCAATCTGCCACGGCTGCACCGGCAAGGGCAACGATCAGGTTCGTTTCGAGCTCACAATCAAGCATTTCGCTCCCAACATGAAGATAATCGCTCCGTGGAGAATATGGGATATAAAGAGCCGCGATGAGGAAATCGACTATGCAGAGGCTCATGACATCCCCCTCAAGATAAACCGCGAAACCAACTATTCCAAGGATAAGAACCTCTGGCACCTTTCTCACGAAGGTCTTGACCTTGAAGATCCGTGGAACGAGCCGATGTTCGACAAGATCCTTGAGCTTGGCGTTTCCCCCGAAAAGGCTCCCGATGAGGCTACCTATGTCACCATCAGCTTTGAAAAGGGTATTCCCGTTGCAATCGACGGCGAAAAGATCGGTTCTGTCGCAATCGTCGAAAAGCTCAACGAGCTCGGCGGCAAAAACGGCATCGGTATCGCCGATATCGTCGAAAACCGTCTTGTCGGCATGAAGTCGAGAGGCGTTTATGAAACACCGGGCGGAACCATCCTCTATCACGCTCACAACAAGCTTGAAGAGATCTGCCTTGATAAGGAAACCTACCATTACAAGCAGGGTCTCGGCATAAAGTATGCAGAGCTTGTCTACAACGGCCAGTGGTTCACTCCGCTGCGCGAGGCGATCTGCGCATTCGTCGATAAGGTCAACGAGGTCGTCACAGGCGACGTTAAGCTGAAGCTCTACAAGGGCAACATCATCAACGCGGGCGTCACTTCTCCGTACTCCCTCTACGATGAAGATATCGCTACCTTCAACGAGGATGAGGTTTACGACCAGAAGGATTCCGCAGGCTTCATCAACCTCTTCGGTCTGCCGATCAAGGTTCAGGCTCAGATGAAGGCAAAGAACGGTCTGGAATAATCTAAAACACGGTTTAGGGTAGGCACATATCTGCCTGCCCTTTTCTGGCTTAATTAAGGGAGAAAAAATGGAACTGATCGATATTTACGATAAGGACGGCAACATCATCGAGGCGGCACGGCCGAGGGAATATCCGCTTAAAGAAGGCGAATACAGGCTTGCCGTGGGCATGTGGGTCGTGAACGACAACGGCGAGATCTTCCTCACAAAGCGTGCGCCCGAAAAGCGGTACGCGCCGAACAAGTGGGAAAACCCGGCGGGCCATGTGCAGACCGGCGAGGACTGCACGGCGGCGATCATCCGCGAGCTGCAGGAGGAAACGGGCCTTGTCGTCACACCGGAGCAGATCACCTTTTTCGGCGCTTCCTGTGCGGCGCCGTACCTCGGCAGGGATTACGGTGTGCGCATGAATTTCGATATCAGCGTCATCAGGCTGCAGCCGGGCGAGACCTGCGACGCGAAGTGGGTCAGCTTTGAGGAGTTCAACGAAATGCTGAACGGCGACGCTTTTGCACCGTCCCTCAAGGAGCACATGGAAGACTATAAGGAAAACTTTTTGAAATTTATCGGACAGGGAGAATAAGCTCCCGCGGAAAGGAAGACAGATATGGAATTGTGGAAGGGCCGCTTCCAGAAAGCGCTGGACCCCAAAACAAATGATTTCAACTCCTCCATTTCGGTGGACAGCCGGATGTTCAAGGAGGATATAGAGGGCAGCATCGCCCACGCCACCATGCTGGGTGCAGCCGGGATCATCGAAAAGAGCGAGAGCGAAAAGATCTGCGCCGGTCTCACGGAGATCATGGCGGATATCGAAAGCGGCGCGCTGCTGATCGATCCGAACGCGGAGGATATCCACACCTTCGTGGAGGGCGAGCTGACCGCACGCATCGGCGACGCGGGCAAGCGCCTGCATACCGCGCGCAGCCGAAACGATCAGGTGGCGCTGGATGTGCGCCTGACCCTCAGAAAGGAATGTGCGGGTCTTATTGAACAGATCAAGGAGCTGATCCACGTTCTGTGCGATCAGGCGGAGGAATACGCCGATACGGTCATGCCGGGCTACACACATCTGCAGCGCGCACAGCCGATCACCTTTGGCCACCATCTGATGGCCTATGCGGAGATGTTCCTGCGCGATATCGGCCGTCTGGAGGACGCCGTGAAGCGCATGGATGTATGCCCGCTCGGCTCCGGCGCACTGGCCGGCACCACCTACCCGCTGGACCGTGAGCTTTCCGCGAAGCTGCTCGGCTTCTCTCAGGTGAGCCGCAACAGCCTGGACGGTGTGGCCGACCGCGACTTCTGCGCGGAGATCGCCGCTGCTGTTTCTCTTGCGATGGTACATCTTTCCCGCTTCTCCGAGGAGATCATCCTCTGGTGCTCGTGGGAGTTCAAGTTCATTGAGCTGGACGATGCGTTTTCCACCGGCTCCAGCATCATGCCGCAGAAGTAGAACCCGGATATCACAGAGCTGATCCGCGGCAAGAGCGGCCGCGTTTTCGGCGACCTGATGACGCTGCTGACGATGATGAAGGGCCTGCCGCTTGCCTACAACAAGGATATGCAGGAGGACAAGGAAGCCGTGTTCGACGCTGTCGACACCCTGCGCCTGTGCCTTACCCCGTTCATCCCGATGCTGCAGACCATGCGTGTTCTGAAGGAAAACATGAGAAACGCTGCGGCCCGCGGTTTCATCAACGCGACGGACTGTGCGGACTATCTTGTCGCTGCGAAGGGCCTGCCGTTCCGAGATGCGTATAAGATCACCGGCCAGCTCGTCGCGATCTGCATCGACCGCGGTCTTACGCTGGAAACTCTGCCGCTCGAAGAATATAAG
>JAGBFS010000133.1 GCA_017936365.1 Clostridia bacterium
AACTGTAATTTAACGTATGCTGTAATCTTCTTTGCCATAATAAATTACACCTCCAAATGTGGTAGAAAAAAGTAACGGAATCCCTGTGTTCAATTATAATTTGGGACTCCTCCCACAGGTATGAAAGCATTTCATACCCCGTTTGCCTGATTCAGACTCAGGCGCGTCTGACATCCTTGATGTCGAGTTCGATCGATGTATTGCGTCCGAACATGGATGCGGTTACGCGAACCTTGCTCATGTCTGCGGAAATCTCCTCGACGACAGCCGTGCTGCCTTCCAGAAGACCGCTCTCGATCTTGACGGTGTCGCCGACTGCAAATGCCAGCTTGACCGTGACTGCCTCTGCGGGCGTGTCCTCTTCGTGTTCGATTCCCAGTGCCGCGACTTCAGCGTCGGTCAGCGGAATCGGCTTGGATCCGGGGCCTACGAAACCGGTGACGCCGCGGATGTTGCGGACGACATGCCAGGATTCGTCGCTCATGATCATCTTGATGAGGACATAACTGGGGAATACCTTGTCTTCGATCTCGCGTTCCTTGTCGCCGTCCTGCTCAACAACCGTTTCCATCGGGATCTGGATGTCGAAGAAGTAGGCGGACATGCCGCGGTTTTCGATGGCTTTCTCCAGGCTTGTCTTTACTTTGTTTTCATAGCCGGAATAGGTATGGACGACATACCATCTTGCTTGGGTCGATGCTTCGTTCATGTTTGTACTCCCGTTATTTTCCGTCGGTCATCCGGCTGCTTACATGTTGACCAGCTGGTTGAGCAGGGTGAGACCCTTGGAAAAGAGAAAGTCGAGAATTGCAATGCAGACTGCGAACACAACGATGGTGGAGACAACAACCACGGTACTCTTTGTGGTCTCTTCCTTCGACGGCCATACAATCTTCTTGAATTCGCTCTTGTAATCGCGCCAGAACTTCTTGACGCGCTCCGTGAACTTGACCTTGTCCTTCTTCGGCTTCGCAGCCTTGGGGGCAGGCGCATCCGTTTTCTTTTCGGCTACAGACGCCTGGGCGGTTTCGGCAACCTTCTTTTCGTTATCTGCCATTACGTCCTTCCTCCTGTTTGCCTCTTACTTGGTTTCCTTGTGCAGCGTGTGCTTGCGGCAGAATCTGCAGTACTTCTTGAGCTCGAGTCTGTCGGGGTCGTTCTTCTTGTTCTTCATTGTGTCGTAGTTTCTCTGTTTGCAGTCGCTGCATGCTAAGGTAATCTTAACTCTCATTGATAGGCACCTCCTGATGAATTGTCGCTGCGGCATCTCCGACACGATCAGCCGCGCGCATGTTTTGTGTGGACAGAAAACGAAGTCGGTTTCCTGTCGTGTACCTCCCTCAGACAGCCGCACCCGAAATGCGCTGCCAACCGCGTTTTGAGTGGTCGGGACGGGTACCGTTGCCGTGTCCGGCCGACGCAGTTCCAAAGAGGCTGTCCGTTTTTGCACAGCAAAAAAAGACCCCCTTATAGAGGTACAACTATTTTACCATAAAAGCATGTGTTTGTCAATAGTTTTCATCAAAAATATCCCGGAAAATCAAGGATTTTTTTGATAACGGTTGCATCCGGGCACGGAATGTGATATAATACTGTTATATCAAAGAATTGTATATACCATCAAGGAGAAATGAAATGGCAAAATACAGACGCGACCGCATCAACGAAGAAATGACACACGAGGTTTCCGATATCGTCCGGAACATCAAGGATCCCAGAGTTTCAAAGCACTTTGTTTCCGTGATGCGATGTGAGGTCACCCCTGACCTCAAATACTGCAAGATCTTCTACTCCGTGCTCGGCGCGGAAAAAGAAGGCGACGGCTTTGATGCAAAAGAACTGCGCAAAGGACTGATTTCCGCATCCGGCTTCATCCGCGGACAGATTGCCGAGCGGCTGAACCTGCGCATCACGCCGGAATTGCAGTTTGTCTACGACGAATCCATTGCC
>JAGBFS010000134.1 GCA_017936365.1 Clostridia bacterium
AATTTTTTATCAGGAATGTGCGGCACGATAATACGAACGTCCACACCTCTGAGTGCGGCATTTTCGATGCTCTGAGACAAATCGTTGTCGATGATCAGATACGGCGTGGTCATCCACATATATCGGGTTGCACCGTTCAACATATTTTGAATGACGCTTTTTCCGACTCTGCGATTATACAAAGGATGGGGACCATCGCCAAAGGGAACAACATATCCGTGTTCTTTTATCTCTGTTTTGGGATACAGGTCATCACGGATATTCGGCATTTTTCTCACATTGATACCGAAGTCCACAAGGAATAGCTTGGTCAGTTCCCGTACCGCTTCACCTTCCAAACGAATGGCGGTATCTTTCCAATGACCGTACTTAACAACCTCGTTAATATATTCGTCAGCAATATTGACGCCGCCGGTATATCCCACTTTTCCATCTATAACTGTGATTTTACGATGGCTGCGGTTATTAAACTCGCTGTCTGCATTGCCCTTCAGTCTTGAAAACGGGGTTGCCTCGATGCCGTATGCTTTTAGCGTTTTATAATAATCACCGGGGAGAGTCATCATACAACCGATGTCATCGTATAAGACTTTGACTTCAACACCTTCGGCGGCTTTTCTTTTCAGTATATCCAATATGGAATTCCAAAACTTACCTTCTTCAATGATGAAATATTCCATATAGATGAACTTCTCGGCGGTATCCAAATCTTGAAGCAGACGTTGGTGCATATCTTCGCCAAGGGGAAAGTATTCTTGCTTGGTATCAGTAAACAAATGCGTTTCCCCAATACTGCAAAGCATCTTTGCCTGCGATGCGACAATCGGATTTTCATCCTGCAGCTTTGCAATCTGTGCACTGTCATCGTATTGATAGCCTTGACTTTTTAAGGTATCCAAGCGTTTTATAAACCGATTCTGCAAAGTTCTGGAATAGAACATAAAGTATAGCATAAAGCCGGCAACCGGTATAATTAGTACAAATAACAGCCAAGGCACTTTATAATCTGGATTATCATCGGAGGCAATGATGCGGATCACGCAAAAAATTTCCGTTGCCCACGCCGCAAGATAGAAATACGGCACATAATAACAGAGGGCAGTCACAATGCCAATAACCGCAAGAACCTCAAATAGTGTAATGAGAACAGCAAGTATGTAGCGAAATGGAATATAAGAATACTCCCGTTCGACCTGTTTTCTGCCGTCAAAGTAGGTATATTTTCGCTTCATAATTACACCTCATAAAACGCCGAAAAGCGAGACGGCAAAATGCCGTTTCGCCTGCCCGACAATGATTAGTTTTTCTTTACAGCATCAATGCGAGCCTCGGCTGCCGCTTTGCGCTCATTTGCCTGTGCAATCTGCTTATCACGTTCAGCCTGAAAAACAGCTTGGCGTCTGTCAGGATCGCCGATTGCCTTTGCTTCTTCCCACTGCGCTTTAGACTCTGCTTTGACAGCAGCCATATTTGCCTTGTCAACTTCGTGCTGTGCCTTTGCATTATCCTTCATATCCTGAAATGCTTTCTTGAAAAAACCTGCCATTGTTTTCACCTTTAATCTTTCATAATTTTGTCGCTGAGTTCGATAATTTTATCGGCATACTTCTTACGGCGACAGCCGAGAATACCTTTGTAGATGGGAT
>JAGBFS010000135.1 GCA_017936365.1 Clostridia bacterium
CAAATGCAAAAGCAAGGGAATATATCATTATAATAAGCACGGTCGGGCGAAGAAGAGAAATACGAACCTTTTCACTCAGCTTGAGATATCCGTCGCCCTTCTTTATCTGGAAGAAGTTGGGGAAACGGCCAAGAATTATAATAATGGAAATTTTTGACGCGCCGATAAGAATAGCCGTTACACCGATATCAATAACAACGACCGTGTCAAGTGACGGCATTACAAAGCCGAGCTGTGTTATACCAAGGAAAAGGAACATCTCGATCATTCGTGTCGCCGCCGCAGGGATGAGCGAACCGGAATAAATGACCATGTATCCCAGAACGAGCGATACAACAAACGCGCCTACCATGTCTTCGAAATTCGCGCAGAGTATTGCATGAAGCAGCGAGCTCATAATAAGAGCATATCCGTCGCCGCCGCGTCTTCTTAAAACCTGAAGAATAACGCCGTTGAAAACAAAGGTCTCGACAACCGCAGGAACGAGCGAAAGACATGCAAACGAAATAAGGAATTCGCCCATAGTCGTTCCAAGCGATACGGAATTATATCTGTAATTGGCTCCGGTAAGCGAAAAATCCGTAGTAATAAGATTTGTTAAATAGCCCTGAAGCATAACCGCTCCCAAACCGATAAATATCATCGGAAGCAGCTCGCCGCTTCGAAGCTTGTGCAGCGGAACCATATCGCCGACGGGAAGCTTATGTATATAGATATAAAGGATAAACGGAAGTGCAAGTCCGAGGAAGAGTATGGCACCTTCAAATATCGCAGAAAATTCCGGTCTGGAAACAAACGCGGAGACCTCGGCGATATCCTTGCCGGTAAAGGCTACAAGAAAAATAGCAAGCGCCGCGCAAAGCCCGACCGAAAGGATAACATATATCAAAAGTGTAAAGCCGACATTATCCATTTCGTGGCGGATATTTTTTGCGATAGTCTTTCGTGCGCGCTTTTCAACGGCTTTTTTTGCCGCTTCGCGCTCGGCAAGAGCCGCCTTTTCGGCCGCCGAAAGCTCCGGCTGCTTCGCCGGCTGTTCAATTTCAGGCACCGGCTGTGTCTGTTCCTGTTCAATATTGTCTTCATAAGCACCGTACTTACCCGAAGTATCGGCAGAAATTGCAATATAATTGCTGTTTTTTTGCGGTGCAGCCTCCGCGGGCTGATTTTTCATATACTCGGCGACGTCAATTCCCGTCTCCTCGGCAATTATCGCCTCTATTTCGTACAGCTCCAGCCACGGTTTTTCTTCCTGTAACGCCTCAATTTTTGCCTTGATATCAATATTTTGATTATTCACTGCTAAAACTCCTCAAAATTATACTTGACATTTCCGAATTTATCTCTTATAATATAAAAGCTGTTTCAAATGACAGCGCATTAATATGCCGGCATAGCTCAGTTGGCTAGAGCATGCGGTTCATACCCGCAGTGTCGTTGGTTCGAATCCGACTGCCGGTACCATTTACCCTTTGTCCACGGCCCGGTGGTCAAGCGGTTAAGACTCCGCCCTTTCACGGCGGCAACACGGGTTCGAGTCCCGTCCGGGTCACCAAAATCCGAAAGCTTTCGAGCTTTCGGATTTTTTATTTTATCCGATCGCCAAAACTATTTATTTTGACCGGCGGACACCATATCGCAATACCAACTATTCTTGCAGGTATTGCTTTCGGTATCCTGCCGGTCATCATTTTTTATTTATATCCGATACAGATGAATCTTACGGTGTGTAGAACATCTGTACCCAATATGCAACACCCTTTGAATCGCGTCCGTAGCTTACGACGATGTATTCATACGGGATCGACTGTCCTCTTGAATTTCGGCTGAGGATGTTGTTTCTATGGCTCGTTGAGTTCATCCATGCCGTAACGACAGCCTGCGGTGTTTTCTGACCCATTGCAAGGTTTTCACCGATATGGGTGTATCGCAGTCCGATCTCGCCTGCAACGGTGGAGAACTCCCTGCCGTTGGGACGTGAATGGGCAAATACCGATTTTATCTCGCCCAGTCTTATATCGGACGCCGTCTGCACAAGCGAATCGCCCCGCTTCAGAGCAGGCAGACCGTAAAGCGCACGCTGCTCATTTGTGAGTCGGATTACTTCACCTACGAAATCGGTAACCTCAACACGACAATAGAATATGTCGCCGTTATCGGCAATACCCTGGATCCAGCTAACGCCGACAGACAAACCTGTTACTTCGACGGTTGATGCGTTTACACGGCGTGCGGAGGCTACCGCGCTGTTCATGCTGGAAACGGCTGTGATCTGATATGCACCGATTGCCGAGCTGAAATCGACAGAAAGCGATGTCTTATTGCTTGAATATATGCGCACCTGCGACGGGGAGAATTTTACCTTACCGGTATTTTTATATGTCTTTTCGGTTGTGGTCGTTGTCGGACGTCTGGTAGTTGTTGTTCTGGTCGTTGTAGTCGTCCGTCTGGTTGTTGTGGTGGTTCTTCTGGTCGTGGTCGTAGTGGTCGGTCTTGTGGTGGTAGTTGTCGTTTCGGTACGTCTGGTCGTAGTTGTCGGCCCGACCGGCGTCAGAGTTATCAGATTATCCGTGGTACCCGTTTCGGTCGGGTCAGTTTCCGACGGATCGGTCTCGGATGGGTCGGTCATCGATGGATCGGTTTCGGTCGGGTCGGTCTGATCTGACGACGGCGACGTATTTGACGCCGTACCCTCATCAGGCGTAATATCGGCGCTCAGGCTTGTATTCGTACCGGACGAATAGAAACCGGAGCTCGGCTTATAGCTTACGATTACGACATCTTCGATATTTTCCTCAACGGCGACCACGCGGTAATCTATACCCATAGCCGCGCACGAGATAATCAGCGACAGCATGATAAGATAAAGTATCTTTTTTGCCGATAACATAGCGTTTCCTCCTTATAACATACAGCGTTACTAAAAACGCATAATATTCCATATATATAATACAGCTTTTTCCACACAATTTCAACGGGTAAAGCCGATTTTTTGCATCAAATATATTTTTATTCCCATTGACTATCCACCCGTGATTGTGATATCATTTTTTCGAATGATTATATTAGAAAGGTGTGGGACAGACGTGACGCTTACCGTGCGGGATATTTATAAAAGCTTCGGCGATATAAAGGCCTTATGCGGTGTGGGTTTTGAAGCTTCGGCCGGTCATCCGCTCGGACTTCTTGGCCGCAACGGCGCCGGAAAAACCACGCTGATGAGAATAATCATGGACATTCTAAAAGCAGACAGCGGCGAGATACTTCTCGACGGCAAGCCGCTTGCCGATGCACGAACCGCGATCGGCTACCTTCCCGAAGAACGCGGACTTTACCGAACATCCCGTATTGGCGAGCAGCTTATATATTTCGCCCGTCTTCGCGGAATGGACGCCGCACGCGCAAAGCAGGCCGTGTCCGATACCCTTTCGCGATTCGGTATTGAAGAATACATTAACCGCACACCCGAAACCCTATCAAAGGGCAATCAGCAGCGCGTTCAGCTTGCGCTGGCTATGATAAACCGCCCCGAAATACTGATACTCGACGAACCCTTCAGCGGTCTCGACCCCATAGGCACCGCACAGCTCAAAGAAATAATCCGCGATTATGCCGCGCAGGGACATATAGTCATATTCTCCTCACATCAGATGCCGGTCGTTGAGGATTTCTGTGAAGATATCGTTATAATAAAAAGCGGCCGCGTCGTCACAAAGGGGCATCTTAACGATATAAGAAACAGCTATCACAGCAGCCGCGTTTTCATCAGAGCGTGCGGCGATATTTCGGCAATTGCCCAAAAGCACGGCGATGTTTCAGCAAAAAACGGCGGTATCGTATGCGCTCTTTCAAATGACGCCGATGCAAACGAGCTTCTGGCGGATCTTTCTTCATCAGGTACGCAAATAACACATTTTGAGATAATCCGTCCGTCTCTTGAGGAAATATTCATCTCCTCAAGCGGAGAAGGGGGGAACGCACAGTGAACCGCTTTTTCATCGTCTTTTCGCGCGAGCTTCGGGAAACACTTCGTTCCAAGCCCTTTATAATCATATCGGCAATAATGGCTCTATGCCTTGCCGCTATTGCACTTCTGCCCCTTTTCGGCGCATCGGACGGCGAAAAAAATGAGCCGGTATCCGGTGCGGACAACATATATATCCACAACTGCGCCGTTTCCGAAAACAGCGACCGGGAAACGGTCGAAAAGCTTGCCGAGGCTCTTCCCTATATCAGCTTTTCGGCGGCCGTCACCGACGATACATCGCAGTATGAAGCCCTGCTTGAAAAATATGACGCCATACTCGTTGTGCGTTCGGCCGGCGATTACGACTGCTACGAAAAGCTCAGCCTTGGGGCGCAGAGCATAAAATATCTTTTTGATGACGCGCTGACATCTATATGCCGTACCGATTCGCTCGTGCAGCTCGGCGTATCCTATGCCGATGCTCAATCGGTTCTTTCCGCAAATATATCGGGAAGATCATTTTTTGTGGGCGAAAACCTCTTTGGTAAAATGATATGCAATTATGTCCTTGTGATGCTGATGTTCATATCGATAGCCCTTTACGGACAGATGGTTGCAACGCGTGTTGCCTCCGAAAAGGGAAGCCGCACGATGGAGCTTCTTGCGACAAGCGCGTCTGTACGCGAGCTGCTTTACGGCAAGGTGCTTGGCGTCGGCGCCGCAGGACTTATCCAGATATCGGTCTTTATCGTCTCAGCAGTCTTCCTTCTTAACATTTCGTCCGGAAGCGGTATTTCCACTATAGCCGCTCTCGCCGCAAATATAACAGCAGCCGATATTGTATTTGCCTGCGCATACTTCATACTCGGATTTTTGCTTATGGCCTTTCTTTTCGGCGGGCTCGGTGCTATGGTCGACCAGCTTGAAGACCTTTCCGGTATTGCAAATATCCCCGTCTACATCTTTATGGCAGGTTACCTTATCGCCGTCTTTTCAACCGGCTCCGGCTCTGTTTCACCACTTATGGTATTCGCTTCATACTTCCCGTTCTGGTCCCCTGTTACGATGTTTTCCCGAATGTCGGCCGAAAACGTCGCAAACTGGGAGGTCATTGTTTCTCTCGCAATTCTGCTTGCCTCCTGTCTGCTTGCCGCGCGAGTATCGGTAAAGCTCTATGCTTCGGGCATGCTTCGCTACGGAAAAGCACCGGGAATCAAAGCAATACTCAAATCAATAAATCAGAAAAAAGGTAATTAAGTTTATGCTCGACAGAATTATCGATTCGCACACACATTGCTTTCCCGACGGCGTCGCACCAAAGGCTGTCGCCTCGCTCGCCGCTACAAGCTTTCTTTCACCCGTCGGCAGCGGCAGCGCAGCCGGACTTGTACAGTCCATGAAATCGGACGGGATATACCGCTCGCTTGTGCTTCCTATCGCCACAAGCCCACGTCAGGTGGAATCGTGCAACTCCTTTGCGGCCAAGCTTGCAAATGAGCATGAAGAGCTCGCCGTATTCGGAACGCTCCACCCCGATTATCCCGACATTGGCGGCCAGATAGAATTTTTGAAAAAATCGGGTATCAGGGGCATAAAGCTGCACCCCGATTTTCAGGGATATTATATTGATTCTCCGCAGATGGTCGGTATCATGAAGGCCGCTTCGGATGCCGGGCTGATGATCTATCTTCACGGCGGACTGGATATATCCTATCCCGAAATAAACCGCTGTACTCCCCACAGGGTCGCAAGGATACTCCCGGTACTGGGCGATGCGGTCGTAATATGCGCCCATCTTGGCGGATACGGATACCTTTCCGACAGCATAAGATATCTCGCCGGCACCAATGTTTTTGTCGATACCTCGGCTGTGCTGGGTTATTTTCCCAATGATGATATTTTCTCGGTAATACGCGCCTTCGGCGCAGACCGCGTCCTCTTCGGAACCGATTGGCCGTGGGAAAATCCGGCGGCGTCAATAAAAATGCTTGACTCTCTCGGCCTTGCCGAGGACGAGCTTAAAAAGATAAAATACCTCAATGCCGCAAAGCTTTTCGGCATTGAATAAGGAGATAAAAGTATGAAATGGTTATGCGTTAAAATTTACACCTCGCGCGAGGGTATCGATCCGCTTTGCGGAAGACTCTATTGCCTCGGCGTCGGCGGCGTACAGATAGAGGATGCCGCCGATTTTGAAGAATTCATCGAAACCGGTCGTCCTCATTGGGATTACATCGACGAAAGCCTTGAACATCTTCGCACCTGCGAAACAAGCGTCACCGCATATCTTACCGACGACGAAGCCGGCACAAATCAGCTCTCGCTCATCCGCGAAAGCGTGCTTGCCATGCGTGCGCTCGACACCGAAGGGGTCTTCGGCGACCTGCGCATAGAGGTTGACGGCCGCGATGACAGCGAATGGGTAAACAACTGGAAACAGTATTACAAGCCCTTCGAGCTTGGCGAAAAGGTACTTGTCTGTCCCGAATGGGATATACCGGAAAACACCGACGGCAAGGTCGTTTTAAAGATGAACCCCGGCCATCTTTTCGGTACGGGAACCCACCATTCCACAAGAATGTGCCTCCAGCAGCTTGAAAAGCTCGTCTGCGGCGGCGAAACCGTCCTTGACCTCGGCTGCGGAAGCGGTATTCTTTCCATTCTTGCGCTGCTTCTCGGCGCAAAGGAGGCTGTGTGCGTTGACATTGATGCAAGCGCACCAAAAGTTGTGGGTGAAAACCTTACGCTCAATTCCATCGATCCGTCGCGCTGCCGCGTGCTGGTCGGTGATGTTCTTTCCGAGGATGACATTCCTGAAAAGATCGGAAACAATTTTGACATTGTTGTTGCCAATATCGTTGCAGATGTTATAATAGCATTAGCACCGACGGCGTATAATCACGCAAAGAATGGCGGTCTGTTTATAGTATCCGGCATCATCACCGAAAGAAAGGATCAGGTCGCCGATGCTATCGAAGCCGCCGGCTTCAAACCGGATGCACAGATCGAATGCGGCGGCTGGGCATGCCTTGTATATAAAAAAATAAATAAGGGTAAGGGACGGTGTTGTCATGTGTAACACAAAAAGGATAAACTACTTTGACACCATCAAAGGTGTTATGATCCTGCTTGTCGTACTCGGTCATTTTATTGATATGAGAACCGGCTCTTCCAAAACCTTTAAAAGTTTATTCCTTTTTATTTATGCTTTTCACATGCCGATGTTCTTCATCATATCGGGATATTTTCACAGTCATAAGAACATCGCAAACAAGGTATATTTCTTTCTTGTTACCGGAGTCCTAACCAAACTTCTGATATTTTTTACCAGATCCTTTATATTGCGAGAGGATGCATCTTTCTCCCTTTTTTCCGAAAACGGTACACCGTGGTATATGTATGCAATGGCAGTCTTTATCCTTTTGTCGTATCTGCTGCGAACCATTGATATACGCGTTGTTTTCGCTATTGGTCTTATTATCGGCTGCTTCTGCGGATACGACGCCCGGCTTGGTGACGATTTTATCCTTTCACGTATTTTTGTCTTCTTCCCCTTCTATTCACTTGGAATACTGATAAAGGAATACATCGACCCCGAAAAGCTCGGACGTGGGCTTTTGGCAAAAATACTATCACCTGCCGTCATATTGATATGGTTTGCTTCCTGCTTTATATTTCTTGACCAAATCTATCTTTTAAGGCGCTTTTTCACCGGACGAACCCCTTTTATCAATATACCCGATCCTATCTACAGCCAATTCGGTCTTCCGATAAGGCTGGGCTGCTACTTACTGTCTGCATTGCTTTGTTTCGCATTTTTGGCAATAACGACAAACCGCAAAAATTTTCTGACCGGTGTCGGAAGCCGCTCGCTGCAGGTTTATTTCTGGCATCGTCCAATTCTGTACATACTATCTCATTTCGGGCTGCATAATATATGTGCAACCGTTCCCGGAATGGCAATATATCTATTTATAGCTTTGGCTTTAGGTCTGATCCTATCGCTGAAAATAATTTCGTATCCAACCGATGCATTGCGTAAGATATGCATCAAAAACAAACATATTCCCACGCAATAACCGAAAGGAGCTAAAAAATGAAAAAAATAATTTCCGTCCTTATCTGCATCATGATGATCGCGTGCTTTGCCGCGTGTGAAGAGGTTACCGGAATCGAAGACATCACATCTGCTTCCGGCTCTGCCGACGGCGGTACACCTCCGGTCATCGACTCTTCCGATTACATTCAGGAGGGAAGCGATCTTCTTCCCGAAGCATTGGTCGGCTCATGGATGGCAAAGGAAGTCTATCAGGACGCACGCGCATCGGATATCGCTCCTGACACCGGACTTATCACCGAATCGAGCGGTGGTATCCAGATCGATTACATTTCCTTCAATCACAACGGCAACCATATCGAAAATCCCGTTTATGAAGTAACCGTTGGCGCCGATATAAACGCTCTTACCGCTGCCGGAATTCAGCCCGACGCTTTTTCCGCCGCTGACACCGTTGACATCGCTTCGGTCAAGCAGTCGGCTGACGGATCACCAATCGAAACGGTCTATCTCGTAAACGGAACCACTCTCCTTGCCTTTGGCACCGGCGGTCATGTTTACACCTACGAAGCCGTTGAAGCTGTCGGATAATCAACGCAAAATATAATACCGCAACGCAGGCTGCATCAAAAAGATGCAGCCTGTTTTTGTTACCGAGTGAGGAATTTTATTTTTTTACATTCTGTCCCTGTCTGCAGGGTTGTTCAGCGCACCGAACACCGAAAGAACAAATATCGCCACAGCAATAATGATCTGCTTTGCCGACATATCGGTGCATTGCAGCTGTTCAAGCTGTGCCGTGGCTACCGTTATCGCCACACCCCACACAACCGGAGATTTCAGTCTTTCCATGAACCCCTTCACGGTCATTCTACTCCTTTCTGCTCCTGCAGTCGTGATGCTCTCTGCAGGTCTCTTCTATGCCGTCTATACGCTTATGCGCCTGTGTTGCGGAAGCCTCCACCTTTGTAACACGCTGGCGAAGGTCAAGATACTGGTCATCCTGCTTTTCCTGATGGCGCTTGATATCGTCAACTCCCGATTTTATGTATCCGATCTCGGTCAGGATAACACCGCCCGCCTTGCCGCTGTCCGATGTATCCTTTTTCACCGTACGGCGCAGCGCAAGAGCCGCGGCTGCCGCGCTTGCCACCGCGCAGACGATACCGATGATACCGCCGATATCCATCTATCTGACGGCCTCCTTAAGCGCTTTTCGGGTTGCCGGTCCCACACGTCCGTCGACCTGAAGCTTCTTCGCTCTCTGGAATCTTTCAACCGCCGCATCGGTTGCGGGGCCGAAGCGGTCGTCGATTCCGGATTTCCCTATATCATATCCGGCGTGCACAAGATGCCATTGCGCCCATTTTACATTATCGCCGCGAGGACAGCCCTTATATACCGTCACCCTCGGTTCGGCATAAGGACATCCGTGAAGCGCATTTTCGCTGACCCAGCCTGATGCATTGCCCACCCTGACAAGATACCATTTGACCTTATCACCGCCGACATATACCGATGTGTACGGATAGCTCGTCCCTGCCTTCATGGTCGCCGCACGCGATGCAGATACGGTCGGATGAGCATACACCGTGCAGTTACTATCGGCTTTTACCGTTCCTGCCGCAGCGCTTGCGCCGCTGGCTTTGCCCGATGCAATTTTACTGAAAGGGAATTTGTCACCGGGACAGGTGGTAGCACATACATCTTTATGCTTGAGTATCTTCGATATACCGGGATACTTGCGCTTTATGTAGCTTACAAGCTCCTGACCTGCGGCAAGCTGCGCGGCGGGCATTGCTTCGCGTGTGAAATCCCCCTCGAAGCATACACCTATGCTGTATGAATTAGCATCCTTTGCGTGCGCGCCAAGCCTGTCGATCGGTCTGCCCTGCCATACGCTGCCGTCCTTGCGGACGAAGAAATGATAGCCTATTCCTTTCCAGCCGTTCGACAGATGCCACGAATGAACCTCCTGCACACTGCATCGCTGTGCCGCCGCGTGATGAAGTATGATTGCCGTTGTTTTTTCTCTTTTTGAAAGGCTGCCGGCAAATATCAGCCCTGCATTTTTTATCGTCATCCTGTTCCCCCTGTTAGCACCTTATTTATACAACCGAAAGCTGTTTTGATGTCCATACACCGTTTGAAAGGTGATGATATACGGGATTGGGCAGACCGTAGCCTATCTGAAGCGCGGCACCGTTGAGATTGTCGGTGCGCGTACACCAAAAGCTGTCGCACGAACCGTTTTCGCCGCCATTCACATAAACAAAGAAGTTGCCGACCGTATTGAAATTGCCCTGCGCCCAGTTATTCTTCAGATAATGGATCGACTGACTTGAGTCATTTTTGGAAAAGCTGTAGGTCTTGAAAAACGGCAGACCAAGGATCTCTCTTGCATCCGCCTGCTGCGCTGTACCAAGCACACCTCCCTCAAGGGTGCATACCATAAGTCCGCCCGTTTCACCTATCGCGCCGGAGGAGGTTATATTTCCTATATTTGAATTACCTCCCGCAATGGGTGCAACACGTTCGATCTTGCGGATATTAAGATCGCTTATCACTATCCTGTACAGCACCGCCTGATTGACATCCCCCGTCTTGAGAAGAAGAGATTCGGTAAGCACAGGATCGGTCGGCGTTACCGATGCCGTGCCGGGAACTATCTTGAACACAAGGCTGTCGGGAGTATTCCCGCCGCCCTTTTTGAATTCCGATATCACAAGGTCATGCCGCCCCATTCCCTGAGTGCCTGTGGTTACCGTAAGATCGAGATTTTCACCGTCCGGTACCCAAAGGATATACCCTTTATTCGAAGCACCGCCTCCGGAAAGTCTTACGGTGTTGTCGTTTACCCTTACACATTTAAGATCGCCCAGAATACCGCTTTTTCTTCGCTGGAGCGACCGCCTTATAAAGGCATCATCCTGCGCGCTGATATGCGGCTCTGTTCCGGCAGGCGTGTAGATAGTCAATGCCTTCTGTGCCATGTATTTTCCTCCTTTTATTTAAGTATGTGTGTTATCCTTTTTCCTCCCGAATCGATATGCAGACGTTTTTCCTCCACACGGAGTATCGATTCAAGCCCCGTGACGCAATCGCGGACAGCTACCCTGTCCATCAGCTCCAGCGATGTATCATCGCCCGAAAGGGTTATCTCCATCGTGCCTGCGGGCGAAAATTCAAGCAGCTTCTTTTTTGCCGCCGCACGCAGCTCGCCAATGGTCTCTACCGCAGAATAGCTGTAGATATAGGTTGAAAGCTCATGCTCATCCGGTATGTCAAGCAGCGCATTTTCGGTCACCGTTCCGTCATCGAGCATCCACATCTCAACAATATCGCGGTCGGCCATTTCACCGCGTCCGAGAGCGACGATATGATTGTATTCACCGCGCCTTTTCTGCGATATGACCGAAGCATCGTACTCGTCGGAAAGCTCTATCACCTTTGAAAGATCACCCGTTCTGCGCACCGAAAGATTGACCTGACCATGCGAAAAGACAAGATGAAGTACTGCATTTTCCCCCATCA
>JAGBFS010000136.1 GCA_017936365.1 Clostridia bacterium
ACCGATAAGTCCACCTATGACAATGTAAGGCAGTATTACAAATGAATAATCGGGGTCGTTGGCATAAGGTTTGACACTAAAAAATTCGGTGGTTTCTCCCTGCGGATTTGTTGCTGTTATAGATGTGAATTTTTTAATGTAGCCTAAATCATTTTCTGCTTTCTTTTCATATATAATACCATTTAATCTTTGTGGGTTTTTACGATTAAGTTGACGGCTTAGCTTGGTGTCAATTTTATTATTTTCTCCTATGGTATAATCGACGTCATATACATTTACCAGCTCGCCATTAACGGTAATCTCCAATATAAAGTGGCCGGAGCTGTCAAAGATCAGAATATTATTGCCTTTCCATTCTACAAATATAGAACCGCTGTCAAAATAATAATATTCAATACAACGATGCAAATTTTGCGAGGTGTCAAAAACCAGTATATGATCCATGGGAGGGTTGACCATCGACACATAATTGCCTACAACGCCAACGACTATCAGACCTTTTTCCGATACATCGAAATTTGAAATCTCGTCGAGCGAGCCTTTGCTGGCGGTATAGGTATCCGAAACAGAAACTATTACGGAATCATATAATTCCTGCGCTTCGCTTTCTTCATACACGGTAACCTCAAATTCGTCTAAATGAGTGGCGGCAATTTTTTGCCCGCTGCAGCCGGATAACGATATCGATATTATGAGAAATGCCAAAAATAATGTAAGTTTTTTCATTTGTTTCCCCTCCATTATCATGTTGCATATTGGCCCCCGCGCGATCACCATAAAATCAAGAATATTATACCATATAACCGATATTACGTCAACAAAGAACCCCCGTGATATCATGCTCACAGGGGCTTTCAAAAAAAACATCTTTACATTTTTATAAGCTTTGCGTCCTTGATCTTTATTTCAACATTTCTTTTTTGTGCCTCACGCTCCACCGCCGTGATGAGCTTTTGCTTATTTGATTCAAAGCATTTTACAACAAGCTCATCCTTCTGCTTTTGGGTCATCATCCTTAAAATTGCTTTTATCGCACCGGCAACCGCATTCTTACTGCTCACAAACGCTCTTGTAAGCGGATTGGAATTCTCCTTTTCAAGCTGCTGCGCCAAAAGCGGTATCAATCCATCCGCAGCATTTTCATAATCGATATCATCGACAACTATCCGCAATTCAAACATGTGATCTCCTCCCTGACGGTCAGTCCGCGCAGCTCGCGGCAACCGCACCATTCTTTCTAACCACAGTATTGCAGCCGGCTTCAAAATGTGCAAGGGAAACCTTTTCACATCCGGACGCCGCCGCCCTGACACAGGCATATTTTACCGCTTCTCTGATATCACGGCCGCAAAGCTCAAATTTCTTTGCGAGCAAATTGGTATCAACATCATCGGCAAGCGGTATATTAAGTCCGTTGCCGCCGCACGGTTTAATATGCACATCCCATATCTTCTTCCGAGCCGCCTCATCGGGCATCGCAAATTCAATGCAGTTGAGCCGCGATACAAAGGCTTTATCATAATTATCTATCAGATTTGTTGCAAATATCACTATACCGTCAAAATCTTCAAGAGATATAAGAAGCTGGCTTCGCATCGAATTGATGGCCTGCTCCGAGCCCTGCGTCACATCTGTAAGCCGACGCGAAAGAAGCGAATCGGCTTCGTCTATGAAAACAACCGCGTCCTGCTCCTTTGCGGCCATAAAAAGCGCCTTTACCATTTTGGGGCCTTCGCCGTGATATTTGCTCTCTATATCGGCATAGGACGCTTTTATCAGCCTTTTGCCGGCAAGCTTTGCAAAAGCCTGTGCCGCCATCGTCTTCCCCGTTCCGGACGAACCGAAAAAATTAAGCGCAATACACGGCGAGGCTATCGAAGAAAGCCCCCATTCGTTGTACACCTTATCACGATACTTTACAGCCTGCGCCGCTTCCATGATATCATTATGCGTTGTTTCGGGCAAAATCACGCGCGAAAAATCGAATTTCGGCTCTATGCAATTATAAAAACGCGCTCTTGCCGCATAGTCAAATTCATCACCGCAATCGGAATTTACCGTTGGCAATTTTTCATTTTCGCAAATGAATATGTTATCCTTCTTGCTTACATATTCAGCACCGGCCTTTGATTGCAGCAGATTGATATATTTCTTTGCCCTTGACGAAAACGCCGACAGCGCGATCTTCTTTCTTGCGCCGGAACCAAGGTCGGATATATTGACATAAACATCTATCTGCGGATTATCGCTCTCCCCCTGCAGAACCTCGACCTGCGCCGTATCGGTTCCAAAAGCTCCGCAAGCCGCGCTTTTGATGCTTTCTTTAAACTCTCCGATGCTTTTTTCGTCAAGGAGAATCAGCTTCATTTTTGCAAAAACTACCGATATATTCATCATATACTCCTATATCCGTCCAATTTATTAAACGCGAATCTTCATACCTTCCTTAACGTTGCGCCGGTTGCCTTCGCCGGTGATCTTTACTTTGCCGATTTTGTTATTCTTCTTATCAAAAACATCGACCGTCGCGGTACTTACCGCATCTTCAGCTTTAAACGAATCAAGATTTTTGATAAACTCGGCAAAGGGTATATCCTCTTTTTTCCTCACCTTTGATTCAACAACCAATGCATGATGGGCATTTTCAAGCTCTTTGCGGTTTTTTATAAGCTTTTTGATGACAGATTTCGTCAGCTTGTTCTTTACTACGATTATAAGTACAAGCAGCGCACCGATTATGACCGTCGCCGCAAGGATGGTAAGCTTGATTCCAAGTGCTGAAAGCATCATCACTTTACCCCCTTTTTGATTTCGGAAAAAACAACATATCCGTCATTTGCATCAAGAAGCTGTCTAAGATTTTCTTCAATCGTGTCGCAGATAATAAAACGGTAATCTATCGGCTTTTCCTCATTATTGTACAGCGACTGAAGTAAAACATTCTTTCCGATAGCCGCGGCCGGAAAGCTTACCGCGCTGTTTGCACGGGAAACAGCCTGCTTTGTCGCAAGCATACCTTTGGTCGAGCTATTCATCTTCCCCCGGCGCGCGCTGTACCAGACTTTGATCTGTGCATAGGAAAGCTCGCCGCATCTGGCGGTTTCGATCTTCGCCTTTTCAAGCTTCTTTTTAAGCCTGCGATTTTTACCCAAAAGCCATCCGGCCGTAATTATAACCACCGAAACGATTACAAATATTATCGCTATCCACGCAAATTCATAAAAGAATTTCATGATAAAAAAACTCCTTTTATTACTGCACTCTACACGTTAAATATACCACACATTCACATTTCGGGAAAGAGAAATTTTTTAATATATATATTAAAGTGGTTTTTAAAAGAACAGAGGCATATTCATACGCAAAGATTTAAAAACCGACCCACCGTATATATTCGGCAGGTCGGCTTTATTATAGACTCATTCTTTATTCATAATAAAAATACGGGAACTCTTCGCAGCCGTTTATCATCTTACTGCGCCTTATGAGCAGATTCATTATACTGCGCGCATTTTCGCCATGCAGCGGCATGGGCTGGAAGTTATTGCTCAGCTCGCCGGTACTTGAAGCATAGCACGGCACTACGCTCCATTGCTCCATGGCTGTTGTACCGTCATCGTTTCGGCCAAAGGATGCTCGAAGAATAAAGCTTTCCTTTTCCTCAAGCGTGGATGTTCCTCCAAAAGAGAAGTTCCCCAATCCGTATGCGATGACCTTACCTTTGTAAACCTCGATACCTTGTATGATATGGGCGTGATGACCGATTATCATGTCGGCGCCCTGATCTATAAGCAAATGAGCTGCCTTGATCTGTTTTTCGGTCGGGGTGGACACATATTCACCACCCCAGTGAAGATTCACGATAACTACATTATCAGGCTTCTTATACTGCTCGACCTGCTTACTCATCGCATTAACTGCATCGTTGATCTCCGACGGAAATTTCCAATGTCCCGCACCGATAAGTACTATTTCAATCCCGTTTATTTCTCTGATGACCGGAGTATCCGTGGTAAGCGTCGATACCCCGCCCGCGGTAAGCAATTCGACCGTACGGTCAAAGCCCTCCTGCATATAGTCGTGCGTATGGTTATTTGCAAGATTGGCTACCTCTACCGATGAGCCGGTTAGAATATTAACATATTCGGGTTCACCCCGCAAGTGATATTTCTTATCCGCCTCCGCTGTTCCTTTTTGAGCCAATGTAGCCTCATAATTTATAACGGTAAGATCATCGGCCGCAAAAATATGCTTTACGCGGTCAAAGGGATATGTGACGCTGCCCGACTTGCGGTAGACCTGCGGAAATCGGTTGGCTGCATCGATGTCATTAAGATAGCCAAAAGTACAATCGCCGGTAAAAGACAACGTAACATTACTGTCATTCAGCTGCCGCTGCATATGCATACACTCGGCCGCAAAACGCAGATCTCCGGCGGGCATTGACAACTGACCGGACAGGGCATTAAAATCGCAGGCTTCACCGCCGTCCACAAAGACGATGAGGCTGTTTAAGGCTTTGTACATATCCGCCGCACCGGGATCGGTGCATCGGCTGAGCCGTTCATGCTGTTTTCGTACAGCGGATGCCGCCGTAACATCTGTTCCGGACACAACAATATGTTTAAGGGCTGAAACGGTATTTTCACGCCAGTCATCAAGAACGGTCACTTGCGCACTATAGGTTTTTACGCCGCCTATATCCTGTACTGTAACAGATGCCGAACCGGCTTTCAAGGCTGTAACGGTACCGTTTTGAACCGCAAGAATACTGTCATCCGAACTGCTCCATAAAACAGATTCACTATAATCACCGGCACATATCACCTGTTCACCGCAGGAAAGCTCCGACGGAAAGGATTCAACAAACACAACGATTTCTTCGGGCAAATCAGCTTGAACATTAATGTGCTCATGCAAATCGGAATATGATGAATTTTCTTCTTCGGTCGGAGAGTACAGTATAAATGCTAAATTAGCGGCAACCAGCAGAATAATACCGATTGCCACGATAACGATATTGGTTTGCCGATTGCGCAAAATGTCGCCGTTGTTTCTGTTGTTCATTTGACTTCCTCGCTGCAATTATATTTTAACCGCTATATTCAACCAAACACTGTTATATTACTTTTCCCTGTTCGCAAATGATGATATCTGTAACCGCAACATGGGGGCTTTAACTCACATGGTATTCGTATTGAATAGTAGCACGAAAGCGCAATTTTGTCAATTTTGAGCAAGCCTTAAAACACTATCGCCAAAAACGGCACAGCCGCCTGCGATGATGCAGACGGCTGTTTTATCAGAGCTAAATATGTAAAAAATCTTAAACTACCCCCAACACCAGTTGGAAGGAGGTAAATCCAGTACCTTGATTGTTGGAAAGGTAAACTACATTTAAGTGTATAACAGCACCATCAGTCAGCGTTACTTGGTAGACTAATTGTTCCTGCCTGATCGTGCCAGAGGCACCCGTGGAGGTATTGACATTGACGCCAACCAGCTCCATAGTGCTTACTTCTCTACCTGCTATGTAATCACTCATTTGGACGATGGCATCATCTGATACTTCTGCTATCTGGGAGTGCATCAAGGATTTTGCATCGGATGTACTGTCTCCAGCCAGTGCTGCCATCATTTCCTCTACTTTCGGGGTAGCTTCGACCTCACTCGCT
This sequence comes from Clostridia bacterium, assembly GCA_017936365.1. Taxonomy (GTDB): domain Bacteria; phylum Bacillota; class Clostridia; order Oscillospirales; family Acutalibacteraceae; genus SIG598. Next base: position 5,676 of record JAGBFS010000136.1, read on the forward strand.
ATAGCACCTGACATATTTTGCGTAAAATTGCAAGCGGTCAAGCAGCCAAGCAAAACCAGCAGAACCAAGGCGAAGGAAATCAACTTTTTCATCAATAGGACTCCTTTCAAATTTTAATTTATCAAACTGTTTGCCTAATTGAATTATATACCGATAGTACGCAGAAAGCAAGATTTTCTGCATTCCTCCCGAATCTCGGTTTTCGCCTACGATAAAAAAGCAGAGTTTTTCGGCTTCTATATTAAGTACGAAACTCTTGCATACAGGATGGACAGCCATCCTGTATGCAAACCTTAAACAAAAGATATTAACACAACAACAGCAAAAATATGATGAAATAAGCACTAACCTGTGATATACTGTTTATAAAATCAAAACACAGCATAATCTGGCAAAAGTTAGCATAGATTGGAGTCTTTTAATATGGTAAAAATTATGTTTGTCTGCCACGGCAATATATGCCGTTCACCGATGGCCGAATTCATCATGAAAGACATGGTAAAAAGAATCGGGCTTGAGGATAATTTCTTTATAGCTTCATGCGCAACCAGCCGCGAAGAG
>JAGBFS010000137.1 GCA_017936365.1 Clostridia bacterium
CCTGCCGATCTTGCCTCTATACATCCGCTCCCCACTTCGATCAACGCCGACAGCACCGTCTTTGCGATAGTTTCATCAACACCGACAAGCTCAAGCACCCATTGCGTACTATACGCGATTCCTGACACCTTCAGCACCGAATTGAGCGAACCGGCTATCACTACATAGGCGCATATCATTATCATCGATTCGCTTGCGCTTCCTACCGATTCGGTAAGAGCCTGTGCAAAGCCTTTTGCGGTATGTATCATTTTTTCAATAATATTATTCTCTTCTTTTTTTAAAATGAATTTTAAAACAATACCGGATATAATAACCGACGATATCTGAATTATCAATATAAGCAGACCGACCGACGGCATACCAAATATTGCACCGCCAACAGCACCAATCAGAAATCCCGGACCTGCACACACACAGAAAAGCGAAGCACGCCGCGCCTGCGAAGCTGTTATCTGTCCGTTTTCATATAATGCAGATATCGTTGCCGCACCGGCCGGATAGCCCCCAAGCACCGATGAAACAACCGCCGCGCCTATCTCCCCCGGCATTGAAAACACTCTTCTGACAAATGGCTCGATAAATTTTCCGACAGCTGATGCTGCCCCGCTTTGCGCAAAAAACACCGATGCAAAAAGCATAGGAAACAGCGACGGTATAAGCGAATCGGCGCACATAAGAAGCGAATTATAAGCTCCCGTTGCGGCCGATTTTGAGTACACAGTAAAGCTTACGATTATAAGCACAGAAAACATTGCTTTGATATATTTTTTCATTCGCAGCACCGTCCATTTTTGGTTTAGCACAGACAATAATATGCGTCCGGTTTTAGAATTATCCTGACTGTGAGAGCATATAATTCACATACAAAACTCAATCAACGGCATTGGGCTTTTGTCAAAGGAGTGTATTATAAATTGAAGAGCAAGCGTGACAACGGACGCAACGGGTTGTTTGATTTTCCTTTTCCGGCGTCTTTATCGGACTGTAATATCGAAATATCCGGAAGCAAGGCCGTCCTCATCGACGGATGCCGCGGTGTTGCATTCTGCAGCGCAGAACATATCAGAATAAGCGTCGGAAGCCGATATGTTGCCATAAACGGCAGCGATCTGGTTATCGCCTCGATGTTTGGTTCTACGGTATCGGTAGAGGGCTGCATAAGCAGCGTCGAATTCATCTGAAAGGTGTTTTGTATTTATGGCTTTTACTGATATGCTTACCCAGATGCGCGGCTGGTGCAGTTTCCGCGCCGACGGAATATTTCCGGAACGCTTTCTTAACCTGTGCTCATCATCCGGTATCGGTCTGTGGCATATCGAGAGAACCGAATCGGGCGTGAAGGCACATATAATTGCATCGCGATATAAAAAACTGCGTCCAATCGCCAAAAAGTGTTCCCTGCGGCTTCATGTGGAATCCCGCCACGGACTCCCCTTTGCCATATTGCCCTACAGAAAACGTTCCGGGCTTGTCTTGGGGCTGTTTGTTTTCTGCGGAATTTTATGGCTTATGTCGCAGTTTGTGTGGTTTATAAGCATTCCCTCCGTATCGCCAGAGCTTCAGCCAAAGCTCGAACAGTCGCTTGAGGATTGCGGTATAAAAGCCGGTGCGCTTGCCTCCCGAATAGACGGCGAACTGCTTGCAACAAAGCTTGAGCTGGAGCTTCCTAATATAATGTGGATAACCGTCAACACCTACGGAAGCTGTATTGCGGTGGAGCTTCGCGAAACGCAGAAGCTTGATATTGTTGTTGACAACAATGAGCCATGCAATATTGTTGCCGAAAAGCCCGGTATAATAATTTCAACCGACGTAATGGGAGGTCAGGCTCAGGTCGAGGCAGGTCAGACGGTCGCTAAAGGCGATCTGCTGATAAGCGGCATTGTGGAATACCAGAACGGCACCGTATCCATGCTTCACGCATGGGGAAACGTCTGGGCTAAAACCGATTATGAGCTGACCGCCACCGTCCCTTATCTGTACACTTCATACCAGCGAAGCGGAAAGGTAATCACGACAAGGCGGATATTTGCGCTCGGTCTTGAGATTCCCATCGGAAAGATTCCGTCCGATGCAAAATACGAACTGGAAACCGACATCAATCAGCTTGATATATTTGGCGTAAAACTGCCATTTTCCCTGATTACCGAAC
>JAGBFS010000138.1 GCA_017936365.1 Clostridia bacterium
CACTTATAAAAAATCCCGGTGGAGGAATAGCCCCCACCGGTGGATATATCGCGGGAAAACGCGAGCTTGTTGAAATGTGTGCCTGTCGTCTTACCACGCCCTCCACAGGACGCGAGATCGGCTGTACGCTCGGTCATACACGCGAGCTGTTTATGGGTCTTTACAACGCTCCGCACGCGGTTGGCGAGGCTTTGAAAACCGCCGAATTCTGTGCATCTCTTTTCACTCTTATGGGCTTTAAAACAGCACCCTGTGCCGGAACCGTCAGAGGCGATATTATCCAGTCGGTTCTTCTTGAAAACAGAGAGCGATTAATTGCATTCTGCCGCGGAATTCAAAGCGGCAGCGCCGTCGATTCCTTTGCTTTGCCGGAACCCGATGCCATGCCCGGCTACGACTGCGATATAATTATGGCATCAGGCTCCTTTACACTCGGTTCGTCCATCGAGCTTTCTGCCGATGCTCCGCTGCGCGATCCCTTTGCCGTATGGATGCAGGGCGGTCTTAACTTCGATTCGGCTATGGTCGGTATATTGCTTGCAGCAGATGCCGCGGATAAAATTTAAGGATGTGAACAAAATGACAAAAATCGGTGCAAGAAAATGGTTTGTCTTCGTGCTGATCGGTCTTGTTGGCCAATTTGCCTGGACACTTGAAAACATGTATTTCAATGTTTTCCTGTATAATACTATTTCACAGGATACCTCATATATAGCAACAATGGTCGCCGCAAGCGCAATAACAGCTACGCTGACAACTTTGCTGATGGGCGTGCTGTCCGACCGCATCGGAAAACGCAAGCCGTTTATCTGCGGCGGTTATATCATCTGGGGCATTATAACCGGACTTTTCGGTTTTATAACGGTCGAAAACATAACCACACTTTTTGCCGGCGCAACCGTTGCCACCGCGGCAATGATGGTTGTTATTATGGACTGTCTCATGACCTTCTTCGGTTCTACAGCAAATGATGCAGCCTTTAACGCATACGTTACAGATACCACCGACACCTCAAACCGCGGTAAGGCCGAATCGGTGCTTGCTATCATGCCTCTTGTTTCAATGCTGATAATTTTTGGTCTTTTTGCCGGACTTGCCGACGCCGGCAACTGGAAGCTCTTCTTCCTCATATTCGGCACCGCCGTTACAATCACCGGTATTATTTCCATCTTTCTTATCAAAGACAGCCGGCCTGAAAAGCAAAAGGGCGGAATAAAGAATCTGCTATACGGTTTTACACCGTCGGTTATAAAATCAAATTCAAAGCTTTATCTCGCACTTTGCTCTCTTGGCATATTCAGCATCGCCGTTCAGGTATTCTTCCCCTATCTTATAATCTATATGGAACATACGCTGAAAATAGATTATACCCTCGCTCTGGGCTCGGTACTGATATTCGCATCCCTCGTCAGCGTTCTTTCGGGACGTATTATAGATAAAGTTGGCAAGCTCAAATTCTCCGTTCCTGCGATCTTCATTATGGCTTTAGGACTTGTTGCGATGTTCTTTGTTGCACGCGTAGATTTTATAGCAGTAGAGCTTCAGGTCATGATAGCAGGTGCTGTAATGATGTCCGGCTATATGCTGGTGTCGGCCGCCCTCGGTGCCGTGGTAAGAGATTACACGCCCGACGGAAAGGCCGGTCACTTCCAGGGCATCCGCATGATCTTTGCTGTAATGCTCCCGATGGTAACCGGCCCGTATATCGGATCTTTGGTTATAAAGCTTACATCCTCCACCGGAGAAACCTACGAAGAGCTTGGCTCGGTAAAAGAAGTCCCTACCGGATGGATATATCTTGCTGCCGCTGCGGTACTAATCCTGACGCTCATACCGCTTATAGCTTTAATAAAGAAGGAGAAAAACGAGAAAGAGCCTATTCACGAATAAGGCAATCGACTATCTCTCCGATATATAAATAATGATAATCCCCGTTGGCATAGTTATTCTCAATTGCAGGATCGACAAAGCCTTCGGGGTTTATTCTTTGTTTGTGCAGCTTGCGGCATACAAACACCAGCTTTGCCTGTTCAAAATAGGGTGACTTGTTGTCAAATACCGGAACAAGACCAGTCTCCTTTGCCTTGTCAACGTCACGGCCGGAAACGCGACCGCACAAAGCCAGAGCCTCGCGGTAATTTCCCTCGCCAAAGAAAGAGAGCGTGAAATATTCATTCTTTTCTACGAAATCGTTGGTATATCTCTGCGGACGGATATAGCAGGTTGCAACGGGCTTGTTCCAAATAACACCGAGACCGCCCCAGCTTGCTGTCATCGTATTATAGCTTTGCTCATCGCCTGCTGTTATGAGCATCCATTCCTTGTCGATCGCCTTGAAAGGATTGACGTTTAGCTCGTACGGTGAAATACTTTTGAACATAATATGATCCACTCCTTAAATGATTTTATTTTGTCATTTTATTATATTATAGCAAAACCACAAATAACAGTAAATAATAAAATTATCGCTTTGCCGACTGTAATCTGAATTGTTTGGGCGTAATCCCCTTAATCTCTTTGAATGTCTTTATAAAATGACTGCAATCGGAAAAACCCGTTTCCTGACTTATATAATTCAGATCATAATCGGTAAATAAAAGATAATCGGCGGCTTTGCTTATTCTGATGAAATTAATAAACCTTTTGCAGCTCTGCCGATATATCATCTTAAAGCTTCGTGCAAAGTTTGAATAGCTCATTCCACACATCTGTGCAGGATCGGTTATCAGCAGATTTTCGGACGAATGGGCATCTATATACTCGGTAATTGTGTAGATGGGATTATCGGACAGCGCCGAAACGCTCTTCTGTTCAATAATAAACCCCATCTCCATCCAGAGGCGGATTATCCTCGTAAGCAGAATATATACATTCGCGTCAAGCATGGAGCCGTAAGAATACTGCCTTGAGCTTATCTCGTTTATACATTGCCCTATCAGCTTTTCGGCTTCTATATCATTACACTGCTTTTTAGTAATAACCAACGGAGCATTTTCATTATCCTGTGCGCTGCGAAAAACATCGCCCAGTCTCGGCGAATAATCCGACGTTATGCGCAGTCGGTTAATATCAAATTTCAAAAGCGCGTATACGGGAAAAGTATCGTCCTCACTTTCAATGGAGTGTATTACCTTTGGGTGGAAGATCGCAAGCTCGCCGGGATGCAGATGATATATCCGGTTCTCCGATTCAAACACAACATTTCCTTTGTAGACATATATGATCTCCATAAAATAATGCCAATGGCGCAAAACGGGGAATTTTTCCTTGCCGGCATCGAAAACCATTGCCTCTATCGGCATATTTAAAATATCGCTCTGTTCAAACAGTATATTCATCATAAATCCTCCAATGATAGATTTATACCATTTTTATTCCTTTTTATTATATTATAAATTTAAGAATATAGCTATAATTATTTTAAAATTAAAATTGAAAGGAAATGATAGATTTGAATGATTTTGTATTCTACAGCCCGACAAAGTTTGTCTTCGGACGCGATGCCGAAGTAAACTGCGGCAGCCTTGTCAAAGAATTCGGCGGAAACCGCGTACTTATCCATTACGGCGGCGGCTCTGTTGTTCGCTCCGGTCTTTTGGACAGAGTAAAAAAATCACTTGACGACAGCTCGGTTACATGGTTCGAGCTGGGCGGTGTTCACCCCAACCCCCTTGATGATTTGGTTTACACCGGTATCGAATTGTGCCGCAAAAACAACATTGATTTTATCCTTGCCGTCGGCGGCGGTTCAACAATAGATTCTTCAAAGGCAATAGCCGCCGGTGTTCCTTATGATGGGGATTTCTGGGACTTTTATTGCGGAAAAGCAGCTCCGCAGCAGGCTCTTCCCGTCGGAACCGTTCTCACCATCGCTGCAGCAGGCAGTGAAGGCTCGGGCGATTCAGTTATAACAAAGAAAGATACGATGGCTAAGCGCGGCGCAAGCGGCGAATGTCTGCGTCCTAAATTCTCGGTTATGAATCCCGCTCTTACACAGACCCTCCCCCCGTATCAGACAGCATGCGGTATAACCGATATCATGGCGCATGTTTTTGAAAGATATTTCACCAAAACACCGGATGTCGAAACAACTGACCGCCTGTGCGAAGCGGTACTGCTTGCGATGATAAACGAAGCACCGAAGGTCATTGCCGATCCGAACGACTATGAAGCAAGAGCAAATATAATGTGGGCCGGTATGGTCGCACACAACAACATCGTCGGTTCCGGCCGCGATCAGGATTGGAACAGTCATGGCATAGAGCATGAGCTTTCCGCGCTTTACGACTGCGCCCACGGTGCAGGACTTGCGGTTATCATGCCTGCATGGATGACGTATGTTATGCCGCACGGCGTGATGCGTTTTGCTCAGGCCGCGGTAAGAATCTGGGGCTGTGAAATGGATTTTGCCCATCCCGAACGCACAGCAGCCGCCGGTATCAAGGCATTCAGAAAGTTCCTTGCAAGCATTGGCATGCCGATTAATTTCGAGCAGCTCGGTGCAAAGGTAGAGGATATCCCCAAGCTTGTTGAAAGCTTTGGAATCGGCGACGGCAAAACCGGCGGATTTGTTTCGCTTGGTCGTGATGATATCGCCGCGATTTACAAAATCGCAGCAGAAGCCACATTATAAAAAGAAAGGATCAATATATCATGAAAGTATTAATCATCGGCGGAACCGGCACTATAAGCACCGCAATTTCCCGACTTCTTTTAGATGATCCTAAAAATGAGCTTTATCTCGTAAACCGCAACAGCCGCAACGACATACTTCCCGGAAACGTCAACGTCATCAGCGTAGACGCAAACGACGAAGAAGCTCTTGCCAAAAAGGTCGAGGGCATGACATTTGACGCCGTATGCGATTTTATCGCCTTTGTACCGTCACAGGTCGAGCGCGATTACAGAATATTCTCCGGAAAGACCAAACAGTATATTTTCATCAGCTCCGCATCTGCATATCAGAAGCCGCTGAGCGATTACCGTATAAACGAAGGTACTCCCCTTTCAAACCCGCATTGGGAATATTCCCGCAACAAGATAGCGTGCGAAGAATTTTTGATGAAGATGTACCGCGAAAACGGATTCCCGGTAACTATCGTTCGTCCAAGCCATACATACGATGAAAGAAGCGTCCCACTTGGCGTACACGGCGATAAGGGAAGCTGGCAGGTCGTAAAGAGAATGATCGAAGGCAAGCCCGTAATCATTCACGGCGACGGTACATCGCTCTGGACAATGACCC
>JAGBFS010000139.1 GCA_017936365.1 Clostridia bacterium
CAAGGAAATAATCAGGCTCTCTTAATCCCAGATCCTCAAAAAACACCTGATTGAGCGTATAATCCCAGTTCTGACCGGTATGCACAAGAATGTGATTGAAATATTTATCGGCGCATTTGATAACTGCCGAAAGTCTGATTATCTCCGGACGTGTGCCGAGGATAGTCATAAGCTTGAGTTTTTCAGCCATTTTAGCCTGCTCCTTATCAATTAGACTTCAAGAAAGATCGTATCGGGCTTTTCCGGATCAAAGCATTCATTTGCCCACATGAATGTAACAAGATCGGTCTCCCCGATATTTTCAATATTATGGGTGTAGCCTGTGGGTATATCAATAACCTCCAGCTTATCACCGGAAACAAAATATTCGTAAACCTCATCGCTGTCCGGTTTGCGGAAACGGATAACGCCCTTGCCGCTAACAACAAGGAACTTTTCGTTCTTTGTGTTATGCCAATGGTTACCCTTGGTTATACCCGGTTTTGAGATATTTACCGAAAACTGGCCGCGCTCCGCCGTTCTTATAATCTCGGTGAAGCTACCGCGATTATCACAATTCATCTTGAGCGGATAGGAAAACTTATCGGTCGGAAGATAGCTGAGATAGGTTGCATAAAGCTTCTTTTCAAATCCGTCGCTCTGGTTTGCAACGCTCAGCGTCTTGCGGCTGTCACGGAAAGAATAAAGAAGATCGGTGATCTTTCCGAGAGTCGCCTTATATGTAACCGGCACCACACAGATATCGCCGTCAATTGTCGGATGTCCGTCAAGCGCGCGGAAAAGCTCTTCCACAATATCATCGATATAGACAAGCGTAAGCTCGGTAGTAGGATCGTTTACCGTTATCGGCAGATCGTTCGCGATGTTATTGCAGAAAGTAGCTACCGCGCTATTGTAGTTGGGGCGGCACCATTTGCCGAAAACATTTGGAAAACGGTAGATATATACCTGTGCGCCTGTTTCCTTTGAATATTCGCGAAGCAGATTTTCGCCGGCAAGCTTCGAGCGTCCGTAGGGATTGTCAAGCACCGCCTGTGTTGATGAAGAAACCGCGATCGGGCATTTATTATTATGCTTTTTAAGATAGCCCAGCAGCACGGAAGCAAAACCAAAATTGCCCTCCATAAACTGTGATTCTTCCTTCGGGCGATTGATGCCGGCAAGGTTGAATACAAATTCACAGTCAGCGCAGAAAGCGTCAAGCTCGGTTTCAGGGGTATCTATATCATACTCGTAAACTTCATGGTTGGCGCATTTAAGGTTGCACACAAGATTTTTGCCAATAAAGCCCTTGGCACCTGTGACAAGTATCTTCACTTTATGCCCTCCCTATCTATTATTCCAGCTATCAAGCTCGTCCCTGATATACTGGAGGGTAAGAAGTTTTTCCTTTACCTCTTCAACGGAAAGCAGCTCGGTATTATTAGAATTAAATTCGCTCAGGTTTACACGCTGGGCGTTGCCCTCTTTAAAATACTTATCATAGTTGAGGTCACGGTTATCGGCGGGAACTCTATAGAAATCACCCATATCGACCGCATGAGCACATTCTTCGTTTGTAAGCAGGGTCTCAAACATCTTTTCACCGTGACGGATACCGATGACCTTTATCTCATTATCGGCATTGAAAAGCTCTTTGACAGCCTGTGCAAGCACGCCGATCGTGCAAGCAGGTGCTTTCTGTACAAGGATATCACCGGCCTGAGCATTTTCAAAGGCGAAAAGGACAAGATCAACAGCTTCCTCAAGGCTCATGATAAAACGGGTCATCTCCGGCTCGGTAACGGTAAGCGGCTGACCGTTCTTTATCTGCTCGATAAAGAGGGGTATGACCGAACCGCGCGAACACATAACATTTCCGTATCTTGTGCCGCAGATGAGTGTCTTTTTCGGATCGACGGTTCTTGCTCTTGCAACAAACACCTTTTCCATCATAGCCTTACTTGTTCCCATCGCATTGACAGGATATGCCGCTTTATCTGTGGAAAGGCATATAACTTTACGTACTCCGGCTTCTATCGCAGCGGTCAGAACGTTGTTTGTACCAATTACATTGGTCATAACAGCCTCCATCGGGAAGAATTCGCACGAAGGAACCTGCTTGAGTGCTGCTGCGTGGAAAACATAATCGACACCATACATAGCATCCTTTATGGACTGAAGATCGCGCACATTACCGATATAGTACTTTATCTTATCGTTATTGTAATGATGACGCATATCATCCTGCTTCTTCTCATCACGGGAGAATATTCTTATCTCACCGATATCGGTATCAAGAAATCTTTCAAGTACGGCATTGCCAAAGCTGCCGGTACCACCCGAAATAAGAAGAGTTTTTCCTTTGAACATTTATAATCATTTCCTTTCACACGGCTTAGCCGTGATAACTGTCTATTATTTATCAACAAGCGCCGAAAGCTCGTTTTCAAGCGTTTCAAAAAAGCGTTCCTTGGAAAAATGGAGGTCATAATATTCCTTGCTTCTGCTCGCCATTTCTGTATGATCCGCTGCAGAGAAAAAGCTTCGGATCGTTTGCGCAAGCCTTTGTGCATCGTCCGGCGGACAGCACATACCGCAACCGGAACGCTCTATGACAAGCGCACTCTCCCCCGCTACGGCACCGATTATCGGTTTGCCTGCAGCCATATATGATTGAACCTTTCCGGGAAGTGTAAGATTGATGACCGGATCGCTTTTCATCGTAACAAGCATCGCATCGGCCATAGCGTAATAGGAAGGCATGTCCTCTACCGGTTTTCTGCCATGGAATACAACGTTTCCACCTATTTTTTCATGAAGCTGACGCAGCGACGCAAGAGCGGAACCGTCACCGACTATATGAAACCCTATATCAGGCATATCGCAAAGCATAGATGCGGCTTTTACGATGGTATCGACCGACTGCATCTCGCCAACATTTCCCGCAAAAACAAGATTATGCTTATACTCACTGCTTAACGGCTCGGCCTTTGTCTCAAAAAGACCTTCAGCATACTGCGGCATATAGCCAACCTCAATATCAAGTCCGAGATAATTTTTGAAATAATCGCCGAACATTGCCGACGTGACAAGCACTCTGTCGGCTTTGGAATAAAGCTTTCTTGAGATTCCGCGAAAGACCTTATGGATCGGGGAGCTCTCTCCTATCCCGCCCGCGGCAAGACTTGCCGGCCAAAGATCAAGGCAATAAAGCAGCATTGGCTTTTTATATTTTTTTGCCCACGCACAGGCGGGTTCCGCCATCATTACCGGCGAAAGCTGATTTACAAAAACGGCATCGAAATCGCCGCCCAGCTTTTTTGCGGTACTTTTGGCAAGCTTTGCAAAGGAAAAGTAATTGAGAAAACGCCTTACCGCACCGCTGCCGCGCGCGATCTGCTTATTTCTGATTACCCGAACACCATTTATTACCTCATCACGTTTTTTGCCGTGACGGTATTCCACCGGTACAACGCCTTCGGGATAGTTCGGCACACCGGTAAGCACGGTAACCTCATGCCCCTTTTTTACCAGCGTTTCACAAATATCATGTATTCTGAAAGGTTCGGGATAATAATATTGGCAAACAACGAGCAGTTTCAATGCTTTATTCCTTCCTTCCCTGCAAAACAATAAAAGCAGACAGCCACGCACAAAATAAGCGTGAACGTATTCCGATTAATTATACCACAATATAATATATAAGTCAAAGTATATTGATATAAATCGGACGCTGATATACACAAATAGATTTGCAGTATATGCACAAAAGGCTGTGCGATTTTTCGCACAGCCTTTTAATAGAGCAAAAGCTATTACATTGTTGCCTTTACATAGTGAACCTTGCCATCGCCTGCCGGAGGAATGATGTTGCCTTCGACAGCCTGACCATCGACAACGAGCGAACGGATGCCCTTCTGGCTTCCAGCTGTGTTATCGACTTCGATGACGTAAGTGTCGCCGCGGAACTTTCTGGTAACTGTGAAGCCCTTCATTGTTTCGGGGATACACGGATCAACCATAAGTCCTGCATAATCTGCTCTGATACCGAGGATGTATTCGGAGATGTTGAGGAATGTCCAGGAAGCAGTACCTGTCAGCCAGCTATTCTTTGCTTCGCCGTGGTTCTGTGCATCCTTACCTGCGATCATCTGGGAATATACATAGGGCTCGGTTCTGTGGATATCGCTGATATCCTCAAGATATGCCGGGCAGATCTTGCTGTATACTTCAAATGCTCTGTTGCCTCTGCCGATGACAGTCTCTGCAATGGAGATCCAGGGGTTGTTGTGGCAGAAGA
>JAGBFS010000140.1 GCA_017936365.1 Clostridia bacterium
GATGAGGGCAGCTTACGTGGCTCAAGCGAGGTAGTTGCCGCACGTATCAGAGAAGAGATACAAAAGAGAGTTGCTGAGGCAGGATTAGAGGTTATAGAGGCACGCATAACATATCTTGCTTATGCTCCCGAGATAGCCGCTGTTATGCTTCAGCGCCAGCAGGCATCAGCGGTAATTGATGCCCGCAAGATGATAGTAGACGGCGCTGTTGGCATGGTAGAGATGGCACTAGACAGACTAAACGAGAACGGAGTAGTACAGCTCGACGAGGAGCGCAAGGCGGCAATGGTTTCTAATCTGTTAGTCGTTCTTTGCGGTAACCGCGATGCCCAGCCGATAGTAAACTCCGGCAGCTTATATTAATTATGGATAATAGAGCAAAAAAGCAGGTGCCGTTGCGTTTGTCTGCAAAGCTATACGATGCCATAGCGGCGTGGGCTGAGGATGATTTCCGTTCCGTGAACGGTCAAATAGAGTATCTTCTCACAGAGTGCGTGCGCCAGCGAAAGAAAAACGGTAAATATGTATCCGACGAGCTGGATGTTCCTCCTGAGCTGGATATTTAGACAATCAAAACCCTTCCTTATCTACCGGGTAAGGAAGGGTTGGTTATTTTAGTTATATTTAATATTTAATACGGCTTTACAGCCTGTACACAAGCGGTTGTTTTCAAATATTGACATTTCTTTGTTTTTGTAGTATAACATAAAACTGACGAATAGAGCTCAACCATTGGATACTTATGAGAGCATAATATATACCCTCACAATATATCTGAATGATTAACTCCAGAGTTTAAAATTATTTTGAAAGAGGGGTTTTTTATGACTCAAACAGCAAGCATTTTTCTTAGTCTGTCAACAGCCTTGCTTGCAGGACTTCTTTTATCAAGGCTTGCAAAGAAGGTTCAGCTTCCTGCAGTTACCGCATATTTGATTTCGGGCGTATTGATAGGCCCTTTCGTTCTTGGGAAAATAGGTATTCCGGGTATTGGAATTACGGCAGACCAAATTGAAGGATTTGGGCTTATTTCAGATCTGGCATTGGGCTTCATAGCCTTTGCAATGGGAAATGAGTTTCGCTTATCACAACTTAAAAAAATAGGTAAGCAGGCGACAGTTATCGGCGTTTTCCAAGCATTGTTTACTACCATTGTGGTTGACGCTGTCCTTATTGGACTTCATTTTATGATACCCGATACGCTTTCGCTACCGTCAGCAATTGTACTTGGCTCGGTTGCCACTGCGACTGCGCCTGCTGCTACGTTAATGGTTGTAAAGCAATATAAAGCAAAAGGTCCCGTTACAGATATTCTTCTTCCGGTGGTTGCTCTTGACGATGCTGTTGGACTTGTGGTTTTTGCCGTTTCCTTCGGAATTGCAAGATCGCTGGGGGTAGGGGATGTTCATATACTCTCTATTATCCTAGAACCACTGCTTGAAGTGGTGCTTTCCTTGATTCTTGGTTTCGTTATGGGCTTGTTGTTTTCATTGTGCGAAAAGTATTTCCATTCCCGTTCAAAACGTATGGCTGTTTCAGTAACCTTTGTTATGATGACAGTAGCGATTTCTTGTCTTGAATTTAAAGCAGGTCCGGTACATATCTGCTTTTCATCACTTCTTGCATGCATGATGCTCGGCACGGTATTTTGCAATATCAGTGATGTTTCCGAGGAACTTATGGAACGAGCAGACAGATGGACTACTCCGGTGCTTATCCTGTTCTTCGTTATAAGCGGTGCAGAGCTTGAGCTTTCTGTTTTTGCAGATGTTATAATTGTATTGATCGGTATTGTTTACATTATTTCTCGTTCCTTGGGCAAATATTTTGGTGCGGGTATCAGCGCGAAAATGACACAATGTGACCCAAACATTGTAAAATACCTTGGTATTACATTGCTTCCGCAAGCAGGTGTTGCGCTTGGCATGGCAATTAAAGCGATCAAGCTTGGACCCGACGGTGCTATTGTTCGAAACATTACTTTA
>JAGBFS010000141.1 GCA_017936365.1 Clostridia bacterium
AAAGGATGATTATTACGAGATAGGCAATATAGTAAAATGAAAGTGCGCCCAGACCTTCACCGGGATGAGCAAAGGTGTACATGACCCTGTAGCAGATATAATATCCCAGAAGAACGTTATAGCCCATTCTCATCCAGCATAGCACAATGACCGGCTTTTATTTCAGAATCGGAATATTGCTTCCGCATTCAAGGTAATGCGCGTAGAATACGACTATAATCAGGAGCAGCAGCGAAATGAAATCATACATGAGCAAAGTGACGGTGAAGGTGCTCATCGGAGTTCCGCCTGCGCCAAGCAGCTTTAATATATCGGAAAGCGCGCCGACCGCACCGAAAAGAAGAAGGCCATATATAAAATATGTGCTTCTTTTGAGGCAGTCGGTTATAAATATCTTTCCGTCAAGTCCGATTTGTCTGTTGTTTTTCATTTATCGATCATCCTTTTAATACAAGTACTCACAGCGGTGATTCTAAAGATTGTGAAGCTTATAACCGCTGTCGATATCAAAGGTAGGGATATCCTCGGTCAATTCGTCCATATCGTAATCATTCATTTTCCTGTTGTAAGGGTCAAATTCAACGTTTTGCTCCGGCGCAGGTGTATGTACTGCCGGAGCGGCTTTTTTGCGCATGTCGTTTTGGGTGATATCATCTATCATGCCAAAAAGCTCATCGGCGCATACGACGGTGTTTTCGTCCGTGGTGTCTTCCGTAGTGTTTTCCGAAAGCTTTTCGGTAAGACTCTTTTTCTTGCGCCGGATTCGTTTGGCTTTTTCCGGTGTTTTTACGGATTCGCAGTTTTCCATAGAATCTTCGCTGTCTTCCGAAGCGGATGGTTGTTCTTCGTCTTCCGGATCGGTCGAATCGTATTCATCGGGATCGATCGCAATCGGTTCGGATGAAAGTATATCGGAATCGGCTATGACATCAAAAACCTTCTGGATAGCCGGGAACTGCGATATATCGATGCTGAGCCGGCTCATCCGCCTTGCTTCACCAACGGTTATGAATTTATCGTCGGTAATGGCGTTTATGAGCTTTTCGGAATTCTTTTTTAAAGTGTCTACATATTCCGATTCCTGACGGGCAAGCTCGATGTCGGAATCGAATCCGGGGTCGATGGGATCATTATTGAACATTATGCTGTCCCTCATATTATATTAGGATATTTCCTTGATGGAATCAATACATTTTCGGCAAACTGCCTTGCCGCCGACAAAGCTGATATCGCTGTCTGCAGCTCCGCAGATAACGCATCCGCGCTGCTGTTTTCTGATAATAATGGCGTCGTTCTCAACAGAGATGTCCAAAGGATCGTTTACAAGCAGACCCAGCTGGGCGCGGTATTCCATCGGAATGACGACTCTTCCGACCGAATCGAGATTTCTTGTGATCGCCAATACAAACATCTCCTTTCGCTAAAAAACCGACATTGCATAAAATGCTACCTTATAATATATAAAAAACACAGTAAAAAGTCAATTGATAATTTGTGAAAACCGATTGACGAAGAGATATTATTGTTATATTATAAAATATATTGATCGGTAGGAGGAATATGGATACAAAATGGATAATGTATATTCAGAAGATATTTCGGTTTACGAAGAACAAAATGTTCCTGCGCAAAATGCTGAATCTCCGTATGCTAATCCCGATGTTTTGGCTGACCAGGCACCTGTAAAGATAAGAACGTATGCACATCCGTCTTTGGTTTTGCTGCTTATGCTTCTGTTTTTTCCTGCCGGTATAATAACCATGCTGTTTTTTACCAAATGGGGTGCTTATGCCAAAATACTGGTAACGGTATTTGTCCTGCTGATAGCACTTTCGGTTTATGAAATACTGGTGCTTTACAACGTTGTTGATCTTCCGAGTCTTATTGAAATGGCAGTTCAGACTTGGAATGACCTTTTTTAAAATTTGAAATAAACTGACAGGTTGAATTTGCAAAATGGAAAAGTATTTAAGAAGAACATGGGTCGAAATCGACCTTGACGCAGTCGGCAGCAACTATCGTGTTGTTGAAAAGATGACCGGGGGAGTGCCGGCTATGTGTATAGTCAAGGCCGACGCATACGGTCACGGCGTTGAGCATATTGCGCTTGAGCATCAGCGGCTGGGCGCAAAATGGTTTGGCGTTTCCAATATTGAAGAGGCTATGGAGCTTCGCCGATATGGAATAGAAAGAAACATACTTATTCTCGGATATACCCCGCCGGAGGCTGTTGCACAGCTGTCACATTATAAAATCACACAGGCGGTCTTTTCGCTTGAATACGCAAAAAAGCTGTCCGAAGCGGCGATAATGTCCGGCTGTATGGTGAAATGTCATATCAAGGCCGATACCGGTATGGGGCGAATCGGGCTGAATTGCCGCATTTCGGAGGCTATAGCCTCTGCGGCGCAAGAGGCGGCCGCGATATGCTCGCTTGAAGGATTGTATGTAAACGGAATCTTCACCCACTTTGCCGTTGCTGATGACGGCGAGGACGGCGAGGCTTTTACAAGAAATCAGTATTCCAATTTTATTGATATTATTTCTGCGCTCAATAAACGCGGGATCAATTTCAAGTACCGTCATTGCTGCAACAGTGCCGCAACGCTTGAATATCCCGATATGCATCTTGATATGGTGCGTCCCGGCGTAATACTTTACGGTCTTGCGCCGTCCGCACTGCTGCGCGGAAAATATGATCTGCGTCCTGTTATGCAGCTTCGTTCGGTAATATCAATGATAAAAACGATCGAAGCCGGTGCAACAGTCAGCTACGGAAGAACCTTTACGGCACCTAAGGATATGCTGATAGCAACCGTTCCGATCGGCTATGCTGACGGTTTTCCGCGTGTTCTTTCCGGCAGACAGGATGTTCTGGTGCGCGGCAAACGTGCTCCGATAATAGGCCGCGTGTGCATGGATCAGCTTATGCTGGATGTATCCGATATACCTGATGTTGCCGAGGGTGATACGGTAACGGTGTTCGGTAAGGACGGAAATGAAGAAATAACGGTCGATGAGCTTGCCGATAAGCTTGGAACAATCAATTATGAGCTTGTGTGCCGTATGGCGCGCCGTGTACCGCGTGTATACCACCGCGGCGGCTTCATAATATCACAGACCGATTACTTATTATAATAAAAATATCAGAAGGAATGATCAGATTATGGAAAACACACCTGTAAAAAAGAAGAGGATATTTTCGGCGATACAGCCGAGCGGAGCAATGACACTCGGAAACTATCTCGGAGCGATCAGGAACTGGGTCGCAATGCAGGATGAATTTGAATGTGTGTATGCAACGGCAAATCTGCACGCAATAACCGTCCGTCAGGATCCCAAAGCTTTCAAGCAGAATACCGAACAGCTTTATGCGATGCTGCTTGCGTGCGGTGTTGATAAGGATAAGTGCATATTCTTCCATCAGAGCATGGTTCCGGCTCACGCCGAGCTTTCGTGGGTGCTTTCCACATTCACCCAGTTCGGTGAGCTTTCAAGAATGACCCAGTTCAAGGACAAGTCGGCACGTCATGCAGATAATGTCAACGCAGGTCTTTTTACATATCCGACCCTTATGGCGGCGGATATCCTTCTTTATCAGGCCGATCTCGTTCCCGTCGGAGCCGATCAGAAACAGCATCTTGAGCTTACAAGAAATATTGCCGATCGCTTCAACGGTATTTACGGCAATGTGTTTACTGTGCCCGAGCCTTATATCCCCAAGCAGGGCGCAAGGGTAATGAGCCTTGTTGACCCGACTAAGAAGATGAGCAAATCTGATGATAACCAGAAGAGCTTCATTCTGCTCACCGATCAGCCCTCTGTTATAATGAAGAAGTTCCGCAGCGCGGTAACGGACAGCGAAGCATGCGTATGCAGGGGAGAGAATAAAGCGGGCATCAATAACCTTATGGATATTTACGGAGCCTGTACCGGCAAGAGCGATGAGGAGATCGTTGCCGAATTTGAAGGCAAGGGCTACGGCGATTTCAAGACGGCTGTCGGCGAAGCGGTTGTGGCTGTGCTTGAGCCTATACAGGCGCGTTACAACGAGCTTATCAAGGATAGAAAATATCTTGAGAAATGTGCGTCACAGGGTGCGGAAAATGCCGCAAAGCTTGCTCGCAGAACAATCGAAAAGGTCTACAAAAAGGTCGGACTTCCCAGATAAGGGCCTCCAATATGCGATTGAATCGGCATAATTTTTCGGTTATAATTAAACACGGTACATGATGTGCAGAAAGGATTGGTCGTAAATATGGCTAACACCTCAATTAAAGCACTGCGAAAGGAAGCAAAGACACAGCTTTCCGATAATTTCAGCAGAGCGCTGGCTGTATTCAGCATATCACTGCTTTTCTCAACCTTCTTTCTTATGCTTGACCAGATATTCGGTTCTTTTCTTGAAGGCGGTGCGGCGTATCTGTCGGGCACCGAAAATGAGAATATTATAAGCGATTCGCTTACCGAGATGGCCGGCAAGGTGTGGGGCATGATAGCGGTTCCGTCGTTCCTGATATCGATAGCCATGCTTGTGTTTGATTTCCTTATCACATCGCCTTATAAAATGGGGACAAGCTGGTGGTACTATTCGCTTGCGGCAAACGGAAATGTCCAGGTCGGAAATGTTTTTGCTTTCTATAAGACAAATAAGGATTATTCGTCTGCATTGATGTTTGAAATCCAGCTGTTCTTTAAGCTTGCGGTATATGCGATACTTTCCTTTGCGCCGTCTGTAATAGCTTTTATCATGTCGTTTGAATTGAGAGGCGATGAATATATACTCAAGCCGGATATGGAAGGCAAAGGCTTGCTGCTTGTATCGCTGGCGCTTCTTATTGTAGGTGTGATTGTATATATCGCCTTATCACTCAATTATTTCCTTGCAAGATATCTTTTCGCAATAGGCGACAGTCTGACGCCAAAGGAAGCTTTTGAGAGATCAAAGCTGATAATGCATGGTGATAAAAGCAGCGTTATTTCCATGGCGTTTTCGCTTCTCGGTTGGTATTTAAGTTGTATTTTTATCGTGCCGATCGGTTATGTTGTGCCGCTTCATAACGCCTGCATGGCGCGCTGTGCAAGAAATATAATAGAAAAGCACAAGAATTATGAATCGAGCAACCAGAATCGATTTGTAGAATTATAAAATGAAAGAGCGTCGAATCTCCGATATAAATAGTATGGAGATCGACGCTCTTAATTTATTATTTGCTATTTCCGATTTTTTTAAGAGCCTGATTTGTGGGTTCTTTAAGCAGCCGGGTGAAAAGCTTTATTACAAATCCGGTAAAGCATGCGGTGATGATAGTGCCTTCTCTTGTACCGACGATTTTAAAATTGAAAAAGATTAGGGAAAGGATAATAGAAAAAAGCACACAGCTTATATCAAAGACGACCTTTATGCTGCCGAACGGCTTTCCGAGCTTTTTGGAAACGACGTCAACAAACGCTTCGCCGACATTCATAACCGTATCGGAAATAATCATCAGAGTTATGCCGAATGCCAGCACAATAACACCGAGCAATATAAAGGATAGTTTCGTAATATAATTATCGGTTGGGATAAAAGAGAGAATTGCGACACAGAAATCGGTAAATACGCCAAGCAGCAGCGAGATGGGGAATTGGAGAAATTGTATAGGCTTGAAGTCCTTGCGGAGTATGATTATCTGGGCAAGGATCATGACGCAGTTCCATATTATTATCCATGTGCCGACGGTGAAAAATGTAAATTTAATACTAAATACATTTGCGATTGACGAAACGGGGGAGATGCCAAGGTCGCTTCGTTTGGCAAGTGCTATGCCAAGCGCGACAAAAAATACCCCGATGATAAGCAGTATGTATCGGGCGAAATGTTCTTTTTTAGACATCCTTTTTTCGGCCTCCTTTGTATACGATAATTTTATCATATAATTTTTATAAGTCAAAGTTTTTCTGCTTTAAAGCAATAAAAGATAAATGCATGATATGTGGAAAAATTTTATATTATTTTGCGTTGATGATTTATGTTGACAATCGGAAACAGCGGTGATATAATACAGAAAAATCAAACAGGTCAAACCGTTGAGGCGGAGATAACGGCGATGATGCCTTTACAGAGAGCCCGTGTTGCTGAAAGTCGGGTAAGAAACAAATCGTCAAATGGACCGCTGAGGGTGCAGTCAAATGCGAATTCTTGGTTCGCAGAGTATTCTGTAACGTGATGGCATACGTTAGTTGCCGGGGATATGCTGGTATCCTGCTAAGCGTACAGCGTCGTTGCTGTGAATCAAGGTGGCACCGCGGATTGTGTCGTACTTTTGTTATATTTATTTGTACGTGATTCGTCCTTGACAGATTCTATGAGTCTGTCAGGGACGTTTTTGTTTTCTGAAAACTTCTTTGACAGATTGGTTAAAGGAGTTTTTCTTTTGTAGATAAACTGCCATATCGGGAGGTGGAACATGATGCGTAAACTCTGGTGGCGCTTATGCGCCGAAATAAAATGTATGGAACAGACAGGAAATGGTTAATAAAATTTTTTTAAGAATGTGGAGGATAATACAATGATGTATAATAATATTGAATTTGATACTTACTTTAAAAACTACCCTGATGCAAATGGTTATTTTGGAAAATATGGCGGTTCGTATATTCCACCGGAATTACAGACTGCAATGAATGAAATCAGTGAAGCATATCAGACTATATGTAAGTCCAGAAAATTTATTAATGAACTTCGTCGTATCCGCAAAGAATTTCAGGGCAGACCTACGCCGATTTCGCATCTGGCAAGACTTTCAGATAAGATTGGTACAGGAGTTCAGCTTTATGTAAAACGAGAGGATTTGAACCACACAGGTGCACATAAACTGAACCATTGTATGGGAGAAGTACTTCTCGCAAAGTATATGGGTAAGAAAAAAGTTATTGCGGAAACTGGAGCGGGCCAGCATGGTGTTGCACTTGCAACAGCCGCAGCCTATTTTGGACTGGAATGTGACATCTATATGGGTGCTGTTGACATTAAGAAACAGGCACCTAATGTTGCGAGAATGAAAATACTGGGAGCCAGAGTCGTTGAAGTTACGGATGGATTACAGACACTCAAAGAAGCTGTGGATGCAGCGTTTATGGCATATTGCAAGGAGTATAAGGATGCCATTTATTGTATCGGTTCTGTTGTGGGTCCGCATCCGTTCCCTATGATGGTAAGAGATTTTCAGAGTGTGGTAGGAATCGAAGCAAGAGAGCAGTTTCTGGAAATGACCGGGGAACTGCCGGATGCAGTTGTAGCCTGCGTAGGTGGAGGTTCTAATGCTATGGGACTGTTTTCCGGCTTCTTAAATGATCTGGTTGATATTTATGGTGTGGAACCGCTTGGAA
>JAGBFS010000142.1 GCA_017936365.1 Clostridia bacterium
ATCAAGAGCGGCCGGCAGAGTGACGTATCCGTGCGAATTTCAGCTTGTTGCAGCGATGAACCCGTGCCGATGCGGATATTACGGACATCCGACAAAGGAATGTATATGTTCGCAAAAGAGTATCGCGAAATATCAGGGCAGGGTTTCCGGTCCGCTGCTTGACCGTATAGATCTACAGATAGAGGTTCCGCCGGTTGAATATGAAAAGCTTTCAAGCGAGCAGGAGGGTGAATGCTCCGCGGATATCAGAAAGCGCGTTGAAGCTGCGAGGAGGATACAGATCGAGCGCCTTGTCGGTACCGGAGCCACCTGCAACGCAAGGATAGACCCGTCAATGCTGCATAAGGTATGCAGTATGACCGGCAGCGCAAAGCTGATGCTTGAGAGGGCGTTTTCGGTTCTTAATATGTCGGGCAGAGCGTATGACCGCATACTAAAGATATCAAGAACGATAGCAGACCTTGATAACTGCGAAACAATTACTTCGGCGCATATTTCCGAAGCGGTTCAATACAGAAGTCTTGACGGCAAATACTGGAATCAATAGGGCGTGACAAAGGGCAGGTCAAAGTATTCTGTCAGCGAAAATGCAAGATTTTCGGCGATCTGATTTATGTTGTCGCGGATCCATTCGGCGTCCTCTATGTTGTCATGATAGGCAAGCTCAACGAAGACACTCGGCGCGCGCGTGCGTGAAAGCTCGCCGAGTCGGGTGGAGGTTCTTACATCAACAAGCTGCGGCTGCGGATAAATATCGCGCAGATTATCGGCGATAATTACTGCCGCGCGCCGTCCGTTTACGCTGCCGGGATAATAGTAGATATCCGGCCCCTGAAGCTGGCCGGCGAATTGCTCGGGTGAAGCATTGGAATGAAGCGCGAAATGCAAATCGTAATTTCCGGCGTTGCTTTTTGCGATAGCGGCCGCGGCGTTGGCGTTGCGGTCGTTGCGTGAATAATTAATTCCGCTTGCTTCAAGATAGGGGATCATAGCATCAACTATCAGATTTGCGTAATACTCTTCGTCACCTCCAATGACATAAGGATTGAATTCCTGTGTTGACGGGCTTAAAAAAACAGTGGGCATAGCATGAATTACCTCCTTTTATCGGGTAATCCATACTATGCCCTTTTAATTTGATTTGTTAAATTAAATAACGGTTAGCCGCAGAGTGAGAACATGGAAAGGTCGTAGCAGGAATCTGCAGCTTCGCCGGCCTGGAATGTGCTGTCCTCTTCGATCGTAAGACCTTCACGTTCGCAGGAGCAGAGGAACATGGCGCAGATAAGAGCACAGAGTATTGCGGCAAGAATCTTCTTTTTCATAAGATGAAGCCTTCCTTTCTTAGCTTACTGAAAATCGTCAGCGTTTTCCCAGTTGTGCCATACGTTCTGGACGTCGTCGTTGTCGTCGAGCATATCCAGCAGACGCTGCATCTTGGAAGCCTGTTCCTCGTCGGTGATAGAGGTGTAGGTATCGGGAACCTGCTCTACCTGAGCGGATACAAATTCATAACCGAGCTTCTGAAGCTCATCGTATACGGCGGAAAAATCATCCGGCTCGGTGGTGATCTCAAAAGCATCCTCATCGGCAGAGAAGTCGGAAGCGCCGGCCTCCAGAGCCTGCTCCATCAGCACATCCTCGTCCTGATCCTCACGCTCGATAACGATTATACCCTTTCTGTTGAACATAAAGGAAACACAGCCGGAGTTGCCGAGGTTGCCGCCGGCCTTATCGAAATAATGACGCATCTCACCGGCGGTACGGTTGCGGTTGTCGGTAAGAGTTTCGACTATTACGGCGATACCGGAAGGACCGTAGCCTTCGTAGGTAAGAGATTCGTAGTTTTTGCCGTCGCCGCCGCCTGCAGCCTTTTTGATGGCGCGCTCGATGTTATCGTTGGGGACGTTTGCGGCTTTAGCCTTTGCAATACAGTCGCGAAGCTTGAAGTTGGATTCGGGATCGGGGCCGCCGCCCTCGCGGATAGCAACCTGCATTTCGCGGCCGATACGAGTGAATATCGCGGCGCGCTGCGAATCGGTCTTTTCCTTCTTACGCTTGATGGTACTCCATTTGGAATGGCCTGACATTTGATTAACCTCCAATGACTTTGAAAATCATATTTATAACTTAATTAGTATAAAACATATATTTTCTGTTGTCAAGATATTGTCGGTGCGGCAGATGGAGGATGTCAGACAAGTATTTTTATTAAATGAAAATGACTATGGTCAGGAAATGAGCCCGAAGGGGAATGATTGGCGCAGACTTTCGATTGATGCGTCGCTGCAGGCGGTGTCGGTAATGTAAAGGCTATCAAGCTTTTTTAGCTCGTACAGCGGCGATAAATCCGAAATCGGGCATGATCTTATTTCTATGCTTTTAAGATTTTTAAGGGCGGCGAGGAACGAAATATCCGTAACGTCAAGTTTGCCGATGCTAATGTCTTTAAGGGATTTAAGGCTGCCCAAAGCAGAAAGATCGGAAACCGGACAGTTGAATACGGTAAGATCACTCAGATTATCGATGCGTCCTATCGGTGAAATATCCGTAACCGAGCACGTGTTTATGGACAGAGTTTCCAGATTTTTAAGATCGGCCAGCGGCGAAATGTCTGAAAGAGGACAGCTTCTTAAGGAAAGCTCCTTCAGATTTTTCAGCTTGCCAAGAGGTGTGATATCCGAAATCGGGCAGTCGCTTATATCTAAATCTTTGAGATTTTCAAGCTTGCCGAGCGCAGAAATGTCCGAAACCGAGGCTTTATTCAGGAATAGCTTTTGCAGATTTATAAGGCCGCTCATAGCGGAGATGTTTGAAATGCTGCAATTGCTTAAATGAAGAGATTTAAGATTTTTTAAGCTATTCAGCGATGAAATGTCTGATACGGAAGGAAGGCTTAAATATAATTCTTCCAGATTTTCAAGACCGTTCAGCGCGGAGATATCTGATACAGGACAGCCGGATATAGTTAATTCTTTCAGATTTTTGAAAGGAGAAATGACAGATATATCGCCGATATTGCTGTAAGATATATTGAGTGTTTCAAGATTTGTATTTTTGGATATTGAAGAGATATCACTCAATTGTTTGCAGCTTATGTACAGGTTTTCAAGCTTTTCAAGATTGGACAAAGCTGAAAAATCGGTCACATTAACAGAAGTGATTTCAAGAGAGGTAAGAGCCGTCATATTTGAAATGGAAGAAATATCACTTACGCTTTCACTTATCTCAAGTGTGGTAAGGTTAGTGAGTGCAGAAATAGGGGATATGCTTGTAATGTTGTTTCGACTGAGAGTGAGCTCGGTCAGCTTTGTCAGATTGGATATTGCCGAAATATCTTCGACATAGCATTCGCCTAAATTGAGCACTGTAAGCCCGGTAAGGTTTTTTATTGCATCGAGATCTCTGTTGCCGCAGCTGTAAAGAGAAAGCTCGGTAAGATTGGTAAGACCTGACAAAGCGCTGATGTTGGTCATATTATGCTCTTGCGATTGATAGCTTCCGCTGAAGCTGAACTGCTCAAGCTTGGTCAAATTCTCAAGAAATGACATGCTTCGCAGGCTGCTTTTATAATCGAGCAGCGTAAGGCTTGTAAGATTAATAAGAGAGGAAATGGGTGAATAATCACGAATAAAGTATTCGGTTACGGAAAGTGTTTCGAGTCCTGTAAGCTTAAGCAAAACGGATATATCGCCTATTGCATTGGCGGATAATGTAAGAGATTTCAGGTTTTGAAGCGTGGCCAGCGGCGAAATGTCGCTGACTTTTGTGCGGACTATGTTTAATTCGCGAAGACCGGTCATCAACGAAAGCGGAGCTATGCTTGTGATAGGCATATCGACAAGATAAAGTATCTCAAGCCCGGTCAATGCAGGAAGTATGCTGATATCTTCGGCAAGACAGCTTAAATAGAGCTCTTTGAGATTGGTGAGTGAAAGCAGAAAAGAGATATCTGTGATAGGTATGTTTAAAATACGGAGGGTTTCAAGGCCTTTCAGCGAAGAAATAACCCCCATATCTTTTATCGGATTGCCGTTAAGGGTAAGACTTTTGAGGTTTGGGAGAGATTTCAGAGGCGACAGATCGGTAAGCTCGTAGTTCTGGCTGAGGTCGAGCTCCTCCAGACCGGTCATGCCCTTGAGCGGAGACAGGTCATTTATGTTGTTTTTTGAGAGATTAAGCGTCTTGATATCGTTCCGTCCGGAAAGCTGGCTGATATCGTTAAGGCTGCTGTCTGACAGATCGAGTACTCCTTCGGCGTCGGTCTGATAATTAGCTGATGAACCGCAGAAATCCGGCAGAATGGTGCTGCTGCACGAGGTGAAATCGGTGCCGCCGGACATTAAATCGGTGCAGCCCGACGTGATAAAGCAGGCGATCATGATAACAGCAATAAGCAGAGCGATAGTCTTTTTGGTTGTGGTTTTCATGGACATAGCCTCCTGTTATTTGATAAATGTATTATAATACAGAGAATTTAAAACTGTAATTTTGTTTCCGAATAAAACTGACGCTTTGTTTTTGCCAAAATTATATTGCAATTTGGGCTTGTTGCTGATATAATCTATCTGTTAAAAACGAATATATCTAAATGACGTTTGCAGGAAATGCGCTTTTGTGCAGCCGAAGGAGTAACACTCTCAGGCGTTCCGTTTTTGGAATGAGGACTGTAAACCGATAGAACTTTGGAGAAGCCCATTGAATTGGGGGCCGAAGGGGCAAAACGCTTTGTGCGTTAATCTCTCAGGCAAAAGGACAAAGTATGATCTTTCTTTTGGGAATATACGTTGGACTTTTGCGGGCTGTACGAAGGGTACGGCTCGCTTTTGATTTTGGAGGTATTTTTATGGGTCAGTTTTTGCAGAGTCTTGCTGATATAAACGGCAAGATAAACGATTTTGTGTGGGTCAAGGTTGGTCTTATCCTGCTTATCGGTGCGGGTATAATCATGACCTGCTGTACAAAATTTTTTCAGGTGTCACATATCGGTCATTGGTGGAAAAACACCATTGGTGGTGTGTTCAAACGCGGCAGCGGTGCGACCAAAAAGACAGATAAAAAGAGCATTTCACAATTCCAGGCGCTTTGTACTGCGCTGGCGGCAACTATAGGTACGGGCAATATCGCCGGTGTTGCAGCAGCTATATGCATCGGCGGCCCCGGTGCTGTTTTCTGGATGTGGATAGCTGCATTTTTCGGTATGATGACCAACTTCTCCGAAAATGTTCTTGGTATATATTATCGCCGCCGCAATAAAGACGGCGAATGGTCGGGCGGTGCGATGTACTACCTGAAGGACGGTCTCGGCGGCAAGAAGGGCTTTAAAATTATAGGTAAGATACTTGCCGTTATCTTTGCGATCTGCGCCATTCTTGCTTCATTTGGTATTGGCAACATGGGTCAGGTCAACAAGATAACACTTAATGTGCAGTCGGCGTTCTTTAAAAATGTAGAGGCACCCCAGGTTATGGGTGTATCGGTGGTTTCCATCGGTATCGGCGTAGTGCTTATGATAATTGCAGGTCTTATTATCATCGGCGGACTTCAGAGAATAGCGGCCGTTGCCGAGCGCATTGTTCCTTTCATGGCAATTCTTTATGTTATCGGTGCGCTTGTTATCGTCGGTTATAACTATGAAAATCTCGGAGCAATGGTTGCGTCAATATTCAAGTTTGCGTTCGGTGTAAAGGCTGTCGGCGGCGCCGTTGCAGGTATAGCAATAAGAGAGGTTATAACCCAGGGTTTCAAACGCGGTGTTTTCTCCAACGAAGCCGGTCTTGGTTCCTCGGTTATGGTTCACTCATCGTCCAATGTAAAAGAACCGGTAGTTCAGGGAATGTGGGGTATATTCGAGGTCTTCTTTGATACGTTCGTAGTTTGTACCATTACAGCCGTTGTTGTTCTTTCGTCCGGATACATCGATCTCAATACCGGTATGACTGTGGGAAATGTAGACGATGCAACGCTTGTTGCGCAGTCGTTCAGAAATGTTTTTGGCGAAATGTTCGGTGAAGGCTTCGGTATTGCCGGCGAAGTCTTTGTCGCGGTTGCAATGCTTTTGTTTGCATTCACCACCGTACTCGGCTGGTCGCAGTACGGCTCGAAGGCTGTGGAATATCTTTTCGGTGAAAAGGCGGTCAAGGTTTACAAGGTCATATTCGTTCTGATGATAATTTCCGGTGCCGTTATGACATCTTCCATCGCATGGGATATTTCCGACACCTTCAACGGAATGATGATGGTGCCTAACCTTATCGGCGTTGTAGCTCTTTGTCCGGTAGTTGCGAAGATAACAAAGAACTATGTAAGCCGCAAGATAAAGAACAAGGATGAAAAGCCGATCCTTTCCTATGATGCGGATATTCAGGCGGAAAGTGAAGAGGCTATTGCAAACGGAGAAAACTAAATTGATGCGATTCGGACTGCTTTGGGCAGTCCGAATCTTTTTTGTAAAAGATAAAATCTGCAAAGCTGCTTGATTATGTTTCGTTAGGGGAGTATAATGCTTTCTGGAATGATATTAACCGCTTGAAAAGGGGGATTTTTTATATCCAGATGCTTACATACAAAATAGAAAAAAAGGACGGACGCAGTAAATATGAATGTCTTTATAATGCGATAAAAGGTGATATCCGTTCGGGAAATTTGATATCGGGTGAAAAGCTTCCGTCAAAGCGTGCGCTGTCGGAGCATTTGGGGGTATCTGTTGTTACGGTAGAGAAAGCTTATGACCAGCTTATCGATGAAGGATATATTACAAGCCGGGAACGAAGCGGATATTATGTTGCGCTTTCGGGCAGCTATATGCCTGCGATTTCCGAAACAAGGCACGAACAGACAATACAGCAGACGGTGCTTGCGCCGCAGCAGCTTCCCGAGGGCTGGATACGAACAATACGAAAAACCGTTTCGCAGGATGCGGATATTCTTAACCAGAAACCGCACAGCCGCGGATGTGCCGCACTTTGCGAGGCTCTTGCCGATTATCTGATGAGATATCGTGGGATAAACGTTGCGCCGAGCAACATTTTTATCTGCTCGGGAGCGCAGGATATTTATACAAGGCTTGCTCTGCTGCTCGGAAAAAGGAACACCTTTGGGATAGAATATCCATCGTACGAAAGCATAGAGCAGGTTTACTCCGCTTTTTCGGTACAGCTTGAGCATCTTGAGATGGGAACAGACGGCATAAAGACAGAAGCACTTCAGAATACAAAAGCAAAGGTGCTTCATATAACCCCGTTTGACAGCTATCCTACGGG
>JAGBFS010000143.1 GCA_017936365.1 Clostridia bacterium
AAGAAGATCGGGCGGTAAATATCCCAATGTCGGCGGTGTCCCATTCTTTGCAGGCAAGGACGGTTACTTCTATTTTTATTATAACGAATACTCTCCCGAATATGAGCGTTATATCTCCGGCGCACGCCTGCCCATGAAGGAAACCATCGAGCTTATCCGCAAAGGCGAGTCCCCTGCTCATCTTGTAAAGAAATACAGTGGTGGAAATACATGGGACACAGAGCCTATGCATGGCACAGGTGCAAAGATGTTCCCCACAGACTGCGATGACATAAAGCTCTTTGAAGACTGCGGCTACAAGTACGACTGTCATTCCGATGCCGCATACTGCAGTGCACTTGACAAATACATGATAGCGGTACAGACGGCAAGACAGCTTATACTTTTCTTCTCGGACGACGGCTGTCACTGGGACGATCATATCGTTGCGGCAACAGCAGAACCTTACACGGGACTTCTCTATTATTCCACAATAGTAGGTCTTGACGATGAAGCCTCCGACGATTTCAGCACGGTCGGACATAACTTCTATGTTTATTACACCCACAAGATAGATATCCTCAGGCTTCCCGATAACTACGGTGATTATGAAACAGATCTATATTATCGTGTGAGAGTTACGGTTGAGGATTGAGACTTGTATTTTTGTTTACAGCGGTAAAGGACAATTTGTAAACTTCCCGAAGTTCTTAACAATTCCAGAGAAATCAGCTACGCACCGTTAGTGTTTTGTGCGACTTATTTTATTTTCCCGAGCTTAGCTATGTTGGCGATAACAATCAGCGTGGTTTCCGCTTCAAGCGGTTGCTCCGGATTGATATTTACATTTACCGTTTCGCCTTTTTTGATAGCGACGATATTGAAACCGTATTTTTTGCGGAGGTTTAATTCAATCAGATTTTTGCCGATCCACTCATCTCTCACATCAATTTCGATCACTGACACATCCTTAGACAGAGAGAGCATATCAATAAATCCTGAACTGAGCAAATTCTTTGCAAGGTGGATACCGGATTCGTTTTCGGGAAAAACTACCTTGTCCGCCCCCACACGAAGCAATATCTTTTGTTGCATCTCGTTTGCACATTTTGCTATAACATTTTTAACGCCCACTTCCTTGCAGAGCGTAACAGCCATTACGCTCGCTTCAAGGTTGTTTGCCATACAAACAATAACAGTATCAATATTTCTTATGCCAAGTCGAGAAATAACTTCAGCATCGGTCACATCGGCACATTTACAAACAGGCAGATATGCGGCGGCATCGTTGACAATTCGTTCATCATTGTCTACAGCAATGACCTCCATACCGTTTTCCACAAGCTCTTTTGCAACAGCTGTGCCGTATCTTCCAAGTCCGAAGACTGCATATGTTTTTTTTGCTTTCATAATAATCTCCTTTATCCGATACTGATATCTTCCGTCGGTTCGGAAATAACATTTTGACTTTCATTTTTACTGCCAAGTGCCACAGCAAGAGATATCGGACCAACTCTGCCGAAATACATTGTTACTGTAATAATCAGTTTTCCAAAGGTATCCAGCGTTGCCGTCAAGTTTCTCGAAAGACCTACGGTTGCCGTTGCACTAACCGTTTCATAAACCGCATCAATGGCGGAAGTATCACTCCCCGCCATTAAAAGCACCGTCGAGATGGTGCAGATTGTAAAAAAGGCTACAGCCACGGCGACTGCTTTTTTTATCGAGCTCTCAGAAATGCGGCGACCGAACATAGTTGCATTGTTTCTATTTCTGATAGTTGCCATTGCCGAACTTACAAGGACTGCAATGGTTACTGTTTTCATACCGCCTGCGGTTCCCACCGGTGAACCGCCGATAAGCATCAAAATAACAGATACGGCGGCAGACGCATTCGTCAGATTCTCTTGTGGAACGGAGGCAAAGCCTGCGGTTCTTGTGGTGACAGATTGGAAGAAAGATACTTGAATCTTATCCAACAAATCCATCTTTCCTATGGACAAAGGATTTGCATATTCAAAAATAAATATGAGAAGCGCACCGACAAGGATGAGACCTGCCGTAACAGTAATAGCTTTCTTGCTGTGTAAGGTCAGTTGTCTGAATATTTTTCTGTTTTTCGGCGAACGGCTCTTAACAA
>JAGBFS010000144.1 GCA_017936365.1 Clostridia bacterium
CCCCACCAAAGCTGACGGGAAATGCACCAGTCTTTGATGTTCTCAAGCCAGTGGAAGTAGACCTTCTCAAAGCGCTGCGGAACGAATTTCGTCTCTTCGTTCTTAACGGCGTCGATCGCCGGGCCTGCCAGCGGTTTCATTTTAACGAACCACTGCTTGGAAACGCGCGGCTCAACGATGGTACCGCAGCGGTAGCAGGTGCCTACGTTGTGAGAAAGGGGCTCGATCTTTATAAGGAAACCGCCCTCTTCAAGATCGGCAACGATAGCCTTGCGGCAATCCTCACGGGTCATTCCGCAGTATTTGCCGCCCAGCTCATTGATGGTTGCATCGTCGTTCATGACGTTGATTATTTCAAGCTTGTGGCGCAGACCGACCTCGAAGTCGTTCGGGTCGTGAGCCGGTGTGATCTTAACGACGCCGGTACCGAAGTCCATTTCAACATATTCATCGGCAACAACGGGAATCTCTCTTCCGACAAGGGGGAGAGTAACCGTCTTTCCGACATAGGCTCTGTATCTTTCGTCCTCGGGATGAACGGCAACGGCGGTATCGCCAAGGAGGGTTTCCGGTCTTGTTGTGGCAAGCTCAAGATATCCGCTGCCATCGGTAAGCGGATAACGCAGATGCCAGAAATTGCCTTCTTTTTCCTCGAACTCAACCTCGGCATCGGATATGGTGGTCTTGCAATGGGGACACCAGTTGATTATGCGCTCGCCTCTGTAGATAAGGCCCTTTTCGTACATGCGGTTGAAAACCTCGATAACGGCCTTGCTGCAGCCCTCGTCCATTGTGAAACGCTCGCGCTCCCAGTCGCAGGAGGAGCCCATCTTGCGAAGCTGCTGGGTGATCTTTCGGCCGTAGGTTTCGCGCCACTGCCATGCGCGCTCAAGGAAGCCGTCACGTCCGAGGTCGTCCTTTGTGACGCCCTCTTCCTTCATCTTTTCGACTATCTTTGCTTCGGTTGCGATGGAAGCATGGTCGGTGCCGGGCAGCCAGAGTGTGCTGTAGCCCTGCATTCTTCTCCAGCGGATGATGGTATCCTGAAGAGTGTTGTCAAGTGCATGGCCGGTATGAAGCTGACCGGTGATGTTGGGCGGCGGCATAACTATTGTATACGGCTTCTTATCGGGGTCGGGCACGGCGTGGAAATAACCGGCATCCTCCCACATTTTATAAATTTTGTCTTCGACCTCTTTGGGGTCATACTGTTTTGCCATTTCCTTCTGCATATAGTTTTCAACCTTTCTTTGGCTTTATTTGTGTTTACGGTTTTTCTTTATCCGTTTTTCATTGAAGGTATGAACCGCATCCCTTACCTCATTGGAGGAGGGCGCAAGCGGAGCATCGTCATCCTCGAAGTCGTGAACGACAACGGGCGGCGGTTCTTCGCGCGTGCTGGCGGGCGCTTTCGGTGAAGCGGTTTCCGCTTTTACGTCTTTTGTGTCGGCCGATTCTTTTTTATCGAACATATCCTTTGGAGGCAAGGTGCGGCTGATATCAAATGCAAGCTGGTATTCGCCGAGCGATTCGGTGGCGATCTTTACGCTTGCCTTTCCCTTTCCGCCCTTGGTTCGTACATAGAAGGCAGCCGCGCCGCCCTCAAGCGAGAACAGCCTGCTGCCGATTACCTCCATGGAACCGTCACAATCTATATTTACGGCGTCGAAGCAGTAGGGGAGTCTTAAACCGTTCTGGTCTACAGCCTCCAGCTCGACCCGTGCCGTATCGTATGTATCGCAATGGTGCAGCTGCGTACTGCTCGGCGTGACGCGGAGCTGTGCGCGTTTGAGCGGCTCGATAACGACCGATGCTGCTGTATTTGCGCCTATGATACCCTCAAAGGTGACCTTGCCGGATGAAAAAAGTCTTCCGTCCGGATCGTCGATTTGTATCGGAGGGTGCGGAAGATGGGGGAACAGCTTGCGGTTGGGATAGTAGCTGCCGATGACATTGCCGTCTATGTTGAGGCGAACCTCGTCACAGTTTGTCACCGCCCAGACTTCACACGGCTCGTCCGGAGCAAGGCGTGAAGATATTTTCAGAATGGGCTGTTTTTTCTGCTGTGCCATATAAACATAAGCGGCAAGCTTCTTTATTCTTGACCGGTCGCATATCGCATAGGAGCAGATGCTGTTGGAAGCGCCGGAATTTCCGCCGGATATAAAATCGCTCAGATAACCGCCGAACACACCGCACATATCGGGGTCGCCGTAAGCGGCGTCAAGGGCGCGCGCATGGCGCAGAGCCTGCTGGAGCAAAACGCTCTCGCGGTCGAAGGGTTTTGCCGGGTAGCTTCTGCCTGTATGGGATATGACAATGTACGGCGTTTTTGTCTTGATTACGTTTTTACGGCGTTCAAGACCGGGGTTTTCGCCGTTGTGAGAATAATCCTTGTATAAGAAAACGTCCTCGTTGGTGACGGTGCCGTGCGTATCGTGTATACCGCCGAGTTGTCTTGTCGGGTCGAGCCGGTGCGCGATATCGGCAAGGCGTTTTTCAAGGTCGGCGTCTTCGGGAGCATTATCGGCTTTGATGTTCCACAATATAACGCTGGGGTGCGATATGTCGCGGATTATCATCTCGTTAAGATTTTCGCAGAGGGCATCCTTCCAGTCATCATCGCCAATGTGACCGTACGCCGGTATATCCTCAATGACAAGGATTCCAAGCTCGTCGCATCGGTCAAGGAAGTGACGCGATGGCGGACAATGGGCGGTGAATACCGCGTTGCAGCCAAGCTCTTTTATCAGTTCGGCGTCAAGATACTGCGCCGATTTGGGCAGCGCGTTGCCGATAACGGGAAAGTTCTGATGACGGGAAAGACCGATAAGCCGAAGCTTTGAGTCATTAAGATAAAATCCATCGGGCTCAAATTTGACGGTGCGGAAACCGATACGGGTGGAAACATCATCGCCCGAATCCAAAGCGATTTTCAATGTGTAGAGCTTTGGGTTATCGCAGCACCACAGCTCAACTTCACATGGCAGCTCCCATGTGCATGAAAAATCAGCATTGCTGCAGTTGTAATATTTTGCGGAAATCTTTTTATTATCGCTGTCAAACAGGTAAAAGGTAAAACCGGCCCCCTTGTCGGAGGTGAGCTTTCCTTTGATATCGATATTCCAATCGCCGTCGGAATAATAAGCAGCAGCGGTAAAGGTGTCGATGCTCACGTCATCCGCCGCTTCGAGCCGAACCTCGCGGTATATTCCGCCGCCGCAGGGCATATCAAGCTGGCCGCCGAAGGGCGGGGTATCCTCGCGCTCGGTTGAGTCGACAACGACCGTAATAAGGTTATCACCGTTTTTGACAAGGCTTGTGACCTCGCAGTAAAAAGGTGTAAAACCGCCTTTGTGGGCGCATATCGGCTTGCCGTTGAAAAATGCTGCGGCGCATCCCATTACGCCGTCAAAATGGAGAAATAACCGTCTTCCCTTAAACGAGGATGGAAGAACGAACATTTTTCTGTAGCAGGTAACGGCGCTGTAAAGCTTTCCGCCGGAGCAGCTTCGCGGAGTTTCCTCAACAATATGCGGGATATCGACCAGCTTGAAGGCCGTGTCCTTGAAATCCGGACGGGCATATTCCGGTTTGAAATCGGGGCTGAACCGCCATCCGAAATTAAGATCCATTATATCGCGCATAAGTACCCCCCTTTTTCAGCTATAAAGCTGTCTTTTCAATATCTATATATTCTAAAACAAATTTATAATATTGTCAATGAGTATCGGTGTCAAGGCAAGCAATTTACAATTCTTTTACCATAATGCGGCGGATGTGAGGGGTGATGTAATGTTGACTTTCATCATAGGATTTGTTAAAATACAAAGTAAACTTATTTGATTTGCGATGATATTTCTATAAATAGGAGTTATGTTTATGCAGAGGCAAGACCGTGTAAAATTCAAACCTGTAAATATAACTGTGCTTTTTGGTTTTGTGATATTGCTGGTGCTGCAGATACTGGTGGTAAACGGCGTGTTCAGCTCGAAAAGACTGAAGTGGTCATTGAGTCCGGCAAGGTTAACAATGTCGGCGGAGATATGGCCGGGGCAGCGGTTCCTGACAGCAGTACAACTACGACAACGGTGCCTACCGAACCGGAAAAGCCGGTAATCATTCCGATGCTTGTAAATAAAGAAAATGTTATGAGTGCGGATTTTGTACCGGTCAATATTGTTGAAATAGGAAAATCCGTCAAGGGTACCCCCACTATCAAGCTTAACGCTACGGTGCTTGAGGCATATAAGGTAATGTATGCCGACATTAAAGAAGCTGATGTTACCGTACCGTCCATAATCAGCGGATATCGCAGCTATGCAAAGCAGAAGCAGCTGTATGATAAAAAGGTAGCCCAGTACGGTCCGGGGCAAAAGGTTACGGCAGCCCCCGGACCCTCGGAGCATCAGTACAGCGCCTGCATCGACATTTCGACCGACGGTACCTGCCAGAATAATTTCGGGGAACTGGATATAGGCAAGTGGATTGCGCAGAACAGTTACAAATACGGGT
Organism: Clostridia bacterium; assembly: GCA_017936365.1. Lineage (GTDB taxonomy): Bacteria > Bacillota > Clostridia > Oscillospirales > Acutalibacteraceae > SIG598. The sequence continues at coordinate 4,516 of JAGBFS010000144.1, forward strand.
TTGTTGTGCGCTATCCGGTGGACAAGAAGGAACTGACGGGTATAAATTTTGAACCGTGGCATATTCGATATGTTGGTGTAGAGCATGCCACATATATGTACGAGCATTCTCTTTGTCTGGAAGAGTATGTGGTATATCTTAGGGAAACATATCCGGATGCCGTGGACGAGCAGTCACCGGACGATTTTCCGGCTCCTCGGTGGGCGGGCGATCTGGGTGAATAAAGCCCTGTTATCCTAAAGAAAGCAGCGACTGTAATTATGCGTAATTATCAATATTCGGACAACTATACACAACAGAACCGCAGCAGCAAGGCCGACGCCGGAAAAAATATTTTTGCCGGGCGATGGGGAGTTGCGGCTGCAGCCGGCCTGCTGGCGATAAATATATTGCTGACCGTGCTTGGCGTGACGGTTCCCGGCAAAGATGTGTCGGAACATAATAATGAGGTGAAAATCCCGATCACATCTTCGACCGATATACAGCAGCCGACACCTCCGGAGGAAGAGAAGCTTCCGGACACAGCTTACGGAAAAATCGTTCCGGCACAGGGCGATTATTCCGATATAATCGACCGTTTTGTTTCCTACGAACGCTCGCAGATGCGCGATGATGAGATCGTTTTAAGCTTTACCGGTGACTGTACGCTCGGTACATGGCCGACCTCTAATGCTAAAACAAACTATACAGCGGTGTTTGAAGAGTCCGGAAGCCCGACATATTCTTTTGATAATGTTAAATCTTTGTTCTTCAACGATGATTACACATACATAAATCTTGAAACCACGCTGACCGATTCGAAAACCGTTTCACAGCAGAAATATGCCTTCAAAGGATCGCCCGATTGGGGTTCGACAATGATCGCACCGAGCGGCGTGGAAGGCTGCAATATTGCAAATAATCATCATTATGACTGGCTTGAAGAGGGATATACCGATACGATAGATTCAGTTACATCGGCCGGTATGGATGTCGGCAACGAGGATCATGTGATTGTTACAACCTGCGGTGATATTGAAATTGTTCTCATATCGGGCAATTATATATGGCCGACCGGCAGGGGCAAAACAATAGATTCCGATACCCTTACGGCGGCATTGTGTGCGCAAGTAAAGCAGTATAAGCGGCAGGACAATATCGTTATCGTAAATGCCCATTGGGGTCTTGAACGCAAGAATTACTGCAACGGCAGTCAGGTGGGCGCGGCACATGCGCTGATTGATGCGGGTGCTGATATGGTTGTCGGGCATCATCCGCATACGCTGCAGGGGGTCGAATATTATAACGGGAAATACATTTTTTACAGTCTTGGCAATTTCGCATTCGGCGGAAAGGGTACTACCGATGAGGTTAATCGCATGGCGGTGATACTTCGTCCGCGTTTTGCTCTGCGTGACGGATCGGCTCAGCTGACAGGGCTGAGCATTGTGCCATGCTATACGACGTCAAGCAGCAACGTGCAGATCAATAACTACCAGCCGCGGCCGCTTTCCGGTGATGAGGCTGCGGATATTGCGGATAAGCTGATAAAATACTCATCCGAGCTCAAATACGGCATAACCTCCCGTATCGATTGCCCGACGGCAGAGTATTAGTTTAATTTTAATTATAAAAAAGCTATTTCGCAGGGCGCGAAATAGCTTTTCTTTGACTTACATAAAATCAGATGCGCTGAATGTGTGCCATGTCGGTTCTTCTTTTGCAAGATGCGCGGCGGCAAAGGCGTCAAAGTCTGCCTGCGTTGCGGCTTGACCATCTATGCGGCAGGTGATGGTTCCTTCGGCGTTGCCTTCGAGGGCGGCCTTTTCAACGTGTGTTATAATGCCGTTTTCAAGAGTCATTGTAGCATACCCCGAATGAGCGGCGCTCGCGGAGAATCCGAATATTCCGTCTGCGCGAAGGTCGAAGAATGCTCTGTAGGTGCGGGTCGTCATACATACGGTATCCCCGCTTGCCATAAAGATGGAATAATAGAACTGCTCGCCGTCATCGCTTTTGAAACGTACGATAAGATCGAAGGAGCCGTTTGCATCCATGTCAATGACCGTGTAGTCGACCGGGGTCAACGGGGTGCCGAGAAAATCGATCTCGTCAAAATACATCATTGTATTATCGTTGTCGTTGCAGACGAATTGCTGGCGGTTTGAAAGGATCGGCGCAAATACCTCCGGGATCGTGTCCGATTGAGGAACGGTTTCGGTGTCGACGGCCTGTGTGGTTGTGGTGGGAGCGGCGGCAGTTGTTGTGGTTTGTGCTGTTGTCTGGGGCTGAGGGCTGTCGGTATCGGATACGGTGACAGTCGGCTCATCTTCACCGCAGGCGGCAAAAGCGAATACCAGCATCAAAGCGGCGAGTACAGAAAATATCTTTTTCATTATTTATTTTCCTCCTGTGTTTTTTGTTATGAAGTATTTTATGTCAAATCAAATTGTATGTCAATAGACCGATGAAACAGTTTTAGAAACGTTTATGCCGTAGAACGTGAAATATCGAAAAATTGATGTGATATAGTATTTTGCTGTGCGTAACGTTATTAATTTTTTTACAAATGGGGGATATAAAGTTGTTGACGTTCAAGTTGCTTTGGAGTAAAATACAATAGAATAGTCATAAAATTGCCGAATTTGGCAGAATGGGTGAAAAAATAATTATGATCAGTTCTTCATTGAAAAAATGGCAGCAAAGCCGCAAATACCGCATAGAGGGCGATGCTGTTTACGGTGTTGCGCAGGGCGTTGGCTTTTCCGTGTCCGAAGAGGACGGCGGCAAGCTTTGCATTTTTATGCTTTCTGCGCCGGATAAGGCCTTTGACGCATTTGAGGATATGCTCCTGGATGAGCCGGACGAGCTTCATGACGTTCAGGTCGGCGATGTAGAAAACTATCTTGCACTTTTCTATGATGAAAGCGCCGGCAAAATGTCCGATTCTCTTCTTGATGAGCTGCTTGTTTATGTCGCGGCTAATGCACGTTCGTGTGGCTTCAGAGCGCCCAACAAGTGTGTGAAATGCGGTGCGCCGGCAAATAAGCGTACCTTCCTTAACGGAATGGTTCAGCCTGTATGCGCCGATTGCCGTGAGGAAGAAAAGGCTCAGCGCGCTCCTGCGGCCGTTCCGGTACGTCAGCAGCGTGATGATTACGGCGATGAGCCCATCACCCCGAAGCGCTCTAAATATGATGACGATTATGATGAGTATGCACAGATCGAAAGAACCTCTCCGCGCAGAATGCAGATAGATGAGGAGATGCTCGGCGAGCGTACAAGAGCAACAGCCGTTCCTGTATATGATGATGCTCCGGAAGAGAAGGAGAGCACAGCAGGTATGAGCTTTTTGGGCGCTCTTCTCGGCGCGGTTGCAGGTCTTGTACCGTTCCTTGTATCCCTTTTGTGCGGATTCCCGCTGGCGGTACTTTGCTTTGTTGTCGGTATTTTTGCTGCATGGGGCTACATTTCCTTCAGCGGTATCAGAAGCAAATCCACCGCTATCGGAATGGTGCTTGCATCGGCTGAGCTTATGTCGATAATTGCAATGGTTGCGTCCCATGTGCTTACCGCTGCAAAGGATGCGGGTTCGTTCGATGCTGCCGCTGCAACAATGTGGAGCAATCCGATTGAGCTTGTTATCAACATCGTGCTTGCTGCGCTGGGCGTACTGCTTGGATTTGCAGTATGGTCTCCCAAGCTCAACAGATATATTGCAGGCGATCGATAAAAAGAATCTTTTTTTGCGCACGCTGCGTCAAACGGCGTGCGCTTTTTATGGATAGTAAAAGAAAGGAAGGTATATTAATATGGAATGGAAAAAGTTTAAAAGCGGCACTGATATAAGAGGTATAGCAAGTGAAGGCGTTGAGGGACAGCATGTCAACCTGACCGATGAAGCGGTCGGAGCAATGGCGGCGTCCTTTGCAATGTGGCTTGCAAAGAAAAAGGGCAAAGCTGTCAACGAGCTTAAAATCGGCGTAGGACATGATTGCCGAATCTCGTCCGAAAGAATAGACAATGCGGCAAGTGCGGCTATCGCGAAGACCGGTGCGGCTGTTATGTCGGCAGGTATGTCGTCCACTCCGGCAATGTTCATGATGACCCTTGATAAGGAACTTGACGGCGCGATACAGATAACCGCAAGCCATCATCCCTTTAACCGCAACGGACTCAAGTTCTTTACTGCACAGGGCGGCCTTGGCGGCGCTGATATATCCGAAATTCTCGGATACTGCGAAAAGGGCGAGTTCCCTGAAAATGACGGCGGAAGCATCGAAAAATGCGATTATATGCCCGAATATGCGGCGCATCTTCGCAAACTTATTTGCGACGGCGTCGGCAAGACTGAGGACGAAAAGCCGCTTGACGGTTATAAAATAGTTGTTGATGCCGGAAACGGTGTCGGCGGATTTTATGCATCTATGGTACTCCAGCCGCTTTGCGCCGATACAAGCGGAAGCCGTTTCCTAGAGCCGGACGGAATGTTCCCCAAACATGCCCCCAATCCGGAGGAC
>JAGBFS010000145.1 GCA_017936365.1 Clostridia bacterium
CATGCTGCGCCATTACGGAATACCGGCCAGATATGTCGAGGGATATGTAATTACCCCTGATGAAGCGGAATCTAACGAAGACGGCAAGATAAGACTTGCCGATGACGTAGCCCACGCTTGGACCGAGTATTATCACGATGGAATCGGCTGGATACCATTTGAGACTACTCCGCCTTATATAGATATTATGAACGGTGTAAGTGCTCCTCCCATGTATCAGCAGCCTTCCGATCCCAGCGGAGAAGAAGAACCGCCGGAATTTGACCGCGACCGTCATAAGGATGACGATGAGGATGGGCAGCAGACAGCTTCTGTCGTTATAAGATTGGCTATATTGCTTGTTATAATTGCGCTGTTGATTGCACTCTGGTATTTCCGCCGCAAAAAAGCGTTGGATGCGAGAAAGGCAGCCTGCGAAGCGGAAGACAACAACAAAGCGGTTTGTGCAATGATGTTCTATATGCGCGAGTTGCTTGATTACTGCGGTATAGCCGATAAGGTGAACTCTGCTGAGGCACTTGTTTTCCTTATCGAAGATAAATGGGGCGCAGAAGCTGCCGCTGATTTTGGTGTTTCGACCATCATCTTTATGAAGGCGGCCTTCAGCAACAGTGCCGTTACTGATCTTGAAAGAGATAAGGTCGGAGATGAAACAAAGCGCATTCTTAAAAGGGTTGATAGCCTGCAGAATAAACGAGGCAGATTTGTCGCCAAATTTATAAAATTCCTTTACTGATAAGCTGAATGCCCCGAAACCGTTATAAGGTTTCGGGGCATTCGTTTACCCTTTATAAGTCGAGTCCGGGTGTTTTAAGGAGGATGTAAATATTATTCGCAGCAGCCAAGAGTTATGTATCTTACTTTAAACGGAGGAATTACTCTTTCCTCAAAGTCGGCAGGCAGCAGATAGTCACCAATATGCAAGCGGGAATAGGTGATGCTGTCTTTCTTGTTTGTGTTAACGGCGGTGGATAGGTTTTTCATAACTGCCTCTCCTTTCGAAGTGTTTTATTTGTTGATTTAATAATATCACTGTATTATTATAATGTAAAATACAAGAAAAATGATAAAATCAATAGGATTTACCTATTGATTAGCCGCAAAATATTACCTATAATAAAAATAGGAGGGATGACTGTGAACTGGAATACATTAAATTATGTTATAGAAATAGCGGAACAGGGAAGCTTTTCAAAGGCGGCGCAGAAGCTTTATGTTGCACAGCCGTCTTTAAGCCAAAGCATAAAGGCTCTTGAAGCAGAGCTTGGAACACCGATTTTTGACAGAAGCAAATCTCCTGTAACGCTTACATATGCGGGAGAACTGTTTGTAAGATGGGCAAAGGATACATTATATTCACGTGAAGAGACGATACGACAAATATCAGATGTCGGCGGCGGTGTAAAGACTCGATTGATAGTTGGTGTTTCCTTTTCCCGAAGCGCATATCCTTTTCCGAGTATTCTGGCAAGATTCAGACAACTGAGACCAAATTGTACAATAGTACTTGTTGAACAGACGACAAATGTCCTTCTCGAGATGGATGATCTGGATTTATTTGTTGGTGTTATGAATGATGAACATATCAACACAACGAGCGTAATGCTGACAGAAGAAAGAATACTTTTAGCAGTGCCCAAATGCTATCAGCTTGAAATTAAACGGTATCAGGATGGTTTTCCGGTTGTTAATATTTCTGATTTTTCAAAAAAACCGTTTATTGTGTTGTCAGAGGGACAGATGCTAAGAAAGATGTGCACATCTCTTTGCGCACGCGAGGGCTTTTATCCTGAAATTGCTTTAGAATGCCGCAGCATTCAAACTGCTAATGCAATGGTTGAAGCGGGAATTGGAGTAACTTTGGTTCCTGAGCTTTTTGTAAAGCACTCGGCGGGAGACAGAGCAAATTATTGCATTATAGAAAATCAAGCTGTGGTAAGAAAAATAGCAGTTAGCTATCGCAACGACCGTTATTTGACACAGGATGCTCGCATCCTGATAGATTTGCTCAAAGAAATGATTTAAACGCAAAAAGGCAGCGACTTTTCCAGTCGCTGCCTTTAAAAGTATATAAATCATAATCCGAGCAGTGTGATAAGCTCATAAGGGGAATCGATAACAAGATCTGCACCGCTTTTTTCAAGCAGCTCGCGTCCTCTGTATCCCCAGCTGCAGCCAAGCGCAAAAAGTCCGGCGTTTTTGGCGGTGAATATGTCGATGTCAGAGTCACCCATGTAAACGGTGCGGTTTTTATCGGTGCCAAGCTTTTCAAGCACCCTCAAAGTTCCGATAGGATTGGGCTTTTCGGGTGTGTCTTTGTCGGCACCTGCCGCAAGTGGAATATAGTCGCCAAAATAATCCTTTATAAGCGGCACAACGGCTGCGTGTGGCTTGTTTGACATTACCGCCATCTTTATCCCATTGCTGCCAAGTGTCGCCAGAACCTCGTTAATTCCGTCGTAGGGAGCGGTTTTATTCTTCATCATCTGTGGGTATATCTCTTTAAAAGAGCGATGAACATCTATTACAGTCTGCTCATCGGTGATCGGAGCAAGGGCACGGCGCACAAGCATTTCCGATCCGCTGCCGATAAAGGTTCTGACCGCTTCGCGGCTGTGGGTGGGATATCCGTACTTTTCCAATGCAGCATTGATGCTGTCGGTAAGATCATCAAGTGTATTGAGAAGAGTGCCGTCAAGGTCGAAAATAACGGCGTCAAAGCGTCTTTTCATTGTTGTATCCTCCATGATCACTGTCCGCGGTAATCGCGCAGAACAGCCTTTATTGCGGCGCGAGAATTGATTTCAAATGCGTGATAAGGCCAGACTACAAGATATCCATCATTCCAGTAAAAATCGGAATAAGCTTGGAAAATACCTTCTTGGTCTTTTCCTTCGTCAAACAGCCGAAGTATCAACTCGGAAGATTCGGTTATTGCACCGCGCGACATATCAAAGAACATCGTGTGCTCATCTTTAGTAAAGTTTTGTGCCATATGGGCAAGAAAAATATTCCTTGGACCAAGAGACTCTATTTTATCTACGCTGTCCAATGCATCCTGACAGCTGGTCAAAAAGCAGGGGTGCATCCTTCCATCAGGACGCTTTACGCCAAGCGTTTCACAAAGGC
>JAGBFS010000146.1 GCA_017936365.1 Clostridia bacterium
AACCAGACCCAGCCCTTGTCCGTATAAGAATGGCCGCTTCCGTCAGGCTTCGTGTTCCAACCGGCAAAAGCATGGTATTCATGGGTAAATGTATTAGCCGCCAGCTCTTGATGAACGTTTGAAAATACCTGAGGACTCATTGTGCCCGAGCCACCGTTGGCATCAAATGTGACGGTAAAGTTGGTAATGGGTTCGATTCTGATATACCGATAATTGAAGTTATTAATGTTGTCAGGGATCTCCACAGCAACGGCGCTGCCTGCATCCAGGCCTGCGTACATTTTAAAGGCACCTTCTGTTTTGAAGTGATTGGCCAAGGTACCATTACTGTCGCCTACGGAAATCACAGTTGCTTTGCCTTTGATGACCAGCGTGGCGCTGACGCTCATGCCGTATTTCGTGCCTCTGACATCCAGAGTAGCACCTTCCTCCTCTGCATGGATGGTCAACATGCGGCCGCTGTAAATACCAACTGCGTCATTGGCCGTGGTTTTTACCGTGTTATTGCCCTTCAGCAGGATCGTTAAGGAGTTTACGCCACTGCTGTCGTGGATGGCATTGCCATCAGAAACGATAATGCTTGCATTGTTCAGCGTAAGGGTGGATGCTGCGGGATCATACTTGACGTTATAATTGCTTTCGCTGGCGCCGGTGCCGGTGATCGCACCGTTGTCGCAGAGCCAATAGGTGATGTTGCTTCCGTTTACAACATTTGTTCCGGCGACGGTGATCGTGGTGTCCAATGCCATTGCTGTCGCCGGCAACAGCGTGAATATCATGCAGATGCAAAGCAAAATGCTCAAGATGTGTTTTTTCATGTGGGATGCCTCCGTTGTTAAAAATTTTGCTTCCTCTGACTCGTTAATTTCTGCTTGTTCTATTACAATAGTATTGTAACTCGCCCCAAGGGGACGAGTCAAGGGTTTTTGTAAAAAGCAGGAGAATAAAATATGAAAAAACACGATGAAAGCTTGTTTCAGATCGCTAGCCTAGGCCCTATATGATAAAACCGGACTTCCGCTTTGAAGCGGTGTCCGGTTTTACAAAGGATGGGGGGTTAGCTTTTTTTGCATTTAGCATAGGTTCCTCGGTTTAAATACCAGCGGATTGATACATCTTCCGATAAGACATCGGTGTCATTCCCGTATACTTTCGGAAGACGCTACAAAAATATGCCGATTCGGAAAAACCGCACCTAACTGCTATATCCGAGATCTTGAGCCCATCATCTTCGATAAGCATTCGCTTGGCGTTTTCTATCCTTATGCTTCGCAGATAATCAATCGGTGTGCTTTTTTCCTTTTCACGGAAAAGCTTAAATATTAAAGACTCCGATACCCCGACCGCTGCGGCAATATCCGCAATAGAAATATTCTGCGCAAAATTGTTATCGATATACACCTTTGCTTTTTCCAACAGGTCGTTGACATTTGTTTTATTCAACTCATTGAAGTATGTAACTATCAGCTCGTAAACGCGCATCGACAGTACGTCGGGAGATGCCCCTGCCGAAGCAAGCTTATATATTCCCTGCATGATAAGCCACACGCTTTCGCTTTTAAGAAAGGAATAGCCGTAGGCTCTGTAATATTCAAGAAGCTCCCCCGCAAGCTTTCCGTCAAAAGCTACCCATGCGGTAATGAAAAGACTCTT
>JAGBFS010000147.1 GCA_017936365.1 Clostridia bacterium
CGCCGCCGGGGCATATCACCATGTGGCCGATCTCTCCTGCGACACCGTTTATGCCGGGATATATTTTGCCGTCTATGATTATTCCGCCGCCAAGCCCGGTGCCGAGCGTCACCATAAGCGCGCTTTCGGCGCCCTTTGCCGCGCCGGCCGCAACCTCGCCCAGAGCGGCGCAGTTTGCATCGTTTTCGGTATACACATCAATACCGAGCATCTGATTGAGCATGCTTTTAAGCGGAACGTTGAACTGGCCTAAATTGTTGGAATATTCAAGCACGCCGGTCTTCGGATTGACCACGCCGGGACATCCGACGCCGCAGTATTCACAGTCGGATATCGCTATCCCCAGCTCATTTACTGCGTTCTGCGCTGCGAGAGCAACATCGGCACAGAATTCCTCGCCCGAAACACCCGTGCGCGTTTTTACCCTTGCGCGCGAAAGTATATTCATTTCGCTGTCTACGACCGCTGCCTTGATGCTTGTCCCTCCGACATCGATTCCAAGATAATTCATACTGCCGACATCTCCTTTACAACAAAATATTGGATTTTATTTCTATTATACCGATTTTTTTACCGTAAGCAATAGCGACACACAAAATTCATCATTAGTTGTTTGACAATATCGCATTATGCGGTTACAATATAGTAGATATAATATACCCCATGAGAGGAGTATCAACATTGACCAAACGTATAGTCGCGGCTCTTCTGGCCTTTGTCACGCTTATACTTTCGGCCGCCGCCATCGCCGGCTGCTCGGATGAGGAGGGCGGACTTTTTTCATCGTGCGATGATGCCGCCAATTTCCCCGTAACCATAAACGGAATCACAATAGAAAAAAGACCTAAGGCTATCGTATGCACCTCGCCAAAGCTTACCGATATACTTATCGAGGTGGGCGCGGCAAAATCGGTCATCGGCCGCCCCTATCAGTACGCAAGAGCCGACGTTTCCTCGGCGGCCGAGGTCGGTACAAACGACCAGCCTTCGCTTGAGATTATAATGGAGCTTTCGGCCGACCTCATAATCGTTGACGAGATGATACCGGCCGAAACGCTTACCGCGCTTCAGGATACCGGCATACCCGTGCTCCAGCTCCAGACCCCGTGCGAGCGTCTGGGCTTCCGCAACGTGTACGCCTGCATCGGTGCCGCGACCGGCGGCGCAAGGGACGGCCAGAACAAGGGTCTTGCCAAGGCCGAATCCATACTTATAAGCCTTGACGATATCCAGCGGCTCGTCAGCACGTCCCCCGTATCCTATGTGTGCATATTTACAAATTCCGCCCTTACCACCTATGTCACGGGCGATGATATCACCTCCATGTGCATCGAGCTTGCCGGCGGCTTCAACGTCGCCGTTGAGGGCAGCCGCGGCAATTTTTCGCTCAACGAGGCGGCAAAGGGCGACCCCGACGTAATCCTCTGCCCCACCGGCTCACAGCCGACGGTGCGTTCCAAGCGTGTGCTCAACACCTGTTCGGCCGTCACGAGAAACCGCATATACGATTACGATGTTTCCAAATTCGACACCTGCGGCTCCGATCTCATCATCGCGACATGGGAGCTTGCAAGGGTTCTTCATCCCGAAATCGTCACGCTCGATATGATGCCGCGCGACGCGATAGACTATTACGCCTACACCTCGCCCGTCATGACCGAGCAGGAATATGAAACCATGAAATCGGAAGAGGCGGAGGCTTCCGCCGAGCAGACCTACGTATTCACCTATGAAGACTGATAACCGATCCGAACGCGTAAGGGCGCTTCGCAAAAAGGCGATGCAGCTTGCTCTTCGTCCCGGCGTGTATATCATGAAGGACAGCGAAGGCAAAATAATCTACATCGGCAAAGCAAAGCAGCTTAAAAACCGCGTCAGCCAATATTTCGGCTCGCAGGAAAACCACACCGCAAAGGTGCGCAGCATGGTCGCGTCGGTACACGATTTTGATTACATCGTATGCGACAGCGAATACGAAGCGCTTGTGCTTGAATGCAGCCTTATTAAACTTCACAAGCCAAAATACAATATCCTTTTAAAGGACGACAAGGGCTACCATTATATAAAAATATCAAACGAAGAATATCCGCGCATCACCGCCGAAAAGCAGATAAAGGACGACGGGGCGCAGTATCTCGGCCCGTACACAAGCGGCTATGCCGTCAAGCAGTCGGTGGACGAGGCCTGCACAATATTCCGGCTTCCCACCTGCAGACGCCATTTCCCCCGCGATATCGGCAAGGGGCGTTCATGCCTCAACTATTCCATAAAGCGATGTATGGGCGTGTGCCGCGGCAGGGTCTCCAAGGCCGTTTACGATGAGGCGATATCTCAGGCGATAGTCTTTTTAAAGGGTGGCACAAAGGAAAGCATAAAATCGCTTACCGAGCGTATGCAGGAATACGCCGAAAAATACGAATTTGAAAAGGCGGCGCGTATACGCGACCGCATAACCGCGCTTCAGAAGATGAGCGACCGCCAGAAGGTGGTCATGGCAAAGGTGGACGAACAGGAGGA
>JAGBFS010000148.1 GCA_017936365.1 Clostridia bacterium
CAAAAAGCATCTTATTCCCAACTGCATCAGCGTTATCGTTATTTCCACCGCGCTTCAGATCCCGAACGCTATATTCACCGAAAGCTTCCTGTCCTTCCTGGGACTTGGCGTAAACGCACCGATGCCCTCGCTCGGCTCGCTTGCTTCCGAAGCACTCAACGGTATTACATCATATTCATTCCGTCTTGTTATTCCGGCAATCGTTATATCTCTGATAGTTCTCTCGCTCAACCTGTTTGGCGACGGACTTCGCGATGCCTTTGACCCCAAGCTTAACAACTAAGAAAGGAGCGATTGATTATGTCTTTGTTGGAAGTAAAAGATCTTCAGACCTCCTTTTTTACTGATGCGGGTGAAGTAAAGGCGGTAAACGGTGTTTCATTTACCCTCGACCGCGGCAAGGTTCTTGGCATTGTCGGCGAGTCCGGTTCGGGAAAATCCGTTACAGCATATTCAATAATGCAGATACTTGCCCCCACGGGAAAGATCGTTTCCGGTTCCATAAAGCTGGACGGTCAGGAGCTTGTTAATGCAGGCGAAAAGGTAATGAAGGATGTACGCGGGAATAAGGTATCCATTATTTTCCAGGATCCTATGACCTCGCTTAATCCGACATATACTATCGGTAAGCAGCTTATGGAGGCAATACTCCTGCATACCGACCGAAATAAGAAGCAGGCAAAAGAGCGTGCCATCGAGATGCTCAAGCTGGTAAACGTAAACGAACCGGAAAAGCGCATGAAGCAGTATCCTTACGAGCTTTCCGGCGGTATGCGGCAGCGTGTAATGATCGCCATGGCGCTTGCCTGTGAGCCTGATATTCTGATAGCCGACGAGCCGACCACGGCTCTTGACGTTACCATTCAGGCGCAGATTCTCGAACTCATGAAGGATCTGCAGAACGAACTGGGAATGGCAATTATCATGATAACCCATGACCTTGGCGTTGTTGCCCAGATGTGCGATGAGGTTATCGTAATGTATGCCGGTTCGATTTGCGAACAGGGGACGGCGGATGAGATTTTCTACAATCCGTGCCACGAATATACAAAGGGACTTATGCGTTCCATCCCGACGGCCGATACCGCCGGCACAAGGCTCCAGCCGATAACCGGTACGCCGATCGACCTTCTCAATATGCCGGCCGGATGTCCGTTTGCTCCGCGCTGTGACGCAGCTATGAAGATATGTCTTCGTGAGCGTGCCGAGCGTATGGAGATAAACGATGAGCACATGGCATCCTGCTGGATGAATGTCAAGAAGGGCGTAGAGGACGGATCGATAACCCTCGAAGCCGATGAAGAGAAAACTGTTGAGCTCGAATCGGTGCCGGAGGAAGCTGCACAGGAACAGACCATAGAGGCAGAACCGGCAGCGGAAGAGATCATGCAGGAGCAGACAGCAGAGGCCGAAACGGAAGGCGGTGATCTTCAGTGAGCGAAAATATAAAAAATCAGCCGCTTATTGAGGTCAAGGATTTAAAACAGTATTTTAATATAAATACCGGAATGTTCAAGTCGAAAGCTCTTAAAGCGGTCGACGGCGTAACATTCAGTATCAATAAGGGTGAAACACTTGGTCTGGTTGGTGAATCCGGCTGCGGCAAAACCACCGTCGGAAGAACACTCCTCCATCTTTACAAGCCGACCGGCGGTGAGGTATGGTATAACGGAAACCAGATAAAGACAAAATCCGACATCAAGGAATTCCGCAAGAAGGCGACCATGGTTTTCCAGGATCCGTATTCTTCGCTCAATCCCCGTATGACGGTTGCCGATATCATCGGCGAGCCGCTCGATGTGCATCGTATGTATGCAAATAAGGCAGAGCGCCGCGAGCGTATCCTTGAGCTTATGGGACATGTCGGACTCAACAGTGAGCATGCGTCCCGTTATGCACACGAATTTTCCGGCGGACAAAGACAGCGTATCGGCATTGCCCGTGCGCTTGCCGTCAACCCCGATTTTATCGTGTGTGACGAGCCTGTATCGGCGCTTGACGTTTCCATACAGGCACAGGTCATCAATATGTTTGATGAGCTTCAGGAGCAGCTGGGACTTACCTATCTGTTTATTGCCCATGACCTTCTGGTAGTTCGCCATATAAGCGACCGTATCGCGGTCATGTATCTGGGCAAAATGGTCGAGCTTGCCGACGCGGCGGATATATATGAGCGTCCGCTCCATCCCTATTCGCAGTCGCTGCTTTCCGCGGTGCCGGTTCCCGACCCCAAGGTAGCGCGTGCCAATAAGAGAATTGCGCTGTCGGGCGATATCCCCAGCCCGCTTAATGCTCCGTCCGGCTGCCCGTTCCGAACCCGCTGTGCTTATGCTACCGAGCAGTGCGCTTGCGAAATGCCCGAATTCAAAGAGGTCGAAAAGGGCCACTTTGTGGCATGCCATAAGGTAACCGAAATCAACTGATTTTGTCATCTATGATGTAATTCAAATGCTTGTCGGGCTAAAATTTACGGTGCAGCCGCGATAATGCGTTTTGAATATAATTTTTGAAAGGAAAGATAGAAATGAAAAAAGTTCTTGCGCTTATCCTCGCGCTCGTCATGGTTCTGTCTCTGGCAGCCTGCGGCGATGATGAACCTACAATTAAAGATAAGAACACACTTGCAGTATGTCTGGCTTCAGAGCCTGATACCATCGACCCGGCTCTCAACTCCTCAGTTGACGGTGCAACTCTTGTTGCTCACCTCTTCTCCGGCCTTGCAAAATGGGCTCAGGATGAGGATGGCAACCTTGTAATAGTTGCTGATGCTGCTGAAGAGCTTGTTGAAGGCGTTGTTAATGAGGATGGCACCGTAACCTATACCTACACGCTCAAAGACGGCCTTAAGTGGTCCGACGGCAAGGATGTTACTGCCGGCGACTTTGTTTTCGCTTGGAACCGTGCTGCATCCACCGATCTTGCTGCTGACTACAACTACATGTTTGAAGTTGTTGACGGTTATGCTGATATGTGGGAGACCACAGAGCTTCTCGGCCCGGACGGCAAGCCTGTCGTTGACGAGGAGGGCAATATCGTTACAGTTTTCAAAAATCCCGATGCAAAGCTGAATGTTGAAGCTGCTGATGACAAGACCATCGTTGTCACCCTTTCCAATGCTGTTTCCTATTGGAACGAGCTTCTTGCTTTCCCGACCTATTATCCCGTTCGTGAGGATATTGTTGCCGATGAAGCATGGGCAACCGATCCTTCCACCTATGTCTGCAACGGTCCTTACACTATGACTGGCTGGGATCACAACAGCGTTATCACTCTTGAGAAGAACGAAGATTATCATGATGCAGATTCTGTAACCATGCCGACCATCGAGTTCTATCTCTCTGATGATTCCAACAACATGCTCATGAACTATGAGAATGGCGATTGGCTCCTCATCGATGACGTTCCCACCAACGAGATTGCAAACCTCAAGGCTGAATATCCCGAAGAGTTTGTGGTTGCCGGTCAGATCGGCACATATTATGTTTGCTGGAACATCAACGAGGAGATCCTCCCGAAGTCCAGCAAGCTTACCGGTGCTGATGCAGAAGCTGCTAAGGCAGAGATCCGCAACGCACTTTCCCTCCTTCTTGACCGTAACTATATCGTCGAAGAGATCGGCCAGGCTGGTCAGGTTCCGGCATCCTCCTTCGTTGCTATGGGTATGACCAATCCTGACGGCACCCAGTTCTATCAGACCTCCGGTGACAGCAAGGATTATTACGGCTATTATGATGTATCCGTCGATGCTATCGAGGATAACTTCAATTCCTGCGTTGAGACTCTGAAGAAGTACTACAC
>JAGBFS010000149.1 GCA_017936365.1 Clostridia bacterium
GCTGCGCATCGGCAGTTACGACTACAAGAGCGGCCGAGGATTGAAGCTCGGAGAAAAATTCATTCTGAGCTTCCGGAGTAGCGGGATTGGTTGTGCAAAGGTAAGACGATATGCCTTTTGCTTCAAGCTCACTCTTGAGTGCTGCTGCAAGATTCTGCTCCTGCAATGCTCCGGGATCGGTAGTACAGGAAATAAATACTGTGCTCATTATTATCATTCCTTTCGGTTATAACTTGGCAAATTTCCACATCGTTCCTTTTGATTAGCCAAGTAAAAATATACCATTATTATATCAAAACACACCTATTAGTCAACATATTTTGATTACAATAAAATTACGGATGTATTTCAAGCTCGCGGCAGATCCAATCCTCGCCCATTATAGATACCGTTTCGGTAAGCTCTTTGCCGTCGGCTATAATCGGTCTGAAGCCGATGGATCTGTAGCAATAAAAGGCCGGGTCGTTATTGGCAAAAACGCCGAGCGTTACTCTTTTGACCTTCAGTATCTCAAAAGCATATTTCAGCCCGAGCCAGAGCATTTCCTTGCCGTAGCCCTTGCCTCGCTTTGAATCATCAACTATGATAAATCCAAAGCGGAGATCCTCCTTTGAATCGTCGGTAAACCTCATTATAAAATGTCCGACAACGCCGCTCTCGTCATATGCGGTCATAGGAAATAATGTATCGCTGTCAGCCGCGGGATCGTATTGCGCGTTTATATCATCGGCTGTGATTGGGTATTTATTGTACCTGTCTGCGCTCCATTTGTAAAAAGCAGTTTCGTCCTTTATCCATTTTACTATATACTGCGCGTCACAGCGCTTATACGGTCGTAGTCTGAGCATTGTTATGCTTCCTCCTTGTTTTTGAATCCATTGAACCAAGCACGCTCATCAAAGGGCTTCTTTTTTATATCCCTTACAGGTTCGTCGGCGATACCTATGGGGAGAAAGCATACAAGCTCATATCCCTCCGGTACGCCGAGTATGGCGGCCATTTTGTCGCCTATACGATCGTCGTCGGTTATATGTCCCTCTATCCAGCAGCTCTGGTATCCGAGATGAACACATTCAAGCAGCATATTCAAAATGGCGGCGGAATAATCCTGAACATTAAAGCATTTGTCGCGATAGGCAAAAATCTTTTGTGTAAGCACACATATCATTGCCGGTGCGGTCGTACCTATCGGAGGATCGATCACGCTGTGTAGCCGCTCGAGCAGTTCCTTGTCATCGACCGCGATTATACTAACCGTTTGCTTGTTGCATCCGGACGGAGCGGCAAGGCCGGCCTCCATTATCATTTTCAGGTGCTCACGCGGTACAGGGGTACTTTTATACCTTCCGCGGTAGCTTCTGCGTTCAAAAATCGTGTTCATATATAAGGTCTCCTTGATTTTTAGATGGGGCAAAAGAATCTTTTATATAAGAATTATTCTATATTTGCGCAGGTGTTTTGTCAACCGGATTTATGACTTCAATGAACGAAAACGGGTTGTCCGAATTCTTTTGGTGTGGTATAATTTTTATCATTCGATATAAGGAAAGGTGATTAAAATGAATAGATGGATCATTGCTTCCGATATTCACGGCAGCGCATATTACTGCTCGCAGCTCATGCAGCGTTTTGAGGAGGAAAACGCCGACCGACTGATACTTCTGGGCGATATTCTTTATCACGGTCCGCGCAATGATCTTCCCAAGGGCTATGCGCCCAAGGAGGTTATTGCGATGATAAATCCGTTGAAGGATAAGATCTGCTGTGTTCGCGGCAACTGTGATGCAGAGGTCGATCAGATGGTGCTGGATTTTCCGATAACCGATGAGTATCATATTCTTGATTTTGACGGTATAAAGATATACATAACTCACGGTCATCATAAGAATATCGATTGCTTGCCCGATGACGACTCTATTGATGTTCTGCTTTATGGGCATACCCATATTCCTATGAAGAAGCAAAAAGAAGGAATATGGTGCCTCAACCCCGGCTCGGTTTCAATACCGAAGGAGCAGAGCGAGCATGGTTATATGACTTTGAGTGAAGACCGATTTGAATGGAAATCACTTGATGGAAAGGTTTATGATTCGCTGGTTCTTTAAATAATACAAAAATGAGTCTGTGCCTCGTTCAAAGATGCACAGACTCATTTTTTAGTTTTATTTTTTCTTATCCTTTGAAAGCTTGAAAAGCTCCTCTGTTGCAAGACGTGTTTTTGCAACTACATCCCTGTTTCCTTTTGGGAAGCAGTAATAAAGTACGTCGTTGTCGCCGATACATATTACATCACCGATCTCATACCAGTAATAATCGGCATAAAGGCTGTAGGATGCGGACGGCTTCTGGGAGTAATCGAGCTTTCCGCCGCAGCCGGTAAGGCGGAAGCCGTCGGCCGTGTGGGTCAGATGGCCTTCGCCAACGCGGTAGATGCATTTGGTGTTTACCATCATGCAGATATCAACGTCAATATCGAGGTTGTAGGTGCCTTCGATTATCTCGCGGCGAACCTCATCACGCTGCCACGCGTACCAGTCAGGAATGTGCTCATAGGCGGTGTCGCCGTCAAGCGCCTTGAGGAAGCCGTATTCGGTCAGCTCATATTTCTTGCCGCATTTGCCGCAGGTAAGCATTGTCCCCTTGCCGAGCATACTGTGCTCATCGCCGCATACGGGACATTTATACAGCACCCTATTAAGGCCGTCTGCACGGAAGGGCTCGTCAATCTTTATGTTGTTTTCCTGCTGCCATTTAAAGTTATCAAAGCTGAATGCTTCTTTTAAAATTTCGTTGAGCTCATCGACGCTCTTTTCTTTTATTTCTTCAGGTGATAAAAGATAGGTAACATCGGCGGAGACCTTTACCTTGCGAAGCTGCAGATTGTTGTAAAGAGGATCGCGGGAAAAAGCACCGTTTGTTTTTATCATGACAACGGGTGCCTTTAAAAGCTTGAGGCACTTTCCAAGGCTGTCGGGCAGAGGCGTCGCGGTTCCGTCAAAGGA
>JAGBFS010000011.1 GCA_017936365.1 Clostridia bacterium
TGCAGAGGTTACTATGTAGATACAGTGGGTCAAAATAAAAAGATGATAGCTGAATACATACGAAATCAATTGGAAGAAGATGAGTTGACGAACGAAGCCCGAGGCCGCGAATTCACAGACCCGTTTACGGGTAGCAAGAGAAAGTAGGCAAAAAAAGACAGCCGCTTAAGCGGCTGCCCGAGATAGTAATGCGGTGCCAAATTTTCAGTGCCCCTTTAGGGGTTGAGCCAGTAATTCCCCCTTCTAGGGGGTGTGCAAACCACCACTTCAGTGGTGGTTATGATTTTGCTGTATATATTAATCTTTGTATTCACTTTCCAAAATGGAATAATACAGGCGGTCAACGTATCGGCCGTTCATATAAAAGAAATCGCGAAGGGTGCCTTCATAACAGAATCCGCATTTTTCGATGACCCTTTTCGACGGCATATTGAGCGAGTTATGACAAATCTGCACCTTATGCAGAGCTATCTTTGAAAAGCCGTAATCTAT
The DNA here is from genome assembly GCA_017936365.1 of Clostridia bacterium. Lineage (GTDB taxonomy): Bacteria > Bacillota > Clostridia > Oscillospirales > Acutalibacteraceae > SIG598. Next base: position 493 of record JAGBFS010000011.1, read on the forward strand.
AACCGCCTTTGCCGCTTCGGTGCAAAGGCCTCTGCGCTGGAACTGCGCCCCGATACAATATTCTATTTCCGCAAAATGATTTTTGGTATCAACAAGGAAATAGGCTATCTGGCCGATACATTCCCCAGTTTCCTTTGATATAACCGCCCAGCGGTAATAATCGGGGCTTTCGTATGAGCCTATGTATTTTTGCAGCAGCTCATTTACCGCCTGCTCGGTGGTATATGTCGGCTCGCCGTACATCGACTGCACCTTTTCGTCCGCGATCCAGTTTTTCAGCATCGCGCCGCAATCGGAATATTCAAACCGACGAAGGATCAATCTTTCGGTTTCGATATTTTCGGTTCCTATATGGTTCATTATATCATCTTCCTCCTCTTTGATTTAATCGGCACACCATAATATACTCTTCTTCGTTTTCGTCTATGATCTCAAAACCACAGCCAATATACATCTTTACCGCATAATTTGCCTTCTGCACCGCAAGCGATGCCTTTTCATATCCCCTTTCGCAAAGCTCACACAGCATCCTTTTCATAAGATGGGTTCCTATACCGTATCCGCGGTATTCTTTATAAAGCGAAATCGCAAAGGATGGCACGCCATCCTCTACATGACCGTAATCATCCATCACGCGCACCCATACCGCACCGACCACGGCACCGTCCGCCTGCGCCACAAAGCATATATCATCCCCATTTTTTTCAAAATCGGCAACGTACACCTGCAGCTCCGGCGCGTTTATTATCGACCGGGGCGGCGGCTGGGTTCCTTCGGGAATAAAGATAGCTTCGTAAAGAAAATTGCATAAAAGCGGATATTCATCTTCTCTTATTTTTCTGATAATATATTCCATAAACAGCCTCCAATTATTTTTATAAAATTAATTGGATAACATCGAACACATACCGATTCTCCCTTTGCATTTGATATTTTGGGGTTCAGCTTTCCTCGTTAAGCTCCAGACGGGAATAATAATACACACCGCCCAGAATTATAATACCGCCGACCACCTGAAGAATCGTGGGTAGCTCGCCGAAGAGGAACATTGCTATTATAGCGGCGACGACCGGCTCGCACAGCTTTGACGCCGAAACGAAGGACGGCGAAAAGAATTTAAGACACCAGCTGAATATACTGTGTCCAAGGATCGTGGAAAAGAGCGCTAAAAGAAATCCCACAACAACGGCGCTTATTCCAAATCCGAACAGCTTATGTCCCTGTACCAATGATATTACAAGCAGCACCGCCGCACAGGACACATACACAAGATATGTATATACAGACGTGGAAACACTCTTTCGGACAACGCGGCCGATAAGCATATACACCGCCACGGCCACGGCCGCAAGCAGCGCAAGTATATCGCCGTACAGATGGGCTCCGCCCACAACCGAATCGGCATAAGCGATAAGAACACTTCCAACAAAGGTAAAGGCGATCGTTGCTATCGCCTTTTTGGAGAGCTTGCCTTTCATAAACAGGCAATATCCCAGCGATACCCA
>JAGBFS010000150.1 GCA_017936365.1 Clostridia bacterium
AAGCCATGCGCATGGGTGATGCCGCCGCGACTTTGGTGGTGGAATCCTACATATACTATCTTGGCGAGGGTCTTACAAACTGCATTAACATTCTCCAGCCGGAGGTCGTATGCCTTGGCGGCGGAGTGTGCGGCGAGGGCGATAATATCCTTATCCCTCTTCGCGAGCATGTTGAAAAATACCGTTTCGGCCGCGGAAATATCAGACAGCCGAAGATCGTCTGCGCCATTCTGCAGAACGACGCCGGTGTTATCGGCGCGGCGCGGCTTGGATATTGACGGGCGGATTTTTGAACCGAAAGGAATAAAATACATCAATGTCAAAGAAAACACAGTCGCGAAGCGCGGCTAAAAGGGAAGAGCAAAAAAAACAGCGCGTGGTAATATATATCGCTGTTGTTGTTGTGATATCGATACTTATAGCGGCTATAATTATACCTAAAGCCATTCTTTCGGTAAACGAAGGTCTTGTGCTGGAGATAGACGTTTATGAAACCGATATAACAGGCGCACAGGACGGCGAATATTACGGCGAATACACCTCGTCCCATCTTTACGCGGCGGTGGGGGTGACCATAGCCGACGGCGAGATAGAATCGGTTGCGCTTTACGATTATTACGGTATCGACATAGACAGGGTGCAGACGGTTTTTGATGCCGTTATCGAATACCAGATGCTCAACGTACCCGATGACAATATCGGCACTCAGCCGACCGACAAGATCATTTTAAAGGCGATGGAAAAGGCGCTTGCCCAGACATGATATGCTCGCTTTGTCCGCGCAGATGCGGCGCTTTGAGGGATGCCGAAAAGGGCGAAGGATACTGTAAAATGGGCGATACGGTGCGCATTGCACGCGCCGCGCCGCATATGTGGGAGGAGCCGTGCATAAGCGGTACACGCGGTTCGGGAACCATCTTCTTTTCCGGCTGTGTGCTGGGCTGTGTTTTCTGTCAGAACAGCGTTATTTCCCACGATCTGCTGGGCGCCGACAAGACGCCCGAAGAGCTTGCCGATATATTCAGAAGACTTGAGGAGCAGAAGGTTCACAACATCAGCTTTGTTACAGGCACGCATTTCATACCCCAGATAATCAAGGCGCTCGGCATTTACCGTCCGTCTCTGCCTATCGTGTGGAACTGCAGCGGATATGAAACGACTCAGGCTGTCGATGCGCTCGCAGGGTATGTCGATATATGGCTTCCCGATTTTAAATTTGCATCGCAAAGCGTTGCGGAAAAATACTGCGGAGCGCCCGATTATCCCGAGGTTGCAAAGGCGGCGCTTCTTAGAATGAGGCAGCACGCACCTACCGACAGCTTCGACGGCGATATCATGACGGGCGGCGTTATCGTGCGCCATCTTGTGCTTCCGCACAACACCCGAAATTCCATCGAGTGCCTGTGGTGGCTGGCGGAAAATATGCCCGATACGCTTGTCAGCATAATGTCGCAGTATTTTCCGGCCGGGCGCGCCGATGAATTCCCCGAACTGACACGGCGTATAACCCGACGCGAATATGATAAGGTGATGGATTGCGCCGAAATGCTCGGCATAGACGGCTTTATGCAGGAGCTTTCCTCCGCAAAGAAAGAATACGTTCCGCAATTTTCTGATAAAATATAACATATCGTATATAGAAGCATCGGGCGAAAGACGTTTTTTGTTCGGTGCTTTTTGCGTTATATCGTCGCAAATCATAAAAATATTCGCCTGTGAGGGAGGTCGGTAAAGAACCACAAAAAGCATTTTTCTGATATTTATGTCAGAATCGCATTTGCGTTTGACGTGACATTGACTTTTCGGAGGTTTAGCGTTATGATAATCAAAACGTTGAATCAGAATTTACGGAGGTAAACAAAATGAGAAAATGTATTAGATGCGGAGAAGAAATGAAAGAAGGATGTGCAATTAGGGTTGAAGGTGCGGGGTACGGGATTGTAATGTCTACAAATGAAAAGGCAAAGATCAAAGGAAGAATTGGGATTCCTAAAGTTGCTATTTGCCCTAAATGCGGCGAAGTTTCAATTTATGTGGAAAATGTTGAGAAACTTCAATAAATTCCGGTGTATAAAACAGTATTACGCAAAAAATCCCGAAGAGATTTGTTCTCTTTGGGATTTATTTTGTTATGACGGCCCGATGCTGTGGGGATATGTAATTATTTTGAGTTGTAAATAATTTTTGACGCAGCCCTCACAGGCACCTAATTATCTTGCTTTTTTGTCAGTATGATAGTATAATAAAAAATCAAATAATATTATAGTCAGTAAGGTATGGATTCAAGAAAGGAATTGATATAAACATGAAAAGATTGTTCAAAGTTATTTCGATGGTGGTCATGATGGCGGTCATCTTTTCGGTAATGCCGATAACGGCGATGGCTACCACCACAACCACAACGACCGGAGCCGCTTCGGCCAAGCTTTCGCTCAAGGGGCTGACGGCCGTCGGAAGCAATCAGAAAAATTATCTCTGCTCGCCCAACTATTCGGACAGCACCGATAATTATTCCTTCAACGTTCCCGACTGGATGCCGTCGCTCACCGTAAGGATCACCGCGCAGTCGGGGCTTTCCTGCTCCAGCTCTTCGGTTTCCTTTACCGAAAATTCCGGCATATATACCGGCACCTTCGAGCTCAAGGATAAGACACAGAGCTTTTCGGTCAAGCTGACCTCCACATCGGGTCAGTCGCGAACCCTCAACATAACAGTAAGGCGTTCGACCATCGAATGTTATTTCGATAAGGTTATCATCCGCAAAAACGACGCCGATGTCACAGCCGACAGCGGTAATGTGAAGGACGGTCTTACCTTCAAGCTCCCGTCGGGAACGACCACCTGCGAGATCCGCATGACCCCGAGGCATGAAAACGAGCTTTATTTTGAAAACACCACGGTGAGAGCCGACGGCAGCCGTGTGGTCGATGCGGCCACCGCAAAGGAAAAGATCGAGCTCAATTATTACCGTTATACCGTAAATCCCACCCTTATCGAGGGAACAAACACCTTTGTTGCGACCATTAACGCAGGTACGATGACAAAAACCTGCAATATAACCGTTATCGTCGGTGATCCGGCGGCAAACAGTGCGGCAGGAACCACACCGTCGGTGACCGTACCTGTCCCCACACAGCCCGGCTCGATGGCGACCAATTACGGCTGCTCGATAAACGGAACCACAATGACCCTTACCAATGCTGCAACAGGTGTTACAACCACCTATTACCGTTCGGACGGAACCTCTTCCACCGCGATATTCGGAACATGGTCGGCATCGGACGGCAGCTCGACGATGGTCTTTTACGCCGATAATACCTGCCTTGTAAACGGACTTTCAAATACCTATACGCTCAACGGTACGGCGCTTACGATAGAGCCGGTCGCCACCATCCCGAGCGAGGATACAGGCACACTTCCCACCACCGTACCGACCACCGCCGCGGCAAAGGGCGGCCTTGGCGGAATGTCGCCCCTTATGTGGGTGCTTATCGGCATAATCATCACCGTCGTGCTGGGCGCGTGCATATTCATGATAGTCAACATGAGCGGCAATAAAAATCAGATGCAGGACGATTATTACGAGGAGCCGCTTTACCGCGACACAAGACGCCGCCGCAACCTTGCCGATTATGCGTCAGATGATTACGACGATTATGACGATTACGGATATCAGAGCAGAGGCTCGCGCGGCTACGGCGGACGTCCGCGCAACAACGCAAGCTTTGATGATTACGACGATTATGACGATTACGGTCGTTATTAATAAAGGCTTATGAATATCGAAAAGGGCGATGTGCTCGAAATGAAAAAGAAGCATCCCTGCGGAAGCAATCGGTTTGAAGTACTTCGTTCGGGGATGGATTTCCGCCTGCGGTGCGAGGGATGCTCGCATGAATTCATGATACCGCGGCAAAAGGCGGAAAAGAACGTAAAACAGGTAATCAAAAAGGAAAACAATTCAATCTGAAAGTGAGTTATGTTAGATGTTTGACAGGCTGTCTGTGGCAGAAAAAAGATTTGAAGAGCTTAATGAAAAATCGTGCGATCCGGCGATAGCTTGTGATCCCACCGCGATGCGCGATATTATGCGCGAGCTCAAGCAGCTCACTCCGCTTGTAGAGACCTACCGCGCCTATTCCAAGGCAAAGGAGGCGGAGGCCGAGGCGAAGGAGATGCTTGATGCCGGCGGTCTTGACGCCGATTTCAAGGAGATGGTGCAGTCGGAGCTGGAGGAGGCAAAGGCCGATATCGAACGGCTTTCCGAAGAGCTGAAGATACTTCTTCTTCCGCGCGACCCCAACGATGACCGCAACGTTATTATCGAAATACGCGGCGGTGCCGGCGGCGAGGAGGCGGCGCTCTTTTCAGCGGTGCTGACGCGAATGTATACCATGTACGCCGAATCGCGCGGCTGGAAGACCGAGATAATGAGCGCCAGCGAAACCGAGCTTGGCGGATATAAGGAAGTCAGCTTTATGATAGCGGGCGAGGGCGCATATTCCCGCCTTAAGTACGAGAGCGGAGTCCACCGCGTCCAGCGCGTTCCCGAAACCGAATCGCAGGGCAGAATACACACATCGACCGTCACCGTAGCCGTTCTGCCGGAGGCCGACGATGTCGAAATTGAGATAAACCCGACCGACCTGCGTATAGATACCTACCGTTCGAGCGGTGCCGGCGGCCAGCACGTCAATACCACCGACTCGGCCATCAGAATTACCCATATCCCGACCGGTCTTGTGGTCGAGTGTCAGGACGAGCGAAGCCAGTACAAGAACAAGGACAAGGCGATGAAGCTGCTTAAAACAAGGCTGCTTGACGCCGAGCGTCAGAAGCAGGCCGACGCCATCGCCGCCGACCGTAAGGCACAGGTCGGTACGGGCGATAGAAGCGAGCGAATAAGGACATACAACTATCCGCAGGGAAGAATGTCCGACCACCGCATAGGCCTTACCCTTTACAAGCTGGAGGCTATACTCAACGGCGATCTGGACGAAACGGTCGATTCGCTTGTAACGGCCGAGCGTGCAAAGCTGCTTGAGCAGTCGATGGAGAACCAGCAGGCGTAAATGCCCGGCGCGTCAGGCGCGTTTTGTTTTGAAAGAGAAGCGGATTTATTTATGTTAGATGAAACACTTATGCTGTCCTCGGGCGATGATGATATCGCGAGGGCAGGAGAGATACTTAAAAACGGAGGGCTTGTCGCCATCCCGACCGAAACGGTGTACGGGCTTGCGGCCAATGCCCTTGACGGTACGGCGGTAAGGGCGATATTTGAGGCAAAGGGACGTCCGCAGGATAATCCCCTGATAGTCCATATATCGTCGCTCGACCAGATAGACGGGCTTGTTTCGCGTTTTCCGGAAACGGCGCGTGCGCTGGCCGATGCCTTCTGGCCGGGGCCGATGACCCTTGTGCTGCCAAAGAGCGCGATCATACCCGATGAGGTAACCTGCGGTCTTGATACGGTGGGCATACGGTTTCCAAAAAGCGAATGTGCAAGAAGGATAATCGATGCGGCCGGTGTGCCGCTTGCCGCGCCGTCGGCCAATACATCAGGTAAACCCAGCCCCACCTGCGCCGCCCATGTCTTTGACGATATGTTTGGCCGGATCGATGCGATAGTCGACGGCGGCGAATGCAGCGTCGGCGTTGAATCGACTGTGGTTTACGCCGCCGATGACGGCGATCCGATACTGCTTCGACCCGGCGGAATTTCGGCCGAAATGATAGCCGGGGTATGCGGTTCGTGCAAAATCGATGAAAATATCACCTCCGATATGGAGGCCACCGGCGCGGTAATGTCGCCCGGTATGAAGCACAAGCATTATTCGCCAAACGCAAAAATAACCCTTATAGAAAGCGATTTTGACGCATATAAAGATTATGTGGAGAAAAATATGGCGCCCGGTACAGCGGCGCTCTGCTTTGACGGCGAGGGGCAAAGGCTTTGCGGCATACCGTATTTTGAATACGGCGCCGTAGATGACCCGAAATCGCAGTGCAGAAAGGTTTTTTCGATGCTCAGAAGGCTTGACAAAGCCGGCGTCGATGCGGTGTATGCCCGTTGTCCGCGCAGGGACGGCGAGCATCTTGCGGTGTACAACCGCCTTATCCGTGCGGCGGCTTTCAGGAAGATAAAGCTTTGATTTGGATTTTATACATTAATATATTGGGCAATGCCCGTTGATGAAAGGAATGATATAAGTTATGAAGGAATGGTTTGCGGCCGATCCGCTGCGCGCGGTGCTTTACATCATCGCGCTGCCGTCCACAGTCATCCTCTTTATCCAGACCATCCTGCTCCTCTTCGGTGTGGGCGGTCACGATGCGGATATGGATGTCGGCGGCGACAACGGCATTGAAGGCGTGTTTGGACACGACACCGTCGGTCACGATGATCCGTCCGATATCGGCGGTCTGCGATTGTTCACCGTCCGCGGTCTGGTGGCGTTTTTCGCCGTCGGCGGCTGGTCGGGAATCGCGGCGCTCGATCTTGGTGCCAGCCCGGTCGTTTCGGGTATTGCGGCATTTTTGATGGGAACGGCGGCGCTCATACTTGTCGCGCTTTTCTTCCGATTTGCCGTAAAGCTCCAGCAGGACGGAAACCTGCACATGGAAAACGCTGTGGGCAAATCGGGCGAGGTTTACCTTACCGTCCCGGCAAAGGGCGGCGGCAAGGGCAAGGTCAATGTCGTAGTCCAGGAACAGATGATAGAGCTGGACGCCGTCAACGCAAGCGATACGCCTCTGCGCTTCGGCGAAAGGGTAAAGGTGACCGGTCTTGCCGACGGCAATACGGTCATAGTCGAAAAGGCATAAATTATTTATAAATATATATCGAAAGGAAAGGTAACCAATATGCAAGGAATCACATGGGCACTTATAGTAATCGCTGTTCTTATCTTCAGCATGATAATGGTCGTGCTGTCAAGATACCGTAAATGTCCGTCCGATAAGATAATGGTCATTTACGGTAAGGTCGGCAGCGGCAAGGACGGCGCAAGCCTTTCTTCCAAATGTCTCCACGGCGGCGCGGCATTTATCTGGCCGGTCATTCAGGATTTTCAGTATCTTGACCTGACCCCGATATCCATCAACGTCGATCTGACAAACGCTCTGTCGCGTCAGAATATCCGTATCGACGTTCCCTCCAGATTTACCGTCGGTATCTCCACCGAGCCGGGCGTTATGCAGAATGCCGCCGAGCGTCTTCTTGGCCTTCGCATGGCTGAAATTCAGGAGCTTGCAAAGGATATCATCTTCGGTCAGCTTCGTCTGGTCATCGCAACCATGGAGATCGAGGAGATCAACACCGACCGTGACAAGTTCCTTGAGGCGGTCAGCCACAACGTCGAAAGCGAGCTTAAAAAGATCGGTCTTCGCCTTATCAACGTTAACGTAACCGATATTACCGACGAATCGGGATATATCGAGGCACTCGGTAAGGAAGCCGCCGCAAGAGCCATCAACGATGCAAAGCGCTCGGTCGCGGAGCAGAACAGAGAGGGTTCCATCGGTCAGGCTAATGCACAGAGAGATGAGCGTATAAGCGTTGCTTCGGCAAACGCAACCGCTATCGACGGTGAAAACGAGGCTCAGGCAGCTATCGCACAGTCCAACGCAACCCGTCGTGAGCGCGAGGCGGAAGCCCAGCGAAGAGCTATCGCGGCGGAAAATATCGCAAAGGCAAAGGCTTTGGAGGAATCCTACCTTGCCGAGAAGCAGGCGGAAGAATCGCGTGCCGCAAGGGAGCTTGCTACCCAGGAGGCCGACGTTATCGTCAAGGCAAAGATCGAAAAGCAGCGCATGGAGATCGAGGCCGAGGCGGAAGCAGAGGTTGCAAGACGCAAGGCAAAGGGTGAGGCAGACGCCATTTTCGCAACCATGGAAGCACAGGCTAAAGGTACCGAGGCTATACTCCTTAAGCAGGCCGCCGGTCTTTCCGAGATAGTCAAGGCAGCCGGCGGAAATCCGCAGGAGGCTGTCAACCTCATCATCGCAGACAAGATCGAAGAGCTGGTCAAGACTCAGGTCGAGGCTATCAGCAACGTCAAGTTCGACAAGATCACCGTTTGGGACAGCGGCAGCGGTTCAAACGGCAAAAGCTCCACCGCCGGTTTTCTTTCCGGTCTGATGGGTGCTGTTCCTCCGCTCAGCGATACCTTCAAGATGGCCGGAATGAAGGTTCCCTCATTCCTTGGAACCGATGCCGAGGAGCCGAAGGACGCGCCCGAAACGGAAGAATAAACCAAACGAATTACCGCTTATGATGCGTAAATATTCCAAAATAGAAACAATTTCTTAATGTTTGGTTAATATGAATAATAAAGTATCGTAATTTTAATTAAAATCACGATTGATTTTGTGAAAAATAATTTGATATAATAAAGCTAATAAAAATATGGAGGTATTTTATTATGGACAACAACAACAATTTCCAGCAGCCCCAGTATGATTACAGCCAGCAGCCCGTACAGCCGCAGTATGTACAGCAGCCTGTACAGTATGCACAGCAGCCTGTAGTTGCACAGGCTCAGCCCGCAAAGCCCCTTGCTATCGTTGGTATGGTTTGCGGCATCGTTTCCCTCGTATTCTGCTGGTTCGGCACCGGCGCTATCGCTGGTCTTCTCGCAGGTATCGCAGGTATCATCTGCTCTGTTCTTGCAAAGAAGAAGGGCAATGAGAGCGGCATGGCAAAGGCCGGCCTTATCATGGGCATCATCGGTACCGTTCTTTCCGGTATCTTCTTCATCGCTTGCACCGCTTGCGTAGCTTGCGCTGCTGCTGAAGGTGCACTTGACACTTCCTATTACTATTATTAATCCCATCGATACAAATCATCAGATAAACGGCGGATTTTATCCGCCGTTTATTAACTTGAGCGACAACATTTTTAATTTTCCAGTGAGGTAATATTTATGGATAACAATTACAACAACTACAATCAGAGCGGCCAGCAGTACGGCTACAGCCAGCAGCCCGTTCAGCCCCAGTACGGCTACAACCAGCAGCCTGTCCAGCAGCAGTACGGCTATGCACAGCAGCAGTATAATCCCTATGCTATGCAGCAGACCGAGCAGCCGGCAAAGCCGCTTGCAATTGTCGGTATGATCCTTGGAATTATTTCCATGATCGGCTGCTGCTACACCGGATTCATCTTTGGTCTTCCCGGTGTTATCTGCTCCGCTATCTCCAAGAAAAAGGGCAACACCAGCGGCATGGCTACAGCCGGTGTCGTTACTTCCATAATCGGTCTTGCAATGTTTGCTATCATGCTTATCCTCATGGTTTTGGGCATAGGCGCCAGCGGCGGTCTGGAAGAGCTCATCGAAGAGATAGAGTACTATTATTAATAGTATTTATGCGATAAATATGTATCGTACGCCCCGGTTTTTATACCGGGGCTTTTTATATGCTTGTTATTCGGAAATAAAATTTGCTTTGTTTATTTATGTGTGATAAAATGGTATCACAAAAAATAAAAAGGGGACACATAAATCATGGATAACAATTATAACGGCTACAATCAGAGCGGCCAGCAGCAAAATGTCAGTAATCAACCGATCCAGCCGCAGTACGACGCTTATACGCAGCAGTACGGCTACAGCTATCAGCCGGTCGATAACCAGTACAGCTACAGCGGTCAGCCGGTTCAGCAGCAGTATGATCCTTATGCACAGCAGCAGTACAGCTATCAGCCGGTAGCCCAGCCGCAGTATGTCAGCAGCCAGCCCGTCCAGCCGTATGGCTATGTCCAGCAGTACAACAACTCTTATGTCGTTGTCCAGCAGCCCCGTCCCGAACCGCAGCCGGCAAAGGGACTTGCGATAGTCGGAATGATATTTGGAATACTCTCGCTGGTCGGCTGCTATTTCACATGGTTCTTCTGCGGTGTGCCGGGATTTATATGCTCTCTTGTTGCAAAGAAAAGAGGAAACACCGGCGGCCCGGCAAAAGCGGGTTTCGTTATGTCCATAATCAGCATTGCAATATTCGGTACGATCGCACTTATCGGAATGATCGGCGCATTCAGCAGCGCTGTTTCGTAATAGTCCTTAAATTAATTAAGCTTCATTCGCAAAAGGTATTTACTTTTAGGATAAATGTATGGTAGAATAAGAATTGAAACTATTGGCATAAAGTATAAGGGGGATAAAAATCATGAACAGCAACTATAATCCGTACGATCCGCAGTACGGTTACAGCCAGCAGCCTGTCCAGCCGCAGTACGATCCTTATGCACAGCAGCAGTACGGCTACAGCCAGCAGCAGGTCGACCCGCAGTATGGCTACAGCTATCAGCAGGTAAACGGTCAGTATGGCTATTCCTCACAGCAGGTTTCACCCTATCAGAGCGGTTACGCGGTTACACCCTATCAGCAGAATCAGTATTCGGTAAATCTCTACTCTGGCGCACCTTACCCACAGGCTCAGCAGCCCAAGCCCAAGCGTGCCACAGCATTGGGTACCATCGGTATGATCTGCGGTATTCTTGCAATTCTGTGCTGTACGATATTTTCATGGGTGATGATGTATCTTTTCCTCGCGCTGAATATTGTATCGTTCCTTTTCAGCATTATCGGCATCATCATTTCTGCTATCGGAAAGAAGAAGGGCCCGACGGGCATGGCAACAGCCGGTCTGGTGCTTTCTATCCTTTCGCTCATCTTCTCGCTCATCGGTATCGTTGCCTGCGGCGGCATTGCAGGTGTTGCCCTGTGCGCGGCGGCTGAGGCGGAGTCTTCGAGTTCGTATGATTATGGCAGCGCTTACAGCGACTACTATTACACCTTCATTCACAGGTGGTTTTTGAAATAACAAACAACAAAAAACGCCTCGGTATAAATATATCGGGGCGATTTTTATAAGGGAGGATAAAAATGGATAATAATATGCTTGAAAATATTCCGCAGGAGCAGGATCCGATAGCCCTCGGTCAGCCCGTCGCGGAGCCGGACGAAACCGTGGTTCTCGTTCAGCCGACCGATACCATTGAATCGGACGAAACGGTGGTTCTTGAACAGCCTGCGGATGCTATCGAATCGGACGAAACGGTGGTTCTTGACGAGCCGAGCAAAGCGCCCGAAATTGCCGCTGAGCGGCTCCCGGCTGAACAGCCCGCAATTGAGCGGCTCCCGGCCGAGCCGCAAACGGCGGTGGTCGTACCGCCTGTCCAGCCGCAGTACGTCAGTAATCAGCCTGTCCAGCCGCAGTATGTCAGCAATCAACCTGTCCAGCCGCAGTACGTCAGCAATCAGCCGGTCGGGGCGCAGTACGTCAGCAATCAGCCGGTCGGGCTTCAGCCTGTCAGCAATCAGCAGCTTCAGCCGATGTACAGCCGACAGCCGGTTCAGCAGCCGGTTCAGCAGCCGATTCAGCCCGTTCGCAGTGCGCCCGTTTCCCAGCCGGCAAAGCCGCTTGCCATAATCGGCATGATCTGCGGCATAGCCTCGCTTGTCATGTTCTGGATGTACGGTACGGGACTTATTCCCGGTATCGCCGCGATAATCTGCAGCTCGATAGCGAAGAAAAAAGGAAACATGAGCGGCATGGCAAAGGCGGGACTTATCACGGGCATAATCGGTACGGTACTTAACGGCGTAAGTGCGCTTGGCTGCGGAGCCCTGTACGGATGCCTTTCGATGATATCCGAGGGAGCCGATCTTGCCGATTCCATCGGAGATATCGAGGGCTTGATCGAAGAGATATCGATGCTTATTTTCCGATAAAACTTAATCTTGAGCAAAAAATAAGTGCGCCTCACGATTTTGTGAAGCGCACATTTTTTATGTTTGTTGTGCGGTCGGCGTCAGCAGGAGGATACCATAAGCGATAAGAGGAAGAGCACGCTTGCCACACCGGCCATGATGGTTCCGGTGGTTATCATACCGCTGCGGTTGCCCTGCGATTTTGCAAGCACGGTGCAGATAAGTGAAAGTCCGCTGAAGATAAGACCGATAAAGGATACGGTCAGATCGGCGATGCACAGCGCGATGAAAAGGAGGAAGAGACCGAAAGCGCCCAGTATGATGGAGGTAAGCGCGATTCCGAATGCGGGAACGGCGGGCTGTACGGTCGTATTGAAGGTTGCCGAGCTGTTATATGGAGCGGCACCGCCGGAGACCGATGCGGCGTTTGGTGCGGCACCGTTGCCAGAGGCGGAAAATGAACTCTGCTGTACCGGAGGTGCGGCATTGCGCTGCGGCATGACGCTCTGTACCGGCTGCGGCGGCATTGGCTGCGGCATGGGTCTGGGCATCGGCGCAACAGGTATTGGCATAGGTGCAACAGGCTGGCGAACCGGCCATGCGGAAGGCACCGGCTGCGGCTGAGGCATTATGGGACGGCCGGGTATCGGCTGCGGAACGGGCATCACGGGAACCTGCATCGGCTGATGGAGAGCGGAATCTATCGCCCTTGAAAATTCCTCAACCGTGTTGTAACGGTATGCAGGCTCGGGATTGGTTGCGCGGCGAAGAGCCTCGACAAGTGCCGGAGGTGCGCCGGGGATATCGGGCAGACGTTCGCCCGACATGCGGCGGCGGATAGCCTGCTCCTTGTCGGTGCTGGTGTCGGTAAACGGATGCTTGCCCTTGTTGAGAAGAACATACATCGTAACAGCCAGCGAATAGATATCCGCGCGGTGGTCGTAATCCTTGAAAGCGGCTATTTCCGGCGGCATGTAATAGGGGGTGCCGATGGAGGTCATAGCCTGATTTTTGTCCATGATGCGCGACGAGCCGAAATCGCCGAGCTTATATATGCCGGAATCGTTGACCATTATGTTGTCCGGCTTGATATCGCGGTGAATGATGGGCGGCTTTGAGTTATGGCATACCGAAAGAACGGAGCATATCTGACGCCCCATGTTCACGACCTCATCGACCGACATATTATCGCGCGGGAGCTTGTTGAGAAGCTCCATGCGGATGAGGAGATAGTGGCGTTTTCCGTCGGCAGATGACACCTCGTCGAAATCCTCGATATGGGTCAGATGGGTACTTTCGAGCGACTGGAGAATCTGAACCTCGTGCGCGAAATCGACGTTGTCGTCCGAATCGACCGATATGACCTTCAGAGCGGAGGGCTTGCCTGCGTTGGAGGATATTTTTGTTATTTTGTATACCGAGCCAAAGCTTCCGTGACCGATGCGGGAATCGATCTCCCATCGGCACATAAAGGAAGGCATGGCCGAAACCTTATCCGATTCGCGTATGTCGTGAATTGTCTGGTCGGTGTATTTATCTGTGATTTCCAAGGCAGAAACGACCTCCTTCGGTGCCGCGGCGAAGCGACGGGCACCAATTCAAAAAAGCCGGAGCTTTGTTGAAATATGTATTTTAATTATATATTGAAATGATATCATACAGTTTCAAAAAAATCAATAGCGCGTTTTATCGGCGTGACGGTATATAAAGTCAGGGCTGTGTGTTTTTGCGTTTGAAAAAATACGATGTACGGCCTTAACCGACCGCGCCGCGCGGGAGAAGGAATACTTTGTACCCTTCCTGCAATGCGCGGGAGGGCTTATTTTTGTTTGCTCATGCTGAAAAAATCGCAAATAGGGTCGATAAATGTGGCGTTTTTCCGAATCGGAGCGAGGGAAGGGAATGATTGACAAATTGTGCTGTACTTTTTTGTGAGTATATGCTATAATGTATTGGATTGTTTAAAAGCTGATTCTTCGGAGGGATATGCCGTGAAGAATGAAAAAATCGAAAAGGAAAAAAGAAGCTCGACGGGTAAAAAGATAGTTGCGATCGTGTCGCTTCTGCTTTTTGTGGGGCTTGTCTTTTTGCTCCAGATATATATCGTCCAGCCGATGATTGACGGTCTTTTCGGCGGCGCACAGCCGGTCGACCCCAACGCGCCGTGGTACGAAAGGCTTTTTTCGAGCGTCGACCCCGACAACCTTGACCTGACCTACATGAGCGATATGTATAAATCGTCGCCCGTAAAGACGGTGCTTGTGTATATCGGAATCCAGGTGCTTCAGGTGTTCATCGCGCTCATCCCCGGCGAAGTGGTCGAGGTTGCGGCCGGTGTGCTTTTCGGGCCGTGGATGGGTCTTGTCTATTCGCTTATCGGTGTCGCGATAGCGTCGTCCATCGTCTTTTTGCTGACAAAGCTTCTTGGCATCCGTTTTGTCGAGCTTTTTGTAAGCGCCGATAAGATAAACAGCATGAAGCTGATAAAAAGCAACCGACGGCTAAATATGCTGGTCTTCCTTATCTTCTTCATTCCCGGAACGCCGAAGGATCTTCTTACATATTTTGTCGGACTTACAAGAATGAAGCTTCACACCTTCCTTCTTATCTCGCTTGCGGCAAGAATACCGTCGGTGCTGTCCTCCACCTTTGCCGGCGAGGCTTTGCGTCAGCAGGAATACAAAACCTCGCTCATCATCTTTGCCGCCACGGGTGTCGCGGCGGTTATCGGATATACCGTGTATACGATAATTTCCAAAAGACACGAAAAGAAAGAGAAAGAAAAGGAAAACAAAGAGGAAGAGGCGGCGAATTGCGCATAAGGCCATCTTTACCGAAAGGAATGACAAAAATCCATGTATAGATTTTTCAAACGCTTTTTCGACATAATCCTGTCTGTTTTAGGGCTTATAATTCTTTCGCCGGTGATGATCGTCGTTGCCATTCTTATAAAGGTGACGTCGAAAGGTCCCGTGCTTTTCAAACAGCAGCGTGTCGGAAGAAACGGAAAGCTTTTCCGAATACTCAAATTCCGTTCGATGAGGATAGATACGCCGAAGGATATGCCCACGGCGATGCTTGAAAATCCCGATGCATTTATAACCGGTGTCGGCAAATTTATCCGCAAGACAAGCATTGACGAGCTTCCCCAGCTTCTCAACATAATCGCCGGACAGATGTCGATAATCGGCCCGCGTCCGGCTCTTGCAAACCAGACCGAGCTTCTTGAGATGAGAGAGAAGAACGGTTCGGCCGCGCTTCGTCCGGGTCTTACCGGATGGGCACAGATAAACGGACGCGATGAGCTGCCCGATGAAATAAAGGCCGGATATGACGGCGAATATGCGGAAAAAATAAGCTTTGGATTCGACCTCAAATGCTTTTTCGGTACGATAGGTGCGGTGCTTCGCAGCGACGGCGTTGTCGAAGGCGCACAGCATAAGGATGAGGAAGCAGAATAATATTTGAAACATCAATTTCGTCCGTGTTTTGCGTCGTGCGGCGTGTCTGCCGTGACGGCTGCAGGAAAGGAAAGGTCAAATGGGTATCAGAAGACACCAGATAATTTACGTTATAAGCGATGCGGTCTTGAGCATCGCGGCGATCTTTGCCGCTATATGGCTGCGGTTTGAGGGACATATCCCGTCCTATTATATGGACTTTGTCAGCGTCCATTTCATCATCGCCGCCGTGACTATAGTCCTTGCCGGCACCATCGTCGGAAGCTATGTCAATATCCTTGAATACATCTCGGTCGAAGAGACCTTCCGCCAGTTTTTCTGTGCGATGTTTTCGGGCGCGGTGTTCCTTGTAATCAAATACACCCACCTGCTTGACCGTCTGCCCGGAATGGACGGATTCCACATTTCCGGCTCGATAACGGTCATCTACTGCATCTTTGTTCTTATGCTGACCATGGGCGTGCGTCTTGCGCCGCGTCTTAAGCGCTGGCTGATAGTCGGCTATGTCAAGAGCAAGACCCATTCAAGAACCATCGTTATCGGCGCGGGCAAAACCGGCGCTATGATAATAAAGCGTCTGCGCGAAACGCTCAACGAGGACGGCATCTATCCCGTTGCGGCGGTCGACAGCGATAAATCAAAGCGCGGTCTGCGCATAGCGGGCGTACCTGTTGCAGGAAATGACGATGACATAGCGGCTCTTGCCAAAAAGTACCGTGCGACCGAGGCTATACTTGCCATCCCGTCCATCGACCCGTCGGTCATTCCCGAAATATACGAAAAGTGCAGCGAGGCAAATTTGAAGCTGCGCATATTCCGCGATACGGTCGATGTGGACAGCTTCCTTGTCGGCAACCGTGCCGCGCTCAAGGACGTATCGATCGAGGATCTTCTTTTCCGCGACAGCATCCAGCCCGATATGACAAAGGTCTATGACCTGCTTCAGGGCAAGACGGTTCTTGTAACCGGCGGCGCCGGCTCCATCGGAAGCGAGATATGCCGTCAGGTACTGGCTCACGGCTGCGGAAAGCTTATCATATTCGACATCCACGAAAACGGACTTTTTGAAATAGATGCCGAGCTTAAGGAGAAGTTCGACACCCGTCAGTATGAGCTGGTCGTCGGCTCGGTTCGCGACGTAAAGCGGCTTGATACGGTGTTTGCAAAATATTCGCCCGACCTGGTGCTTCATGCCGCGGCGCACAAGCACGTTCCGATGATGGAGCTCAACCCCATCGAGGCGATAAAGAACAATATTGTCGGCACGCGCAACGTTATCGAAACCTGCATAAAGCACCACACAAAGCGATTTTTGCTTATCTCCACCGATAAAGCGGTGCGCTCCACAAATATCATGGGCGCGACAAAGCGCATGGCCGAGCTGCTTGTCCAGACGATGAACGGCAACGGCTGCGAAATGGCGGCGGTGCGTTTCGGAAACGTTCTCGGCTCCAACGGCAGCGTTATCCCCACCTTCAAGCGCCAGATCGCCGAAGGCGGCCCCATCACCGTTACCCATAAGGATATCACCCGTTATTTTATGACCATCCCCGAAGCGGTATCGCTCGTCCTTACTGCCGGAACTATCGCCAAGGGCGGCGAGGTGTTCATACTTGATATGGGTCGGCCGATAAAGATATATGACCTTGCGTGCGACCTTGTAAGACTTTCCGGTCTGGAACCGGGCAAGGATATCGAGATTAAGGTGACCGGCCTGCGTCCCGGCGAAAAGCTTTATGAGGAGCTTGTTCAGGAAAACGAGGCGGTCGATACGACCTCGCACGAAAAGATCTTTGTCGCAAAGGGCGCAAAGCCCGACAAGGAGCTGCTTGACAAGGAGATCGCCGACATCATAAATGCCGTTGAGCATGGCGAGAATGACCTTCTGCTTCGCAGAATGGTATTCACCGCGATAGCCGACGTCGAAAACACCATCGCGCCGGAGGCAGAGGCGTAAATAAAACAAAAAAATCCCTCGTGTACGGCATAATTTAGCCGGGACGGGGGATTTTGAACAGCTAAAATAAATGATGCTTTGATGGCGCTGACAAACGCTGAAAAAGTATTTTGCGAAAGGAAGATAATAAGGGCATGATAAGAGAGATAGAAGGAGCCGACAGAGAGCTTTTTTTGAAGATGACAAAGGCTTTTTATACATCGGACGCGGTTATGCACGATATCCCGGACGCCTACCGCGAGGCGACATGGGCAGAGCTTATGCGCTCGCGCGATTACGCCGAGGGATATATTTTTGAGCAGGACTCAAAGCCTGTGGGATATGCGCTTCTTGCAAAGACCTTTTCGCAGGAGGCCGGAGGGCAGGTTATATGGGTGGAGGAGCTTTATGTTCTTCCCGAATACCGCTCAAAGGGACTGGGACGCGAGTTTTTCGCCTTTTTGAAGGAGCGCAAAAATATTTCGCGCGTCCGTCTTGAGGTGGAACCCGAAAACGAACGCGCGGTAAAGCTTTATGAAAAAATGGGGTTTGAGGTTCTGCCCTATATGCAGATGATCATAGAGCAGGGCATATCATCAGATAACGCCGATATCAACGCTTAAAGCGCCGTCGCTGACGCGTACATCCTCAATGGAGGCATCGACTATCGAGCCGAGCAGTCCGCCGCCGAAGCTGACGTTTTCCTTGATGATATCGTCGATCATCTTGTCGAGGGTGGAAGCATCATAATAAATGTTGCCGTTCTGTATGCTGAGATATTCAGGCAGGGCGGCATTTTTTGTGAACAGATCGATAAGGTTGGGGAAGAGGGAGAGGCTGCCGCAGTCGATAGACTTGACGTAGCAGACAACATGGGGCTCCTGATATGTCGGGGTAAGTACGACCTTTGCAGGGAAGGTAAGCTCGATGCCGGATACATTGACCGTGGCACGGGCGTAAAGTTCGATGTCTTCGCCGACGATCTTTGCAAAGAGATCATCAACTGAAAGCATGGTGTTCTTTTCGTTGAAGGTCTTTTTGAAGGTGTTCAGAAGCGAGTTGATATCGGCTTCGGTAAGGGTCGCTGTGGCGTCCGATTCCTCGAAAAGATGTATCTCGACCATGTCCATGCTGAAAGCGAATGCAGGCGGCTCGTTTTTGGAAGCAGCCGGGAGATTGTCGCGCGTTGCAAGGAAAACCAGAACGCCGACAGCTATCGCAAGGATAAGGACGATGACAAGCACCGTGACGAGTATGCCGCGGATAATCTTGACCGCCTTGCTGGTAGGCTTTTTCTGCTTTTTGGGCTTCTTTTCGGCGTCATCGTCATCGGAAAGTAGTACGACCGGTGCGGGCTCGTTTTCCTTTGCGAGCTCATTTTCCTTTGCGAGCTCATTTTCCTTTGCGGGCTCAATTTCGGTCGGTGTCTCTTCGGGAACAGCCGGGGTTTCGCCGCCGAGAGGGATAGCGGTTTCTTCCGATTCGATGATTTTTTCTTCGTTGTTCATTTCAAAATCATTCCTTTCGTTTTGTGGGATGTTTTGTGCTGTTTATTTTCACGGCAAATGCGTTTGCCGCTGGGTACTTTTTTGAAAAAAGGGGGAATGAAGCGCGGATTATTTCAGCTCGATTATCGTGACGCCGGCCTCACCCTCGCCGTAGACGCCAAGGCGGAAGCTTTTTATATTGGGATGACGCCTGAAATGCTGATGAAGACCTGCGCGAAGTGCGCCGGTGCCCTTGCCGTGGATGATGCGAAGCTCGCCAAGATTGCGCAGAACGGCGCTGTCGATGACCTTGTCTATCTCGATGGAGGCTTCATCGACGTTCATTCCGCGCACGTCAATTTCGGTAACGGCCTCGGCTACTATCTTTTTCTCGTTTGTGCGCTGCTGCGGCTTGACGCCGCCGACGGTGACGGTCGAGCCTTCGACAAGGCGAAGATTTTTAAGCTTTACGCGGGTCTTTATCGCGCCGGCCTGAACCTCCACATTGCCGGAGGAATCGGGCTCCTTTGTGACAACGCCCCGTTTGCCGATATCGGCTATCATAACGGGATCGCCCTTTTTGAGCGGCCGCGGAAGAACGTAATCTTCGTCCGGCTGCTGCTGGGTGATGGGGTCGGCGATGTCTTCAAGCTTGCGTATTTTCTGGCGCAGCTTGCTTTTTGCATCGCTCGCCGCACCGGCCGAAGCGGCGGCTTTCAGCTCCTTTCGCATGACGTCAATCTCGTCGGAGAGCTGCTGAGCCTGTGCCTTTGCCTGCGATACTATGCGCATCGCCTCGCCGCGCGCCTGTTCAAGCATACGCTCGCGGTCGCGCTCGACGGTGTTTTTAAGCTTTGCGGCTTCGTCCTTTGCTCTTTGCGCCTCTATTTTCAGGCGGCGGGCTTCGTCTTCGGCCGCCTCCATGCTCTGGCGGCTCTTTTCAAGAGCGTCGACAACCTCTTCAAATTTTACCGAATCGGTGGATACAAGCTCCCTTGCGCGGTCTACGACCTCCTCCGGTATACCCAGCCGCTGGCTGATGGCGAACGCGTTGGAGCGTCCGGGCGCGCCGATGAGCAGGCGGTATGTCGGACGAAGTGTGGTAACATCGAATTCGCAGGAGGCGTTTTCCACCCCCGGAGTGCTGAGCGCAAAGCCCTTAAGCTCGGCGTAATGGGTGGTTGCGGCTATTTTTGCGCCGCGGCTGCGAAGGGTTTCGAGTATCGATGTCGCAAGCGCCGCACCCTCAACCGGGTCGGTTCCTGCGCCAAGCTCGTCAAGCAGTATAAGTGTCTTTGAATCGGTGCTTTCGATTATGGAAATGATGTTCTTCATGTGGGAAGAGAAGGTGGAAAGCGACTGTTCGATGGACTGTTCATCACCGATGTCGGCAAGCACGCGGTCAAAAACCGAAACACAGCTTTCGTCCGATACCGGCAGAAGCAGTCCGCACCCGGCCATAAGGGTGAGCAGTCCGATGGTCTTGAGTGTGACCGTCTTGCCGCCGGTGTTGGGGCCGGTTATCATAAGGGTGTCAAAATGTCCGCCAAGACGGATATCGGTGGCGACCACCTTGTTTTTGTCGATAAGCGGATGGCGCGCCTTGTTGAAGCGGATAATGCCCTCGTCGTTGACCTCGGGCAGGGAGGCCTTCATGTTGTAGGCAAGCCGCGCCTTTGCAAATATAAGGTCAAGCTGGAGCAGCACTTCGTAGCCGGAGCAGATGGAATCGGAAAATTCGCCGGCCTGCGCCGAAAGCTCGAAGAGGATACGCTCTATCTCGGCCGCCTCGCGGCTTTCAAGCACCTTTATCTCGTTGTTAGCCTCCACGGCGGCCATCGGTTCGACAAAGACGGTCGCGCCGGAGGATGAGGTATCGTGAACAAGTCCCGGAACACTTGAACGACATTCGGATTTGACCGGGACGACAAAACGCCCCGAACGGATGGTTACTATCGGATCCTGCAGATATTTCTGATAGGTCTGCGAATGAACCATCATATCAAGCAGGTCGCGCACCTTTGTCTGGGCGCGTCCCTTCTTTTTGCGTATTTCGGCAAGCTCATGGGATGCGTTGTCGCTCATCTCCTCCTCGCACAATATGGAGGAGGTTATCTTTTCCTCAAGGAATTTGTTGGGGTAAAGCGACATGAAAAGGGGATCGAAGCTTGTGACGGTGCCTTCGCATTTTCCGCGCCATTCGCGCAGCGAACGGATTATGCGAAGCACCTCGGCTATGCGAAGAAGCTCGATCATTGAAAGCGCGCCGCCGGCCTGCGCCCGGCGCAGGGAGTTGGAAACGCTCCTGACGCCGCCAAAAGAGGGCGAGCCGTAACGCCCGATGAGCGAATGGGCGTCCCAGCTTTCCAAAAGAAGCTGGCGAACCTCGTCCGCATCGCAGGAGGGCTTCAGCTCCAGCGCGCGCTGAGCCGTATCCTGACATGAACATTCGGCCGCGAGCATGGAAAGAACTTTATCAAGCTCCAATATTTTGTTGTGTCTGCTTTGTGCAGATGTCATTTGTTATCTTTCCTTTCAAAAGGATAAAGGGATATTATGTTTTTTTATTGCGGTATTTCCTGCATAGCGACGGCTTTGTAAAAGCCGAGGGTGGAAAATTCGCGGTCAAGCTGGGCTTTTACATACTGCTCGCACGCCGCGGATAAGGATAGAAGCGACGAATCGGGGAGAGAGAACGAAAAGAGCTTGTCAAGCTCGCTGTAGACGGTGTGGCGAAGAGCCATCAGCGCACCTTTGCCGAGCGCGGCGCCGGTGACATGACCGCCGGAATGTGCGGCGCAGTCGGAGCATATAAGCTGACCGGCGGATGGGATAAAATACATCGTGTCACATTCAAAGCAGCCGCACTCGCGGCACATGAGCAGGTCGGGGGCATAGCCCTCCCACGCGAGCAGCCGCATCTCGGCCGCCGATTTGACAAGCAGATGGGGGCGCGTGCCGGCCGAGAGATAATGGAGCGCACCGCGAAGAAGCCGAAGCTCGTCATGTGCATTTTCTTCGGTTCGCGCGACCTCGGCAAAAAGCTCGCAAAGATACTGCGCCAGCGCAAGGGCGCATATATCGCTTCGGAGCGCGAAAAAGGGCTGGCCGCAGCTTGCTTCGTCTATGGTGTATTTGTCGTGTGAATAATATAGGGTGAACTGACCGCTGGAAAACTGCGCCGTAGAGGAGGCGTTTTTGTTTTTTGGATTCTGTGCGCCTTTGGCAAATGCGCGGATGACTCCGTGAGCCTCGGTCATTATGGTGCAGACGCGGTCGGTTCCGCCAAGACGGGTCGATTTTAATACGATACCCTCGGTGGTGATATTCATATATTAAAAGGTTTCGGAATTATCAAGCCCGAACATACGAAGACTGCCCAATTTATTCCGCCAATCCTCGCGCACCTTGACCCAGAGCTGAAGATTTACGCGGCAGCAGAGGAAACCCTCGGCGGCCTGACGGGCGGTGGTGCCGATCTTTTTGAGCATCGCACCCTTTTTGCCGATTATGATACCCTTGTGGGAATCCTTTTCGCAATAGATGGTGGCGGTTATGTCGAACATATCGCCGCCTG
The DNA here is from genome assembly GCA_017936365.1 of Clostridia bacterium. Lineage (GTDB taxonomy): Bacteria > Bacillota > Clostridia > Oscillospirales > Acutalibacteraceae > SIG598. The sequence continues at coordinate 22,176 of JAGBFS010000150.1, forward strand.
CGCGCTCCTTCATCGATTCGATGTCGACGGCGATTCCGTGCGGTATCTCATCGGAAAGCAGGTTGAGCATGCTTTCGCGGATAAGCTCGGATACTATGACGCGCTCCGGCTGGTCGGTGAGGGTGTCGTCGGGGAAAAAATGGGGTCCCGGCTCGGCGATGGCGAAAAGCTCCGATTTGAGCGCGTCCATGCCGTCCCCCGTCAATGCGCTCAGGGGCACAACGGCCGAAAAATCGTAAAGCGCGCTGTATTGCGCTATACGCTCGGCAAGAAGTTCCTTGTTTCGAAGCCGGTCGGTTTTGTTGATGACAAGGATCGCCGGAAGATGCATTTTGCTAAACTGTTCGATAAGCTGGGTCTCGGCCGGGGCGATTTCGCCCTTTTCCTCCACCACAAGAACGCACATATCGCCGCCCGATATTCCCTCGTCCACCGCGCGCACCATCGCTTCGCCAAGCTTTGTGCGCGGCTTGTGCAGACCGGGAGTGTCGGTAAAGACAAGCTGGACGTCATTTTCGGTCAGTACGCCCATTATACGGGTGCGCGTCGTCTGCGGACGGGGGGAGACTATCGCGATCTTTTGCCCCATAAGAGCGTTGAGTATGGATGATTTGCCGACATTTGGCCGGCCGACAATGGCAACAAATGCCGATTTTGTGGTGTGTTCCAAGGTATGACCTCCGTGCGATAAGCACATTATATTTGTTGAATTATTTATAAATTATTATAACACATTGCGCAATATATAGTAAAGTCTTATTTACATATTTGCAAGCGGAAATTTGAATTGCAAATATTGATATTATATGTTACAATATATAGACGATTATTTTGGTAAATGTAATGCGCGGCTTTTTCGGCGTTCGCCGCGGCCGCAATGATATGGAAAGAGATGATCGGTTAAAAGTGGAAAATAACGGTTCGGGCGGCAAGGCGCTCAAGGCCGGCATTGGCTATACTGTCGGCAATATCTTAATTCGCGGTATCGCGTTTCTTACGATACCCGTTTTCTCAAGCCTTCTTTCGACCGCCGATTACGGTATATACAATACCTTCGCATCATACGTCAGCATCGTGACGATAATACTCGGCCTTGCGCTTCAGGCTTCGATCAAAAACGCGCGTTTTGATTTCCCCGAAAAGCTTGCCGATTTCTGTTCGTCCCTCGCGCTGCTTACCATCGTCAACAGCCTTGTGATATCGGGTGTGGTGTGCTGTTTTGCATCGCCCCTGTCGCGCGTCATGGATATGGCAACGCCGTGGCTTGTGGTGCTGATAATGGTGGAATCGTTTGCCAACTGCATTTTGTATTTTTATAACGCGATGCTTTCGGTTCAGTATAAATACAAGGAATATCTTGTGATATCCTTTATCTATTCCCTCTCAAGCGTTGCGCTCTCGGTCGTGCTTATCATCTTCTGCTTCAAGGGCGCGCCCTATATGGGAAGGGTGCTGGGAAGCGTTATTCCGCTGCTTGCGCTGTCGGCGTATATGCTGTGGCGGATATTCCGCGCGGCTAAGCCCAAGGTATCAAAGCAGTACTGGAAATACGGGCTTAAAATAGCGCTGCCGCTTGTTCCGCATCAGCTTTCGCAGATAATCCTTTCACAGTTCGACAGGATTATGATAAAGAGCATGGTGGGCGATTCGGCCGCCGGTCTTTACAGCTTCGCGTTCAATATCGCGCTGCTGCTTCATGTTATAACAAACTCCACCGATACCGCGTGGTCGCCGTGGTTTTTTGAACAGATGGAGGCGAAAAATTATCAGCAGATCAAAAAAAGCTCCAATCTCTATATGCTGCTGGTAACGGTGCTTTCGGTCGGGCTGATGGTCATTTCGCCCGAGCTGGTCTTTATTATGAGCGCGGGCAACGGCGAATATCTTCCGAGCAAATATGTCGTTATACCCATCGTTATGTCGATGTTCTTCTCGTTCATCTACACCCTGCCGGTCGGCGTCGAATATTATTACAAAAAGACCGGCTATATCGCGCTTGGCACAACCCTCGCCGCGGTACTGAACGTCGTACTCAACTATATCTTCATTAAGATGACCGGCAGCTATGTCGCTGCGGCATACACCACCGTCGTTACCCATTTCCTCTATTACCTGTTCCACATGATACTTGCAAGAAAGATTGCAAAGCGTCAGCTTTTCAACGTGGGACTTATGGCGGCGACGAGCCTGTTTGTACTCGTTTTCGGCTTTGTGTGCCTTGCGCTCGCCGATTATATAATCGTCCGAGCGG
>JAGBFS010000151.1 GCA_017936365.1 Clostridia bacterium
GCCAGCAAAACAGCGTTGCGCTCTTCAAGAGAGGCAGACGCCAGCTTCAGTGCGGCATCGCGCGCACCCTTTGCCATATCAAGAAATGTGGTAAAGATTCCGGGGATCATACCGGCGGTACGGAAAACATTGGTCGCGCCGGCATTGCCGCTGCCCGATGCGCGCACATCATTTTTTGTAAAAAGCCATGTGAATATTATTGCAAAGCTGATACTGCCAAGCAGATAACCGGTAAGCGCGGCTAATCCGTATGCACGAATTGCTTCAAATACTACAGACATTAAAAAATCACTCCGTGAAGCTAAAATATTTTACTGTTTATCCGACCGTTCGCGAATTACAAAACGGATGGGCGTACCCTCCATGCCAAAGGTTTCGCGGATACGGTTTTCAAGATAACGCTGATACGAAAAATGAAACAGCTCTTTATTGTTGCAGAAGCAGACAAATGTCGGCGGCTTTGTGGAAGCCTGTGTCATATAGTATATCTTGAGCCGCTTGCCCTTATCGGAGGGCGGCTGCACCCTTGCCGTTGCGTCGGCAAGGACATCGTTAATTGTGCCGGTGGATATTCTCATCGCGTTCTGAGATGCTACGAATTTGATAAGCTCGAAAAGTCTGTCCACCCTCTGGCCGGTTTTTGCCGAAATAAACACGAACGGAACATACGCCATAAATGAGAAGGATTCCTCCAGCTTTTTGCGGAAGGCATTCATCGTCATGGTATCCTTTTCTATGGCGTCCCATTTATTTACCGCCACGATGCTCGCCTTGCCGAGATTATGCGCAAGACCGGCGATTTTGGCATCCTGTTCGGCAAAGCCTTCGGTTGCATCTATCATTATTATACACACATCGGCGCGGTCTATCGCCGCCTGTGCGCGGATAACGCTGTACTTTTCGATATCGTCGGTGACCTTGCTCCTGCGCCTGATACCGGCGGTATCAATGAAAACGTACTTATCGCCGTCCTTTTCGACCATCGTATCGATAGCATCGCGGGTCGTGCCGGCGATATTGGATACGATAAGACGATCCTCACCCAGTATTCTGTTGACAAGCGAGGATTTTCCCGCATTCGGACGGCCGACAACGGCTACCTTTATGCTGTCGCTCTCTTCCTCCTCCCACGATGATTCGGGGATATATTCAAAAACGGCGTCGAGCAGGTCGCCCGTTCCGTGACCGTGAGCCGAAGATACGGCGATGGGATCACCGAGACCGAGATTGTAGAATTCGTAAAACTCGGGCGGAACATCGCCCAGCGCATCACATTTATTGACGCAAAGAACCACCGGTCTGCCGCTCTTTTTAAGCATCGCGGCAACCTCTTCATCGGTCGCAACAACGCCGCAGCGCAGATCGGTAACAAGTATTATTACATCGGCCGAATCGATGGCGAGCTGTGCCTGATGACGCATGTGGCTGAGGATGATATCCTCGGAATAGGGTTCGATACCGCCCGTATCGATAACGGTAAAGGGGCGGCTTCTCCATTCGCTCTCGCCATATATACGGTCGCGCGTTACACCGGGAGTATCCTCGACTATCGCAAGCCGGGTTCCGGTAAGCTTATTGAAAAGGGTCGATTTTCCGACGTTCGGACGACCCACTATCGCAATTATCGGTTTTGCCAATTTTGTTCCCTGTGTTTTTGGCAATGCGGCGCCAAAAACATCTCTCCTTTCAAGATTCGAGAAAATTATATTTCCTGTTTATTACCTCTGTATTAAATTCCAAGAAGCGCGTCAAGAAGTTCATAACCATCATTCGGCACAACTACCACCTCGACCGCAAGCTCCTTTTCAATATCATCTATCGATTTTCCGTCAAGGAAAAGGTCGCCCTCACGTCGGAGCATTACCGCCGGGATAAGCAGACGGCCGCCAATATCACGCCCTTTGAGCTGTGCTATCAGATCACCGCCGGTGACAAGCCCGGCAACGGTTATTGAGTCGCCGAAAAATTCGTTCTTTATCTCACAAACACGCCATTTATTATTATGCCACTTTTTGCCTGCTTCGTCAAGCATTGCGGAAAGAATAGGCGCCGCCGAAACGCCCGTCGCTATCGTTCCATCATGCGGCAGGTCATCGCCCTCGGCATCCTCCATGGCATTTTTGAACTCATCGCGCAAAAGCGCAACCAGTCCCACGCCGTTTTCGAGCTGCGGAAATTCGGCATAATACTGCGCGTGAGGAAGCGGTCTTCCGGCTTTAAGATAAAATTCATCGGCCGCCCATATCATGGTATTCTGAAAGCTCTCCATCGCCTTCATACCGTAGCTTTCACACATATCTATAACCATGCCGGCGTCCTCCGGGGTAAAGCCGCGAAGCGGGCAAAGTCCCTCGCGGTGCTTGGTCAGTCCCACGGGTACGGCGGCAATA
>JAGBFS010000012.1 GCA_017936365.1 Clostridia bacterium
ATCGGTTTCATGCTTGGCGCATACCCATTTCACGCATCCCGTCTGGACCTTCCGGTGAAAGTATGTACCGCATTCCGCACAGCGAATTTTGCTTGTCAGAGGGTACACATTCAGCGTTGTGGTTTTATTGAACTGCTCTTTTCTTCGCCCGAGCAGATCTTGTACCTTTTCATAGATTTCTTTGTCGATGATACCTTGGTGAGTACCTTCGGCGTAGTACTTGTCCTCCTCGCCGCGATTCTTCGACTGCTTGAACGGTACCGTAGTATCTCGGTATGTTTTCTGATAGAAGCAGTCACCGATGTACCGCTCGTTGGTCAGCATATAGGAAACCTTTGAGGATTTCCATTTCTCTTTACCGCCCTTGGTGGGAACTCCTCTGTTGGTAAGTTCGCGTGCGATTAGCCTGTGCCATGTTTTGCTCCTTTCAGTGGATGTATTTTCGTTTGCTACACACATTATATCGAAACACCGGTAATACTCCAGAGAGAATCGGTGGTAATTTGCAGAATTAAGAAAAAGTTATCATTTCCACGATCGCACGAATATTTTTACGGCTGTGTTGATTTTTGAATGGTTATGTGCTATAATATAAGCAGTGATATTGTTTGAATGAGTGAGATGAGGTGACCGACAATGGCTGCAAGCTATAAACCGTTATTCAAGCTCCTGATCGACCGGAACATGAAGAAGAGAGAGCTTGCCGAACGAGCCGGACTCAGTCTTGCCACCATTACGAAAATGGGTAGGGACGGCACGACAGTTACATCCGACGTGCTCGTGAAAATATGCGTTGCGCTGAACTGTCAGATCGGAGATATTATGGAGATCGTCCCCGATAACAACACAAAACAGCATGAGGTGACAGAATGATCGACTTTGCCAATATTGAGAAATACAAGGAAAACAACCGGATCGAAGCAAAGAAAGCTGTTGGCGGTCTTCCGAAAAGCATTTGGGAAACCTATTCTGCGTTTGCCAATACCCTTGGCGGCATCATTCTGCTCGGTGTTGAAGAGTATCCCGATAAGTCCCCTGCATCCCGTGGAGCTTCCCGATCCGGAGAAGCTGGTCAAGGACTTCTGGGATATTGCCAATAATGTGAACAAGGTCAGCGTAAATATCCTTTCCGATAAAGATGTAACCATTGAAAATGTTGACGGCAAACGTATTGTCGCCATCCGTGTTCCTCGTGCGCATCGTGCGGATAAACCGGTCTTTGTTGATGGGAATCCGCTTTCCGGAAGCTATCGTAGAAATGGTGAAGGTGACTATAAATGCACCAAAGAAGAAGTGCAGGCAATGCTGCGTGATGCGGCAATAAAGTCGCAGGATATGGCGGTCCTTGAAGAAATGGGGCTTGATGTGTTCGACTATGACAGTGTCAAGCGCTACCGCATCCGCATGAAAACCTACCGCCCCGGACACGTTTGGGAAGAGCTTGAGGATGTTGAGTTTCTCTATAAGCTCGGTGCTGTCGGCAGAAGCAGCGACGGCAAGATGCATCCCACTGCCGCAGGACTGCTGATGTTCGGCTATGAATACGAGATTGTGAAGGAATTCCCCACATATTTCCTCGATTATCAGGAGCACATGGATCCGAGTACCCGATGGACGGACCGTATTGTTTCAACCTCCGGCGATTGGAGCGGAAATATCTACGATTTCTATTTCCGTGTTTACAACAAAATCGCGCAGGATATCAAGATCCCGTTCAAAATGGAGGGCGGCGACCGTATCGATGACACGCCGGTTCATAAGGCTCTTCGGGAAGCTCTCGCCAACTGCCTGATCAATGCCGATTACTACGGCAGACAGGGGCTTGTTATCGTTAAGAAAAAGGATGTTATCACGCTCTCCAACCCAGGCGGATTCCGCATTGACGTGGAAACCGCTAAGAGCGGCGGCGTTTCCGACCCGCGAAACAGCACGCTGATTAAGATGTTCAATCTGATCGATATCGGCGAGCGTTCCGGCAGCGGCATACCGAATATCTTCAGCGTATGGAAGAAGCAAGGCTGGCCCGCTCCGGTTATTACCGAAAGCTTTGAACCGGACCGGATCACGTTATCGCTACTTATCAGCGAAAGTAGCGATAACAAAGTAGCGATAAAAAGTAGCGATAAATCTTCAAAAACAAAATCATCTATTCAAAAGCAGGTAATTACCGGATATCTGACCGAGCATACTGTCGTAAAAACATCAGAGATTGCGGAGCTTCTCGGCGTTAAAGATGCGCGGGCGCGGCGCTTGCTTGCTGAAATGATTGATGAAGGCATTTTAGCTTCTGAAGGCGAAAACAGGAACAGGATATATAAACCGAAAGCATAAATGACGCATGCGGCGGGACTTCCTCGGGAGTCCCGCCGCATTTCTTTCACATTACTTCTTGAAGAACCTGCTTTCGTAAGATATTATACCGAGGTGCTTTTCTGTGACTGTGATGGAAACATTCCTTATTTAAGTCAGTTTCTCATAATCGAGCGAATATTTTTGTGTATCATTATTTACGTGCGAATACACTGAGGTATTAATCGTGTTGCAATAATTTTACGTTCCAGAAGCATCGCCAAAGACGTGCAGATAATAATCCTCCAGCGTGGGCGCAACGGTTCTCGCCCGCTCCGTCGGCATCGTATCCGCGAGCACCCGCAATAACACTTCCCCCGTATGCTCATCTCTGGCAAT
>JAGBFS010000152.1 GCA_017936365.1 Clostridia bacterium
ACATCGCACTATCTTACAACCCTGCTTCGCACCATCGAAAGCATACTGGTTCCCGACTGCCTTACAAGATATCTAATATCTCGTGCAAAAGCCCTCGAGCTTTTCGGTATGCTGCGCGGAATGGCTATGCCGCTGATATTATTTCCCTCCACGCTGCTGACCGCCTTTTCGACCCTGCTTATACCGGAGCTTTCCGAAGCTCAGGCATTGGGCAAAACCAAAGGCGTGCAAAGCGCTGTTCGCCGATCGCTCGGCATCACCTTTTCCCTTTCGGTTCCAATCGTCGCTATATTTATGATATATCCCACCGAACTTGCGGTACTGGTATATGACGAGCCGGAGGTCGGCTGGATAATGCGGTGTCTTGCGCCTTTAATGCCGCTTATGTATGTGGAAAGCGTAGTCGCCGGGATATTGAAGGGGCTTGGCGAACAGATGAGCTCGCTTCGCTACAACATCGCCGATTCGGTCATACGCATAATACTCACCATCGTGCTTGTTCCTCGATTCGGCATGGCGGGTTTTCTCGCGGTAATGGTTGTAAGCAACCTGCTGACCTCGCTGCTCAGCATCGCTCGTCTGATGAAGGTCGCAAAGATAAAATTCATGTGGAACGCATGGCTTCTGCGCCCTCTCGTTTGTACCGCTATTGCAGCAGCCGCAGTAATCGGAACGGAGCGCTTCATAGACCTTTCCTATGTTCCGAATCTTTGGCGCATCGCTTTCGGCGGCGGTATGATTTGTTTTATATACGCGGTCATAATGCTTTTTGTTACCGACAGCTTCGACCATATTTTATTCTTTACCGAAGCCATTTTTAAAAAGCCATTACTTAAGCGCAATAAAAAAACTACATTAAATAATTAATTTTTATCTATTGCTTAAAAAAAAGGACTTTCATTAATTTGATTACGGGTGTATAATCTTTTAAGCATTTTAATTAGGAGCATCCGTGTATGAAACAGAAGACACTTGCTGATAAAAAATATAATCTATTCCGCCTGACGATACCTCTCTTTTTTGAAACACTGCTTGTTATACTGGTTCACGATATCGACCAGATAATGCTGAGCAATTATTCCGAAGACGCTGTCGCGGCGGTCGGAAATGCAAATCAGGTATCATGGGTGCTGATGCTGTTCTTCACCATTCTCGGAACGGCGTCGACCATAATGATAACACAGTACAAGGGCGCAAAAGACACTCACGCCGAAAAGACAATTTATCCGCTTGCACTTATATTCAATTTAATTATCGGTGTTATCATCAGCGTTTTGTGCCTTTTCTGGAGCCGCGAGCTTTTCGCTCTGATGCGCGTCAGCACCGGCTCTACGATCGATTATGCGACCCAGTACCTGACCATTACCGGCGGTACGGTCATCACTCAGGCGGTAATCACCACCTATTCCTCCTTCCTGCGAAGCAACGCATATATGAAGGACGCGCTGATCATTTCTATCGTTATCAACGTTCTCAATATCGGCGGAAACTTTGCCGCACTTTACCTTCTTGACTGGGGCGTCATCGGTGTTGCCGTATCGACCTCCGTCAGCCGATTGATCGGCATGATAATCATAATTATCATGTTCCGTATAAGAATCGGCCGCATCCACTGGTCAAAGCTGCGCACCGGCCGCCCGATGCGCCATCTTGTAAAGATGCTCAAAATCGGCATTCCCGCCGCCGGCGAAGCCCTTTCCTACGACAGCTCCCAGCTCATAATCATGAGTTTCATCAACACCATGGGCAACAACGCGGTCAACGCAAAAATATATGTTTATCTTATCGTAGCTCTTGCCTACCTTTTTACAAGCGCCGTTTCGCAGGCTATGCAGGTCGTTGTCGGTTATCATCTCGGAGCAAAGAATATCAAGGAATCCGAAAGCTGTGTCTGGAAAACCTTGCGCATGGCGATTATCTCATCGGTCGGACTTACAATACTTCTTTACTTCTTCTCCGACCAGGTTCTCGGTATCTTCACCAAAAACCCCGAGGTTCTGCGGCTTGGCAAACAGGTCTTTGCTGTTGAGATTATCCTTGAATTCGGAAGAGCCTGCAACATTACAATGGTTCGCGCGCTTCAGGCCGCCGGCGATGTAAAATTCCCAACCATTATGAGTATTGCATTTTCTTGGTGCGTTTCGGTATCATTGGGCTATATTCTTGGCATCGTGTTTGATTTGGGACTTATCGGTATATGGATCGCAATGACCGTTGACGAGGTCGTAAGAGGATTTATCCTTATCGGAAGATTCAGACGCGGCAAATGGAAAGAGCTTGACCTTGTCGGCGAAAAAACGGAAGAAGAGCCCGAAGCGGTCACCGCATAACGTGAAATTGAAGCCGTACAATTAATCACTCAAAACTAAATTATAGAATTTTAAAAGCCGGCGAAGGCTCTGACTCATTTGCAGTCAGTCCTCCGCCGGCTTGAATTTTTTCTAAACCAATATTATTATTTTGCCGCCTATTCTATCTCCCATACAAACGCCGCGCTGTCGCTAAGATCTATGTCATCGGGGGATATATCTGCCATTTTAGCCTCGCATCTCATCGGCACGGTACCATATTCGTCAAACATCCTGTAATTGACCGTGGTAAATATATGTGCCTCATTCCAGTTATAGTTAATTGACACAAGCTTTCCAAGCTTCGCTCCCGATGCACGGCAGAGTATTTCTGCGCTCTTTTTTGCATTTTCTGCCGCTTTTGCAAGCAGCTCGCCCTTTACGGCATCTTTATCCTTTACTGTAAACATTATATTGAACTGCGCGTCTGCAAGGCTTTCTGTTATTGCGGAGATAGCCTTTGCAAGCGTTTCCGGCTCAAAATCAAATTCTATTTTCGCCTCTGTCGTGCAGTCATATCCATTAAAGACCCGTTCGGCAACATTTTTTCTGCTTACGTAACTATAATCAGTATCTACATTAAAGCTTGTTGTCTTCAAGCTGTCCTTCGCAAATCCTGCGGCTTTTATCGAAGCCTGCATCCGATCAATCTTGTCAGACAGTATTTTCATCGCTTCGTCGTATTTCTTGTCTTTAGCCTCGATCGTCATGGAAATCACCACATAATCGGGCTTTACGCTCATTTTTCC
>JAGBFS010000153.1 GCA_017936365.1 Clostridia bacterium
GTATAGCCAAAATAGGAATTGAGTATCTCAACATCTCCTCTGTCCCAGGCAACCTCGATCGCGTGGCGGATAGCGCGCTCCACCCTTGACGGAGTTGTATCAAAGCGCTTTGCAACACACGGATAAAGCTGCTTTGTCACGGCATTGATAATATCGGGATTTTCCACCGCTGTGATGATGGCGTATCGTAAATAATGGTAGCCCTTGATATGTGCCGGAACGCCTATCTGATGAATAATGTCGGTTACGGTAATCTCAAGACCGTCCTGCCGATGGGTACTCTGCTTCTTTCTTGCGCCGATACCGGAGCTTCTTGTAAGCTCATGAAGCTTAAGTCCCAGTTTTGCAAAATCGAACGGTCTGCGGATAAACATATCCGCACCGGCCTCGATAGCTTCACGCTCCAGCCGCGGGCTTGAAAATCCGGACATCACGATTATCGCCGGACGCGATTCGCCGCTCATTACGTCGATCTCTCGCACACAGCTTATGCCGTCTATACCGTGCAGAAATGCATCGACAATAATCGCATCGGGCTGATTTGCTTTGACATATTCAAGGAGTTTCGCTCCATCCCTCGGTACTGATATAAGCTCAACTCCGTAATCGCCAAGCACGGCAGCACATGCCGCATACAGCTCGTCCGACTCGTCGGTAATAATTGCCTTGATTTTACGTTCCATTTTTTATTTCCTCCAATTCTTTTCTCGGTGTCACTATCATAACACGATTCCCAATTTTTGGCAATACCTTTTTCAAAAAAATTCTCAAGATGTTGGTTTTATATTTTGTCATATCCCAAGATATTGTGTTGTTATGTCACTCTATCTGTCGATAAAACCATAGAGCCTGTCGAAAAAGGATAGGTTATGGAAGAAAATTAAGTAACCTCATGTAAATTATTGAAAAATATTATCGAAAACGGATAACGACTGTATTTTTTACAAAAAAGCAGCCACACATCTTGTGTATGGCTGCCGGAATAGGGCTATTATATTATTCTTCATTATATTGAATATCATCTTCTGACGCCATCTGCTCGATATCGCAAAGCAAATTATACATACCATCCTCGGATAAAATACCGCGCTTGAGCCCCGGCGGCAGCTCGCCCCTTTCGTCACATTTGTAATCCTTTAACCACTGCCCGTTATCGTAATATCGGGTAAGGATCTTTACCTTTTCTTTTATTGCGGCGTCACGAAGCACACGATCGCCATCAGCCGCAACAGCATTTGATACTTCATCAAACAGGCGCTCCATATACTCTATCCGCTCGATTGTCTTTTTTATTCTATATCTTTTGAACATTTGGCATCACTCGCTTTTCATCAATAAATTAAACACGCAAAATTCAAATAAACTAATTCTTTTCGTAATGAACTATTGTCATGCGGTCGTTTATAATCTCTGTCCGGCCTGTCTTTTGATATCCCATTTTTTCATACAACCAGCAGTTTGCATCCTCCTGCAAGATCGTGGCCAGTTTCCAGTTATCCTGTCCATGAAGCCGCTCGGCCTCCCTGATCGCCGATTGTGCATAACCTTTATTTCTATACGCAGGCATAATAAAGAGCGGCGATATCCTTTTTCGGCTGCCATCCTTCATATCAACGATTCTGATAGCACCGACAACATCCTCCCCCTGCTCAATAAAATAATAATAGGTAAACGGCTGCTGTATTTTCAATCTAATTTTTTCCGCAGATTCATTACCGGGATTTGTATCATAATCCCGATATTTTGCCAAAAGCTCCGCAAAGGCTTCTGTCTGCATCTTCCGGATTAATTTGCTGTCCTCAACCGATGCTTTTCTCAGCTTCATAACAACATCTCCGTAATACTTCAACTGATAATCATGATTATTAATCTTGCCTCTGGAGCAAAAACTTCATTGCAGCTCCTTGTTCCTGTTCGGTTTCCAAAATTGCAAAATCATCAAATACAGCTATTGATGGCATTCCTCTGCCTATAATTGCATCCAGAACTTCATTTTTACCAATTTCTGTTCCATCGATATCTTCATAAAACGAAATAATATAACACTTATTTTCTTTGGATTTTTTAATCGCTTTCTGCAGCTCATCTGTTATATGTTTTCCGGATAGCTTTATTGCCGATTCAATAAAAAAACCATCTGCACAATGGCAGAACCTGCCAATACCTTCAATTCGTTTTTTACCATGCAGTTCAAAAAGAAGGCGGTCACGTTTGCTTGATACGATATAATTTTTCACAAACTCTTCTTCAATTCTTTTATTCACTAAATCACCACCAAAGTGCTTTATTTCTTCACAATTATCCTTAATTGTGAAGATTTTAATTTCTGCAATTTTCCTTGGTTATAACATCAGCTATTATGAAATAACAAATGCAAACTTCTAAACAATGCTTTAGTTGATTTTTCCTTCTCGAAGATTCTTTTCAACCCAGCATCGTTCGCATTTATGCCGATCACAATAACAGCAAGACCATATAGAAGGAAGCTTACCCAATTCAATTAAAGGCGTGTTGATGATCTGATGCAAAGCAGGAACAACAGTATGTTCGAGAAAGAAATCAAATTCCTTCTGACTCAATGCCTGCCAATCCATAGGACACATACCATCCGGAAAAACTCTGGTGTAATAACAGTCCCCATAATCAATTGTGCCGTTTTTGCCGATGTAGACATTGAAATAGTATTCATCAGAAAAATCGGACTTCTGTACATTGAACATCAGATAGTATTCAAGTTCTAACGCTCGCGTCCATGTATTTGATCGTTTCTTGAACCCCAACGGTTTTAATTTAGCGGCAATCTGCTGTATGAATTCTTTGCGTTTTGCTTTTGCACAGGTAAGTAAATCATCCTTTTCCGTTGTCAAATACCTGCTATACATTTCGCCGATCCGGCAGCCGGCTATTTCCTCATCAGCTTTGCCTCGAATGACAATCTTCTCCCGGATCGTGATATCCTCATCCGAAACGCCCCGTTCTATCAGTGCATTTTTATCACCTGCCATCCGAGTAAAGGCAGTCGAAACATAGCCATATGTAACTTCAATGCAGCAATCGCTTCCGTGCAGATTTACAACAAAAGCAGTCAGGGCTGTTGCCGGCTTATAAAAAAGCCAATGCCAATCAGATGATTCTATTTTAGTCGGTTCCAACATACCGGCATCCAAAAGCTGTATGCGATACTGTTCCATCCTTGCACGCATTTCACCGGATATTGGCTTCACACTTTCTGCAGTCTGCATTACTATCCCCTCCTGTCTTTTATTTAATTATCCCCGTAGCCTTTTTTCGTATCGCTTATGAAGACTTGGATAAATCAATGATACAGACTAAATTATGGCTCATTGCGATATTTTTCCACCAAGGCGTTAAACTCGGCAACGTACTTGTCCAGCCGCTTTTGATCTTTTGGCAAATCCAAACCGGGCTTACGAAAGCCACAGATTCTAATATCATTCAGGCATGTAACTTCATTTGTTGTGTATACGCCAAGACAATCTCCACGGATGTGTGGGTATTTTGCGCATATCCATGCGATTTCTTCCGTAGTCAGCATACCTGCATCAAAATTAAATTCCCCTATCTGCGGAAGTGAAGAAAGAATATCCAGATTTTTGGTTTTAAGTTTTATATCATTCAAATCGATTCGTTTCAGGGATTTCATTCCACGAAAACATGATAGGGATTCCAATGTATGTTTGTTATCGAAGTCACCACCCCAAAAACGAATTTCTTCCAACGTTGAAGATGTTTGAAGTTGCATTGGATTTGCTATGACCCTCTTTGCGCAATCAATACTTATAACTTTTAGCGAACTGTTTAATGACATATCCCACAGCTTGTCCGTATTTCTGCACCACTCTATTCGCACCGCTTCCAAACCTTTCAGATCGGCTAACGGCGAAAAATCGCGTATGTCACTGCTAAAATAAAAATATAATGTCCTGTAGGTAGAACCATATTTTGATACAAAATGCTCCAGTCCGTCTTGTGTTAGATGATGGATCTGAAGTTCTGTATTACTGTGAAAAAACTGCATTTCGTAATCGATTATTTCCGGCGTTAATCCACATCTACACCGCCTGGAATCATATAATTGCTTTTCAGGTTCGCGAATTGCAAATATACTGTTTTCAGTCAACATAAAACCCCTCCTTTATATATCATACCAAACGAAAATCGATTTGTACAGAAAAAAGCGTGGGCTCGCACCCACGCTTTCATTTTACTTATCCTGCTTCATCCAGCATATTCTCAATAAATATCCCGTACCCTTTCGTCGGGTCGTTTACGAAGACATGGGTCACAGCGCCGATCAGTTGTCCGTCCTGGATCAAGGGGCTGCCGCTCATCCCCTGTACAATGCCGCCGGTTATGTCAAGTAATCTTTCATCGGTAACTTTGATTACCATATTTCTTGTGGGAACATCATCGTCATAATTTATTTTTTCGATTTCTACGTCATACAGTTCGGGCTCCGTTTTCCCCGGAAGGGTGGTAAGCATCTGCGCTCTGCCTTTTTTTACCTGCTGTTTCATAGCAACGCTTACGGTATCCTGCGTCGGATAAGGCATATCATATATACCGTAGACACCTGTTTCGTCATTTTTAATCAGTCTGCCAAGGGATTTTTCTCCCAAAAAGCCGGTCAGCTCGCCCGGAGTACCGCTTACACCCTTCTGCACCCCGGTAAGACTTACATCGCAGATACTCCCGTTGCCCACCGGAAGCACCACTCCGCTTGAAGAATCACATATAGCGTGACCAAGACCGCCGAAATATCCGGTACCGGGATCAATATAGGTAAGGATACCTATGCCTGCCGTGCTGTCGCGCACCCACAGACCGGCTCTGTATGCGCCGTCGGTCTGCGAATATGACGGAGTAAGACTTACCGAAGATCGTTTGCCCTCCCTTACGATGGTAAGCGTGACGGCGCTGCCCTGTGATTTTTCAATGAATTTTGTTAAATCATCGGTCGTTTTGACCTCTACCCCATTAACGCATTCTATTATATCGCCCACGCATATACCTGCATCCTCGCCGGGATTGACGCTTCCGGAAAGGGTATCTATCCTGTTGGTGCCTATTACAACAACTCCTTTTGTCCATATCTTTATTCCAAAAGGAGTTCCGCAAAGCACGACCTGTCTTTTATCAACTACCTTTACGTCGATGTTTTTTATCGGTATGATGCCAAGCAGCTTTACCTGCGCACGATAGCCCGTGCCGACAGCCGCCGATGCAGCAACCGCATCATCATCGTCCGCCTCTATACTGACATAGGGTATGGATTCGATATGCATCTGGCTTTCTTCGGATACAGATATGCTGTCGGGCAGCGACTGCATCGCGGCCATCGAAAAGAATCCGCAAATAAGAGAAAGCAACAGAGACACCGCCAGCAAAGCCGTTATCCTTTTTGCATTGATTATCAATTCGGATCACTCCTTTCTATATATTTTTGCGAGCGCAGGGATGCCGCCCGACGCCCGATTATAATTTGCTCACACAAAGCATCGGTTATGTTGACAAATCCGCCGCAATACAGCGAATATTTGGATTTTCAATTATGTTTATCTCATCATGTCATTTGCTATTTACAAACATTTACAAAGATGCTAAAATAATAATTAATGCGTTTTTATTCGCAAAAAAACAAACAGGTCATATATAGCTGTATATATTATCTTCTGCAAGGCATAAAATAATTACAGAGAGGAGCAAGGCCCATATTTTGGGCTTTAAATCAGACTATGGCAAATTTTGATGGTATGTATCAGAGTCTTCTCAAAGGCAGAGCACGTCAGCTTCTTCCGCTTATCAACGAATCGCTTGAAGAAGGGATCGGCGCCGAGGATATTTTAAACCGTTCCCTGCTTCCGGCTATGTCGGAAGTTGGCGACAAATTTAAAAATAACGAATATTTTATGCCCGAGGTTATGCGGTGCGCCCAATCCTTTAATCAGGCGCTCGATATTCTTCGTCCCCTTATGGTCGAGGGCGGACTTGGCGCTTCGGGAACGGCCGTTATCGGAACCGTTTTCGGTGACTAGCACGATATTGGCAAAAATCTTGTCAGCATAATGCTTCAGGGTGCCGGCTTCAAGGTTATCGACCTTGGAAGCGAGGTTTCCCCCGAACAGTTCTGCGATGCCGTTGTCGAAAACGACGCACAGATCCTTGCGATGTCCGCATTGCTTACGACCACTATGAAATACCAGAAGGAGACCATCGAGCTTCTTGTTCAGAAAGGGCTTCGCGACAAGGTAAAGGTCATGGTCGGCGGCGCACCCGTTACGCAGGAATTTGCCGATACGATAGGTGCCGATGCATATTCGTCCGATGCCGGTTCGGCAGCACAGGCTGCGCTCAAGCTTGCCGCAGGACAATAAAGATTACATAACAAATTAAGCCGCCGGAATGCTTTTTGTGCATACGGCAGCTTTTCTTATATATATTTTCATTATATTGTGTTGTCACTTTCTTTAAATAAAAAAATAAAGCAAATTGGTTGTTGGGCATAATTTACAATAATAAAAAAAAGCCCGAAAAACGCTTTACAACATCAGCGAAGTGAAGTATAATTCTGTCAAGCTTTAGATTTTATAAAACAAAAAAGGAGATCGACAAATTATGAAAAAGATCATTGCTGCACTTCTTGCCGTTATGATGCTCGCTTTCTGCTTTGCAGGATGCGGCGACACCGCAGATTCCTCTGCTACCGACATGGAGTATGTAAAGGAAAAGGGCACCCTTATCGTTGGTATCACCGAGTTCGCACCGATGGATTATCAGGAAAACGGCGAATGGGTCGGTTTTGACGCCGACATGGCCAAGGCTTTTGCAAAAGAGCTGGGCGTTGACGTTGAGTTCATCGTTATCGACTGGGACAACAAGGTTCTTGAGCTCAATTCCAAGAACATCGACTGCGTTTGGAACGGCATGACCCTCCGCGAGGACGTTATGAAGGCTATGGAAACATCCAACCCCTACTGCGATAACGCACAGGTCGTTGTTGTTCCCGCTGACAAGGCTGACCAGTACAGCACCAAGGAAAGCCTTGCTTCCCTCAACTTTGCTGTTGAAGCCGGTTCCGCCGGTGAGGATATGGTCGTTGAGCTCGGTTATGAGCACACATCGGTTCTTACTCAGGCTGACGCTCTTATGGAGGTTTCCGCCGGTACTTCCGATGCATGCGTTATCGACCTTCTCATGGCCGGCGCTATGATCGGTGAAGGCACAAGCTACGAAGACCTTACCTATACCGTTTCCCTCAACAGCGAAAAGTACGGTGTCGGCTTCAGAAAGGGCTCCGATCTTGCCGAAGCTCTCAACGATTTCTTCGCAAAGTCCTATGCTGACGGCAGCATGCAGAAGGTCGCCGAAGAGTATGGCGTTCAGGAATCCCTTATCGCTCAGTAATTTACCGCGGCAAAATCCTAACTTGCAAAACCTACAGGCAGAGAGTCTATATTCCCTCTCTGCCTGCCTATTTTTATAATAATTATAAGGATTGATTTTTAATGTTTGAAACGGTAATGCAGGCTTTGTTGGAAGGCTTTTTTCAAACGCTGCATATATTCATACTTACCCTTCTGGGTGCTTTGCCGATCGGTCTTATCATAGCCTTCGGCTCGATGAGCAAATTCAAGCCGCTTCGCTATCTTGTACGCACAATAGTATGGGTCGTGCGCGGAACTCCGCTCATGCTCCAGCTAATCGCAATATACTACGGCCCCGGTCTTATATTTGACAATAATTTTTGGGGACAGGGCAACGAAGGCCGTTTCATCGCCGTTATCGTTGCGTTCATCCTCAACTATGCCTGCTACTTTTCGGAAATTTACCGCGGCGGAATCGAATCCATTCCAAAGGGTCAATATGAAGCCGGACAGGTTCTTGGCATGACAAAGCCGCAGATTTTCTTCAAAATCGTTCTGATGCAGGTCGTCAAACGCATCATACCGCCGATGAGCAACGAAATAATCACTCTTGTAAAGGATACCTCGCTTTCGCGTGTTATCGCCGTTTACGAGATTATATGGGCCGGTCAGGCTTACATCAAGAGTGACGGCATTATCTGGCCGCTCTTCTTCACCGGCGTATTCTATCTTGTATTCAACGGTCTGCTCACCTTGCTCTTTGGCTTTATCGAGAAAAAACTTAACTATTACAGGGGATAAGCTATGTCTGTATTAAAAGTTGAAAACATATCTAAAAATTTCGGTTCGTCAGAGGTTTTAAGGGATATATCCTTTACCCTCGAAAAGGGCGATGTGCTTGCTATTATCGGATCCTCCGGAAGCGGCAAAACGACCCTGCTTCGCTGCCTTAACTTTCTTGAAACACCCGATACCGGCCGCATCTATGTAAATGACGAACTGCTTCTTGACTGCGCCGACAAAACAACCATGCGCGAAAGCGAGATCCGCACAAAGCGGCTTCATTTCGGACTGGTGTTCCAGAATTTTAATCTCTTTCCTCAATACAACATTTTGAAGAATGTTTCGCTTGCGCCGTCGCTTCTCAAGCTCGGTACCCCCGAAGAAATTGACACCAACGCAAAGAAGCTCATTGAGCGGGTCGGACTTTCCGACAAGCTCGATTCCTATCCCTGTCAGCTTTCCGGCGGTCAGCAGCAGCGTGTCGCAATCGCCCGTGCACTCGCTCTCAATCCCGATATCCTGTGCTTTGACGAGCCCACAAGCGCTCTTGACCCGGAGCTTACCGGCGAAGTATTAAAGGTAATCAAAGGCCTTAAGGGTTCCGACAGCACGATGATAGTTGTCACGCACGAAATGGAGTTTGCCAAAAACGTTGCCGACAAGGTCATCTATATGGCTGATGGAATTATCGAGGAAATGGGCACCCCGGACGAGATATTCAATAATCCGAAAAGTGACAAGACCCGCGCATTTCTTGCAAAATCCCTCGAAAATCTTTAATAAACGCTTACATATTGCAAAAAGCTCCCCTGTCACGCATACGACAGGAGAGCTTTATTTTTTCATTGCCGCTTGACAAAACCGCGGCAAAGTCAATATTATATTAGTTGGAGGTGTCGGATAATGAAAAACATCGTACTTATCGGAATGTCCGGCGCAGGAAAAAGCACGCTCGGAGTTCTTCTTGCAAAGGCTCTTGGGCTTGATTTTACAGACACGGACATTCTTATTCAGCAGCGCGAAGGCATGCGGCTTCAGGAGATAATCGACAGCCGCGGTATCGAATATTTTTTGAAGCGTGAGGAGCAAGCGATTCTTTCCTTTGACAAAATGGGATATGTAATCGCAACCGGCGGCAGCGCCGTATATTCCGATAAAGCAATGTCCGCGCTGAAAAATAGCGGCATCACCGTTTATCTTTATGTATCATCCGGCGAGCTTAAAGCAAGGCTTACCAACATAACCACAAGAGGCATCGTTATGGAACCGGGCTGCAGCCTTGACGAGCTTATCGTGCAGCGGCTTCCGCTTTACGAAAAATATGCCGATATTACCGTTGACTGCAGCGGTAAGGATATTGAGGCGTGTATAGGTGAGATAATTGATTCTATCAATAAATCGGAGGTGCTTTGAATGTCCGATATTCTGATGCAGAGTATTGCTTCGGTTTCTGCCAACGTAAAAACAAAAAAGGACACAATGTGGGGCGAAAACATCTCCCGCATAATACTGAAAGATGAATATATAGGCGGATTTTTGGGTCTGGAGGATTTTTCCCATGCGATTATAATATACCATCTCAACGAGGCCGAATTCTGCCGCGATAGGCATCTTCGGCGCCATCCGCAAAACCGAAGCGATATGCCGTGTGTTGGAATATTCTCGCAGCGCGCAAAGGATCGGCCGAACAACATCGGCATTACATCGGTGGAGATAATTTCGGTAACCGATGACACATTGACCGTTCGCGGGCTTGACGCGATAGACGGCACACCCGTACTTGATATAAAGCCGTATTATCCGGCATACGATTGCAAAAAAGACGCCAGAGTACCTCAATGGGCAGACCGTCTGATGGAGCATTACTTCTAAAGCCGCTATTACCGCATTTATTATTTTCCCCAAAGCTTGATATCCAATATCAATCCATATATAATATTTATTAACAAATAACCAAAAGGAAGTTGCTTTAATGAGCGTCAAACGTAATTCACAGTATATTGCCTGCGGCAAGGATATGCTCAAATTCATAGAATCGAGCCCAAGCTGTTTTCATGCCGTTGAAAATGTAAAATGCCGTCTTCAGAGCGAAGGCTACACCGAGCATTTTGAAAGCGAGAGTTGGGATATAAAGCCGGGAGGCAAATATTTTGTTACCCGCAGCCAGTCGTCGATAATCGCTTTTCGCGTTCCGAATACCGATTACAGCGGCTTTATGATAGCCGCATCACACAGCGACAGCCCGACTTTCCGCATAATGGAAAAACCGGTAAAAACCGGCGATGGCTACACCCAGCTTGGCGCAGAGCGCTATGGCGGTATGATCTATTCGACATGGCTCGACCGTCCTCTTTCGGTTGCGGGACGGGTGTTTACACGGTCGGAAAAAGGTATTGAGAGCCGGCTTGTCTGCATCGACCGCGACCTTGTGCTTATCCCCAATGTCGCGATACACATGAACCGCGACATAAACAGCGGCTATTCCTACAATCCTGCCGTTGATCTTTTGCCTCTATTTTCCGCAAAAGGCAGCAAAACCGAGCTTTTTGACATAATAGCAAAGACACTAAAAATCAATAAGCAGGATATTATATCAAGCGATCTGTTCCTATATAACCGTCAGAAGGGAAGCATCTGGGGCGCGGAAAACGAATTCATATCCGCACCGCGCATCGACGATCTGCAATGTGTTTACTCAACCCTTTGCGGCTTCCTCGCGGCAAAGGACACAGCTTGCATCCCGGTGCTTTGCATATTCGACAACGAGGAGGTCGGCAGCGGCACAAAACAGGGCGCCGATTCCACCTTCCTTTACGATACGCTTTCAAGAATAAACAAAGCATCAGGCGCGAGCGATGAGCAATATCATACCGCGATCGCAAACAGCCTCATGGTATCGGCCGATAACGCACACGCAGTACATCCCAACCACCCCGAATACGCCGATAAAAACAACCGTCCCGTAATGAACGGCGGCATTGTAATAAAATTCAACGCAAATCAAAGATACACGACCGACGGCATTTCCGCCGCTTTGTTCGGTGAGATATGCCGCAGAGCCGATGTGCCGACTCAGGTTTATACAAATCGCGCCGATCTTCCGGGCGGTTCTACGCTTGGAAACATATCAAGCTCGCATATATCAGT
Source organism: Clostridia bacterium (assembly GCA_017936365.1). GTDB lineage: Bacteria > Bacillota > Clostridia > Oscillospirales > Acutalibacteraceae > SIG598. The sequence continues at coordinate 11,316 of JAGBFS010000153.1, forward strand.
CAACTGTGTTGATATCGGTCTTGCCCAGCTTGCTATGCATTCCTCTTACGAAACAGCAGGCATCATGGATACGCACAGCATGATAGAAGCCATGACGGTATTTTTCTCAAGCTCGATAAATCAAAAGGGCAGCACATGGACAGTAAAATAACGTATAAAAATACCCCGTATCAAAAACGGTTTTACACCGCTTTGATACGGGGATCATTTATTTATCGGCCAATTTCTTAACAGACAGCAATATAGTGTTTTTGGTAACCGTACCGCCGAAATCTATCCGATAAGACAGCTTGATTGTGCCGCCCTCTTCATCAAGCTCGGTTTTTACAACATCGGTATAATAATCGATCAATATCATATTCTGTCCAAGATCATAGCGTTCGGAGCCCGACATACCCTCGCGAAGAAGCAGGCACAGCTGTACGCTGCCGCTCCTCTTTACTTCGACGGTATTTCCGCTGACGGTAAGGCATGTATGCACCTGTGCGCCGTCTTCGCCGTATTCATCGTAATTGACAACTACGCAGTCCGGGCTGTAATCATACTGTGCCGGACAGGTCATTTCGATGCTGTCACGCTCCGAATCGATCTCAAATACCGTATTGACATTTATGATGAATGATGACATATCTCATCATCTTACCTTTCTTTGCAACGTTTACGATTACAGCGAAGATATATCCACCCGATTGACGCTGCCCGATATATCCTCGCCAAGGAAGGTTCCCGCAACAGCGGAAAATCCCTCGGTGCGGTCGCTTACAAAAAAGCTGTGGCTGCCCTTATTCTGGCTGTCGGAAAGAAGACCCCTTTCTTTCAGCATATCCGCCGCAAAACGTGCCGTTTCGGCACCCGGATCTATCAAAGTGACGCCATCGCCCATTACCTTTGATATTATCGGAGCAAGTATCGGGAAATGGGTACATCCGAGGATAAGTGTATCTATCCCCTCTTCCAGCATGTATTCAAGATATCGGCGCACGACCATCTCCGGAAGCGGATCCTGGGGATCTACAAAGCCGTTTTCGACAAGCGGCACAAAAAGGCTGCACGCCTTTTCAAAGAGCTTTGCATCGCAAAGCTCGCGCCCTATCTCCTTTGCGTAGGAACGCGATGCTATGGTTGCCTGTGTACCGGTTATTCCTATCTTTGCGTTTTTTGTCGCTTTTACTGCCGCCGCTGCAGCAGGCTTTACCACACCTGTATATGGCACGCTGAGCGATTCGCCGTTTCCGTATACCGAGCTGACCGTTCCGCAGGCCGCAATTATCATCTTGACATTCTTTGAAAGCAGAAAGTTCATATCCTGCTGTGCGTATCTTAAAATAGTCTCTCTGCTTCGCGAACCGTAGGGAACCCTTGCCGTATCTCCGAAATAAACTATATCCTCATTCGGGAGCAGCTTTTCCAGTTCGCGAACGACGGTAAGACCACCAAGACCGGAATCAAATACACCGATGGGTGAACGATCCATTTTTTATCATGCCCTTCTGCTTTTACTTCTCTGTCGAAATCCTCTCGTTATTCATGCGCTCTATGGCAAGCTGGATAAGTCTGTCGACCAGCTCGGCATTGCCGACGCCGTCGGTCGCCATGAGCTTTGGATACATGCTTATCGGAGTAAAGCCCGGAAGAGTATTCGGCTCGTTGAGCATAACCTCGCCATCGCTCTTTCTTACAAAGAAATCCATTCTTGTAAGACCGGAGCAGCCAAGCACGCGATATGCCTTTGCGGCGCGCTCCTTTATCTTGTTCATTGTTTCGTCGTCCAGCCTTGCAGGAATAAAGAGCTTTGATTCGACATTGTTGTATTTTGCGTCGTAATCGTACCATTCGGCCGCCGGAACGATCTCGCCAACGGTGGAGGCATAGATATCATCGTTGCCGAAAACAGCACATTCAACCTCTGCGCCGACAACGCCCTCTTCAACGACGATCTTTCTGTCGTGAACACAGGCCTTTGCCACAGCCTCGGCAAGCTCTTCACGGGTGCTGCATTTTGAAATACCGACCGAAGATCCGGCATTAGCCGGCTTTACAAAACAGGGATATCCAAGGTTTTCTTCAACAGCCTTGATGTACTGCTCGCTGTTTTTCTCCCAATCGACGGCATAGAACCATACAAATGCAGCCTGGGGAATACCGCTGTATTCAAGTATTGTATTGGTAAGAGCCTTATCCATACATACCGCGGAGGATGCACAGTCACAGCCGACATAAGGAATACCCGAAAGCTCAAGAAGACCCTGCATCGTTCCGTCCTCGCCGTTTTTGCCGTGAAGCTCGGGGAAAACAGCATCAAGATACACCTTTTCAACACCGCCGTCGCGCATGATGAGCAGGCCGTGAGTTTTTGCATCGGGCGAGATAACCGCAGGTACGGTCTTTCCCGATGTCTGCCAGCTTCCGTCCGCAATAAGAGCCGTATCGCCCTCAAAAAGCAGCCATTCGCCCTCCTTTGTTATACCAACGGTAAGAACATCATATTTATCGCGCGGAATATTGTTGATAACCATTGTCGCCGACATGAGCGAAACCTCATGCTCGGACGAACGGCCGCCAAAGAGGACGGCAACTGTTTTCTTGCTCATAACTACAGATCCCTTTCAAAATAAATAATTTACTGAATATGTATAATATCACATTCGCTGCAATATTACAAAAAACGCTTTGTAAACTTTTGTCGGTAGCGGAAATTTATTGATTTTCCGATTCCTGTTCGGGGGCTTGCTTCTCCTTAACCGACACCTTATGGGTAACCCCCTCATATTTCAGCCGGAAGGTATGCCTTACAAAAAACTGCTTCCCACACATCGAGCATACATAATCGGCACATATCGAATGATTCTTTGAACGCAGCTTTGTTTTGCGCTTCATAAATCTTCCGCAGTCGGGACATTTTGTTTTATAAGACACATTTTCAAGCAGAGGATTGTTCATATCGCTTATGGTGCATTGCTTGAAGGTAATGCGATCGTAAAAGCTATCGTCCGCACGGTATACAAGCGAATCAAAAAGCTCCCGGTTCCACACCGCGCTGATGCATTTTGCCGTTACAACGCTGTCGTCAAGCGCGCGGTGCATATCCATATCGTCACAGCTTATGCCAAGCTTCTGCGCAACAAGGCTCAAACCCGGCTGCTGGCCGTTATCAATATCAAGAGCCTGCTGACAAAGCACCTGCGCATCGCAATAATTTTTCATCACGCTCAGCCTGTCGGTCATGCCGTAATATTTCAGGTTCTCCATAAGGACAAGGATATCCCCCGTTCCCCATGACATAAAGCAGTTTTCACCATCACCGACCCATTTTTCAAAATCGGAAAATGCCGCCACAAAGCCCTTGCCGGCCTTTACATCGTCGTTTGTAATGTTTGTAATCCGCTTTACCCTGCCTGTAAGCTTTTTATGGTGGTTGGGGCGAATAAGACACCTAAAGCTGTCGATGACTTTCAGGTCATCATCAAGCTTTACACCGCCCAGCTCGATCAGCTCGTTGAAATATTCCTTGGTAATCCGCGAAACGGTGCCGTTCCATTCAAAATCTATTATAATATACCGCATATCATTACCTTAATTTATACATCTATAAATTTCAAAAACTATATCCAGTGTGCCGCAA
>JAGBFS010000154.1 GCA_017936365.1 Clostridia bacterium
GGCGGCTCTCCCGTGCGCAGAAATCCATTTCGTCATATCTGCCCGACGCTGTATAGACGGCAGTATTATCGGCGTTCCCGTCATACGCCTCGCTCCCGGTGCGAAAGAGCGATTTTTCAAGCACCTTTATCTCATCATTTGCAAAACGGTGTCCATCTTCCAGACGTGTCGGCACCGCCACTCTGACCCCGTTTTCTCTTGCTATCGAAACGAGCTTTGCCGCCGTATCGGCGACCGGCTCAAACAAACCGAAATGCTCGCTTTTATCGGCATAAAGGCATATAACACAGTCGCTGCATCGGCGCATTATTTGGCCGATAACGGCGAATTCCTGACCGGTAAAGCCTTTGAAGGAATCAAATATGACCGTTCTGCCCGAAAAGAAATCGGATGTTGACAGCCGCTCACAAAGCTCGTCCAAGGCGTCAAGCGGATCGCACCTTTCAGTTACCGCATCGTACATTCCGTAGATTTTTGAAAGCTCGGAAAGCTTTTCGCCAAGTATTCCATCCGCGCCCTTTGCCGCCGTTTCAAGCATCTGCGCAGTTACCGCACATTGCTTCAGCTCTATCACCGCATCAAGCAGATGCAGAACAAGATCGGTCCTGCGCCGGCCGGGGGAATAATGGGCAAGCTCGTCCATTTCGGCCGCTCTCTCAAGCGCCACACTCATCGCCGCCGCACGGGAGCATCGGTCAAGCCTGTCCGGCTGACGCTCACCGGATATTCTCGATATCCTTTCGGCAAGGCGGCTGAAGCTGAGTACCTCGGCATTATGCGCCGAGGCCGCACCGAGCATCGAAAGCATGGCACGTTCGGTTTCAAAGGAGTACTGCTCCGGAACTATCAGCACAGGACGCTCACCCTTTTGTACAAGCTCCCTCGCAAGCTCTCTTGCATATTTTGTCTTGCCGCTTCCTGCGCGGCCGGTTATCAGCCTGAGCATTAATTCACACCATCCCTTCAGGTAAATTTATTTTACATCAAACCCTCATCTCTTTCAACCCAATGTTGCTCCTCTTATATGTCCGTGGTCATTAATGGTACTCGCTTCTTTTTGCTGACGCGTGTTTTCACGAAACAGTGAAAACACAAGAGATAATTAATTATCATATTCATCTACATATTCATATTCATTAACATTTACATATTCATATACATATACAGGTTTTTGATGAAAGCAAAAAAAGCAGACGGTTTTAAAAAAAAGCAAACGGTTTTGGCGGTTACTTTTATATATGAGCGGTGAAGCTTTATCTCTCTTTTTCCATCCTTACACAGCCCGGTCTTTGCCGCACCCATATTATACCACAAAACATGGCTGCACTACTGTCAGATTAATGCCGCAAAAACGGCTGCTGAAAAGATATTCATTACGCTGTAAAAATACCCCTTTTACTGTGCAAATCGCAGAATTTGCGGTAATTTGTCCCTATGCGGCAAAATAGAAAAATATTTATCTTGACAAACCATTATAAAAAACATATATTATGTATGATATCCAATAAAAAGGCTGGGGGAACCGGGGCTGTCTTAATTCAAGATCTGCTCCGGTGCTTTTAGCTATTTGCCTTGCCTTGATTGCGGGTAGAGTTTTATAAAGGAGAGGTCGCTTCTTTTGCGACAGCGTTTACAATGAGCGATACTATTATCAGTCTGCGCGGCGTTTCGGTGTCCTTCGACGGCGAAACGGTTCTCGACAATCTTAACCTTGATATCGAGGACGGCACCTTTGTCACTCTGCTTGGCCCATCGGGCTGCGGCAAAACAACCACATTGCGTATCATCGGCGGCTTTGTCCGTCAGGATGAGGGCGACGTTTTCTTTGCCGGCGAAAACATCAACAATGTTCCGCCCCACAAAAGAAAGCTTAACACCGTATTCCAGCGTTATGCGCTCTTTCCCCATCTCAACGTTTACGAGAACATTGCCTTCGGCATGAGGATCCAGAAAAAACCGGAATCCGAAATAAAAGCCAAGGTTACCGAGCTGCTCGGTCTTGTTTCGCTTGAGGGATTTGAAAAGCGCAGCGTCAATACACTTTCCGGCGGTCAGCAGCAGCGTGTCGCTATCGCACGCGCGCTTGCAAACGACCCGAAGGTACTGCTTCTGGATGAGCCTCTGGGCGCACTCGACTTAAAGCTCCGCAAGGAGATGCAGGTCGAGCTCAAGCGTATCCAGCACAGCCTTGGCATAACCTTCCTTTACGTCACCCACGATCAGGAGGAGGCTCTTTCCATGTCGGATGTTATCGTTGTCATGAACCACGGTATCGTCCAGCAGATAGGCAGTCCGCTTGATATCTACAACGAGCCGGTAAACGGCTTTGTTGCCGACTTTATCGGCGAATCCAACATCGTCGACGGTATCATGTATGCCGACTGCGATGTCGAATTCTGCGGCGCACGCATGGTATGCGTCGATACCGGCTTTGCTCCCATGGAAGAGGTCGACGTTGTTGTCCGTCCCGAGGACGTTATCGTCGTTCCGGCCGAAGAGGGCTTCTTTACCGGCACCGTGCTTTCCAGCACCTTCAAGGGCGTGCATTACGAAATGATCGTCGATGTCCCCGGACAGGATGAGGATTGGATGATCCAGTCCACCGTAACGCAGGAGGTCGGCGCAACTATCGGAATGAAAGTCGACCCCGAAAACATTCATATCATGAAGAAATACACCGGCGATTACGCCAGCGACATTGACTACACCGAAAATGTAGTCGAATAACGAGGTAGCAACGCGATGAATAAAAAAAGCTCTGTCCTTGCGGCGCCTTTCGCGCTGTGGATATTGATATTCACAGTCGTTCCTCTGGCGCTGGTCGTATATTTCGCCTTTTGGGGCGATAACGGCTTTACTCTTGATTTTATAAAGAGCATCGGCGAAGGCGAGTATGCAAAGTCGCTCGGCACGTCCATCTGGCTGGGCGCCATCGCTACCGTCATCTGCCTGCTGCTCGGATATCCCGTCGCATACATTATCTCGCGCGCAAAGGGTATATCCCAGCGCACGATGGTCATGCTCATCATGCTTCCCCAATGGATGAACTTCCTTCTTCGCACCTATGCTCTGATGAGCCTGCTTGAAAACAACGGTCTCATCAACACATGGCTGCGCGATATCGGGCTCGACCCGATCAACATAATCAACACCCGCGCCGCAGTCGTTCTTGGTATGGTTTACGATTTCCTGCCCTTTATGGTACTGCCCATCTATTCGGTCATGACCAAAATTGACCACAGAGTCACCGAAGCGGCACAGGATCTTGGCGCAAACGGATTTGTCGTTTTCCGCCGCGTAATTCTCCCCCTGAGCGTACCGGGCATAATCAGCGGCATTACGATGGTCTTCGTTCCGGCGGTCAGCTCCTTTATCATCTCCCGTCTTCTTGGCGGCGGTAAGGAAATGCTCATCGGCGACGTTATCGAAATGCTCTTTATCCAGGTCGAAGGCGGACGCAACGTCGGCGCCGCTCTTTCGCTGGTGCTTATGGTGCTTATGCTTATATGCATGACGCTCATGAACCACTTTGACGACAGCGAGGATTCGGGAGGGATGATAGCATGAGAAAGATTTTTTCAAAACTCTATATGGCCATCATCTTTATCTTCCTCTATGCACCCATCGTGGTCATGATGGTCTTTTCCTTCAACGATTCCAAAAGCCGCGTCAAGTGGGACGGTTTCTCGCTTCGCTGGTACGAATCGCTCTTTGAGGACGACGAGATATTCGCCGCACTCACCCTTTCGCTCGAGGTTGCCGTCATCGCCGCAATATGCGCCACATTGATCGGCCTTGTCGCCGCGATCGGTCTTTTTGGTCTCAACAAGCGGCTCAAAAACGTAATGATGATACTCAACAGCGTGCCCATGATAAACCCGGAGATCGTTACCGGCGTTTCGCTTATGCTTCTCTTTGTTGCTCTGTGCAACCTTCTCGGTTTCCTCGAAATGGGCTTTACCACGCTTGTTCTGGCGCATATTACGTTCTGCGTCCCGTACGTCGTGCTTAATATCCTGCCAAAGCTGCGCCAGATGAATCCCCATCTCTACGAAGCGGCGCAGGATCTCGGCTGTCCGCCGGTCAAGGCCTTCTGCAAGGTCGTTCTGCCGGAGATTATGCCCGGTGTCTTTACCGGCATGATGATGGCCTTTACCCTCTCGCTCGACGATTTTATAATAAGCTATTTCGTCGGCGGCGAAACACAGACGCTGCCGGTGCTTATCTATTCGATGACAAAGAAGCACGTCAAGCCCAATATGTTCGCTCTGACCTCACTTTTCTTTGCGGTCATCCTTGTCCTGCTTCTTATCGTCAATATCCGTCAGATGCGCGACGAAAACAAAAAACGCGCTTTCTGATATCAGCAATCGTCACCGATCCCAAAAGGATTGAGTATATTATGAATCTGGAGGTAGAAAAAAATTGAAAAAAACTCTTGTGTCGCTTGTCGCGTCCCTAACCATGCTGTGCATGATCCTGAGCCTTACCGCAGGCTGCTCATCGGGCGGCGGTGTTTCCGGATGCTTCGACGATCGCGAGGTTCTCAACGTTTACAACTGGGGTGAATACATCTCTGACGGCGAGGACGATTCTCTTGATGTTATTGAGGCGTTTGAGGAAAAATACAACATCCGCGTCAATTACACCACCTACGCAAGCAACGAAGAAATGTATCAGAAAATTAAGAGCGGTGCAGGCAATTATGACATTATCATCCCGTCCGATTATATGATCGAAAAGATGATAAGCGAGGATATGCTTGAAAAGCTCGATTTCGACAACATCCCCAATTACAAATATATCGGCGATGATTACAAAAATCTCGATTTCGATCCCGAAAACGAATATTCCGTCCCCTATCTTTGGGGTACGGTCGGCGTTTTCTACAACACAAAGATGGTCGATGAAGAGGACATCAAGGATCAGTCATGGGATATACTCTGGAACGAAAAATATTCCGGCCAGATACTGATGTTCGATAACCCCCGTGATGCTTTCGGTATCGCACTAAAAAAGCTCGGCTATTCACAGAACACCACCGATAAGGCCGAGTGGCAGGAGGCTTATGAGCTCCTTGCCGAGCAGAAGCCCCTTGTCCAGGCTTACGTCATGGATCAAATCTTTGACAAGATGGCAAATGAAGAGGCCGCTATCGCTCCCTATTATGCAGGCGACGCAAGAATCATGGTCGCCGAAAATCCCGATATCGGATTCTATCTTCCCAAAGAAGGCTCCAACAAGTTCTTCGATTCGATGTGCATCGTAAAGGGAAGCGAGCATAAGGAAGCCGCCGAGAAGTTTATAGACTTCATGTGCGAGGCAGATGTCGCTCTTGCAAATTCCGAATACGTCTGCTATTCCACCCCCCATACCGAGGCTTACAAGCTGCTCGATAAGGAGATCCGCGACAACGATAACTATTATCCCAGCTCCAGAACTCTGGAAAGATGCGAGGTATTCTGCAATCTTCCCCCGAAAATCAACGAGCTTCAGAACGACCTTTGGATAAAGCTCAAGACAAAGTAATCCCTCTACGCTATAAAAAATCGCCCGTAAAAATCATCGGACGATAAATAAAGCAGTTCTATAGCGACTTTTGGTATTGTTATCAAAAGTCGCTTATTTTATATCATTGACCTCGATTTCGTCTTTTGCTATAATGAACCCATAAATAAATTTGACAGCGCGAGGTATCTTTGATATGTGTGAAAAAATAAAAATTGAAAAATTAAATCCGGATAATGCCGAAACAATTGTCAATTGGTGCAAGGATAAGGACGAAGATTTTTTAAGACAGTGGGCCGGCATGGGCTATAGCTATCCATTAACCCAAAACCAAATCTGCGAAAGAGCCGCACAGGGCGCGGAAATTTTTGAACTGCATCTGGATGATAAAATCGTCGGAACAATAGAACTCATCAGCAGGGATGATCAGAATAATAGCGCACTTATCGGACGGTTTGTTTTAGAC
>JAGBFS010000155.1 GCA_017936365.1 Clostridia bacterium
CGAGGGAAGAGATCCGATAGAGGATTTTGAAACGATAAACCGCGAGCTTGAAAAGTTCAATCCCGAGCTTGCAAAACGTCCGATGCTTGTTGCCGGAAACAAACTTGATATGGCCGAGGACGATCAGCTTGAGCGTTTTGAAAGCTATATAAAAGGGAAGGGCTACGAATATTTCCCGATAGTTGCGCCCATCAACCACGGTGTGGACGAGCTTATCAATGCTGTGACGGCAAAGCTTTCCCAGCTTCCGCCGGTCGAACGGTACGAGCCCGATCCCATCCCCGTACCGAGTGCCGAGGAGATGAGCGGAAAGCAATTCACCATCCGAGTTGAGGACGGTGTATATATCGTTGAGGGCGAATGGCTGATACAGGTACTCAAATCGGTCAATTTTGACGATTACGAATCGCTTGGATATTTTGAAAAGGTGCTCAACACCAGCGGCATCATCGATGCTCTGCGCGAAGCGGGCATCAAGCAGAAGGACACCGTCAGCATTTATGACGTTGAATTTGATTTTGTCGATTAAAATTTTATCCTCTCTTTTTTGATGAAAGGTTGATAGCATCAGTATGGAAAAGCTTTTAACTGATAACTGTGACGCACGCACCGTAAGCACGGCGGCGCTTGCCTTTGTCGGGGATGCGGTTTTCGGGCTTCTTGCGCGCGAAAAGCTGTGCTGTACCCATAGCCTGCCGGCTTCAAAGCCTCATTCATCGGTGGTTTCGGTGGTGCGCTGTGAAGCACAGGCAAGAGCGGTGGAGCATATCATGCCCGACCTTTCCGAGGAGGAAAAGGCGGTCTTTCTTCGCGGACGAAATTCCCATTCGTCCCATGTGCCAAAAAAATCGGCGGTGGCCGATTACCGTATGGCCACAGGGCTGGAAGCCCTTTTCGGCTACATATATCTCAAGGGCGAGATAGAGCGCCTTCGCGAGCTGTTCGGCAAGGTGTGGGATATACTCGAGGGCGAAAAAAAGTAAGGGCATAATTTTGACGTATAGACAAAAGATATCACAGGCAGTCAAAAAAATGCACATCCCAAAGATAAGGACGGTAATTTTATGAAGAAGCTTGGTTCCGAGCGGAGTGAATCGGTAAAATCATTTTTAAAAGATATCGGTTTTTATGTTGCGGGTGCTGTGCTTTACGCGGCAAGCGTCGATATCTTCACGGCGCCCAATAATATAGCACCGGGCGGGCTTATCGGTGTGGCAACGATGGTAAACCATCTGACCGGTCTTCCGATAGGAACGGTCATTATGGCGCTTAATATTCCGATTTTTATTATGGGATTTTTTGCAATCGGAAAATCCTATATGCTCAAATCGCTTTTCTGTACGGTCATGTCATCGGTGTCTATCGACCTGCTTGCGCTTGTTGTGCCAGTGTATAAAGGGGAACCGCTTCTTGCGGCGATATTCGGCGGCGTGCTCAGCGGTGCCGGACTGGGGCTTGTGTTTATCCGCGGAAGCTCCACCGGCGGAACCGATATCATAGCGAGGGTGCTTGGAAAATACAAGCCGCATATCACCCAGGGCAAGATGATATTGATATTTGACTTTATCGTTATCTGCGGTGCGGCATGGGTCTATGGCTTTGAGCAGGCTCTTTTTGCCGTGGTTATGGTATATGTTAGCACAAAGGTCATTGATATAGTGCTTTACGGAAGCGGCGACGGAAACGTGCTGTTTATTGTTACCGGCCAGCCGGATGCGATAAAGGCCGCTGTAATGAGCAGTCTTGACCGCGGTGTGACGGTGCTTAAGGGTGAGGGCGCATATTCCGGCGCCCAGCGTGATGTGCTTATGTGCGCGGTCGCACCTAACGAGGTATACAAGATAAGGGTGCTTGTAAAAAAGGCCGATCCGAAAGCCTTTATGATAGTTGGAAAGGCCGACCAGATACTTGGCGAGGGATTCAAGTCGATCGAACGCAACGAGTTCGGCGAAAAGATACAGTAAAAAAATTATATGCCGGAGCGTTTAACGGCTCCGGCATATTTATACTGAAATACTGCTTTTGCAAAGACGGCATTTCAGCGCAGAATTTCAGAAGTTACTTGCGGTTCTGGCTGTTGTTCTGATTGCTGTTCTGGTTATTGTTCTGGCTGTTGTTCTGGTTGTTGTTCTGGTTATTGTTCTGGTTGTTGTTCTGGTTGTTGTTCTGGTTGTTAGACATGAATATTCACTTCCTTTCAAGTGATATTGTTTCCGTGTATCGGGGCAATTATTCAGCGTATATGTCAATAGGTAGGGATGGTGATAATTTGCTGCCAAGGGAAGAATTTTTAAAACGTGAAAAACAGTATCTGGAAGATTACGAGCGTTTTGAGCAAATGCTTTCAGAGCCTGCTATAAAAGGCATACGGATAAATACGCTCAAGTTTGATATTAAAAGACTTGGCGAGCTTGCTTTTGAGCTTTCGCCCGTGCCGTTTTGCGATGACGGCTTTTACGTCGGTCAGGACGGCGGATTGGGCAAATCGCCGTGGCATCACGCTGGGGCATACTATTGTCAGGATCCGTCGGCGATGGCGCCGGTTGATGCACTCTCTCCGCAGCCGTATGAGCGTGTGCTTGATATGTGCGCCGCG
>JAGBFS010000156.1 GCA_017936365.1 Clostridia bacterium
AGATATATCAGATGGTAAATGAATTTTATAAAACAGGTGTCGTTCCGGTTGTAGTTCTTGAAGACGCAAAAGATGCGGTACCCACCGCAAAGGCTCTGCTTGCGGGCGGAGTTAACCTTATGGAGATAACCTTTAGAACCGCAGCAGCAGCAGATTCGATAAAGGCAGTTGCAGAGCAGTGTCCGGATATGATAGTCGGTGCGGGTACTGTTATAACACTTGATCAGTGCAAAAAGGCTGTCGAGATGGGCGCAAAATTTATTGTTTCGCCCGGATATAACGAAAAGGTCGTAGAGTGGTGCGTTGATAACGGAATAATGGTTACCCCCGGATGCGTCACTCCCACCGAAATTATGGCGGCACTTGAAAAGGGACTTAAAATAATAAAGTTCTTCCCCGCAAACGTTTATGGCGGTCTGAACGGTATGAAAGCATTGTCTGCACCTTTTGGAGCAGTTAAATTTATACCCACAGGCGGAGTGAGCGGAGCCAATTTAAGTGAATATATCAATGCGCCGTTTATCCATGCGGTAGGCGGCAGCTGGCTTTGTGCCAAAAAGGATATAAGCGAGGGTAATTTTGATAAGATAACCGAGCTTTGTAAGCAGGCGAGAGATATAGTAGATGCCGCACGAGGATAATTATAAGGAGGAATAACAGATGCCCGGAATGGAACATTACCAATTCCCTGAAAAACATATAATGGATCCGTTTAAGATCTGCGGTGAGCTTTATTACATAGGCGACGATGATGTGTGCGCTTATCTGATCGATTCCGGTGATGGACTCATCCTTATTGACACAGGATACCCAACTGCGCAGGCGCTGCTCATGCACTCGATTTATTCTTTGGGATTTGATCCCTGTAACGTAAAGATCATATTACATAGTCACGGTCATTTTGATCACTTCGGATGTACGGTCCTCCTCAAGACGATAAGCGGAGCATCTGCATATCTTGGATGGAAAGATGCAAAGATGTTCCGCGAACGTCCCGATCTGGCACTTTGCGATGACTGTGTACCGTTTGCTTCGCAGCAGCCTTTTGAACCGGATTATGAGCTTAAAGACGGAGATACCGTATCACTTGGCGGTATAACCATAAAGGTGGTTGAAACCCCCGGACACACCGAGGGTACACTTTCCTATTTCTTTGATGTGCATGAAAACGGAGAAAGCTATCATGTTGGTCTGTTCGGTGGAGTAGGACGAAATACTATGCGCAAGTCCTTCTATGAACAGTATAATGTCAGCGGATACCGTGAGATGTTTGCCGACAGCATCAAGCGAATGTATGAGCAAAAGGATATTGATATCGCGTTAGGTACTCATACAGTTCAGGCGTTTTTCATGAAAAACCGTGAAGCAATGCTCAACGGCTCGGAAAACAATCCGTTTATAGATAAAACTCAGTGGAAAGCGTTTCTTGACCATATGCAGTGGAAGCTGGATCAGCTTTTGAGCGATCCCGAAGAGAAGCTTTAAGGTGGTGTTTTAAATGGCATCTATGCAGCATTTACTTAAAGATATAAAGCTGCCAAAGGTAGCGCATGTTAAATGCGAATTTGACCGCAGCGAGATTTCGGATATAGAAGGTACATTGCTTGATGAGCTCTCCCGCCCTGAAATAAGCGGTTGCATAAATCCCGGTATGAAGATAGCGGTAGGAGTTGGCAGCCGAGGATTGGCAGGACTTGAACTGATGGTAAAAACATTGGTAACCAAGCTCAAAGAGCTCGGTGCCGAGCCTTTTATCGTACCTACCATGGGAAGTCACGGCGGCGCTGCTGCCGAGGGTCAAAAAGCGATTCTTGCATCGCTGGGAATAACCGAGCAGGCTATGGGCTGTCCCATTCGCTCCTGCATGGAAACGGTTTCGCTTGGACGTGTACATATTCCTGAGCTTGATACCGATACCGAGACTTATCTTGATAAAAACGCATACGAGGCAGACGGAATCGTCTTTGTCGCAAGAGTAAAGCCCCATCCCGCATTTAAAGATGTTTTGGAGAGCGGACTTTGTAAAATGCTGGCGGTAGGCTTTGGAAAACAGCATGGTGCGCAGGCGTATCATACCGCGGCAAACGGCCGCATGGGAAGAGTTCTTGAAGCGGTGGCACCCCATCTTTTGAAAAATTGCAAACTGCTTTTTGCGGTAGGTACAGTCGAAAATGCTTATGACCGTATCTGTGATATCCGTGCCGTGTTGGCAAAAGACCTTATCGATACCGATAAGGAAATGCTTGTTATGGCAAAGCAGCGTATCGGCAAACTTCCCTTTGACGAGCTTGATGTGCTTATCGCTCAGCAGATGGGTAAGGAGATTTCCGGTGAGGGCCTTGACCCCAATATAACCGGCAAAAGAGCTATTGGCCCACTTCCCGGCGGCCCCAAGATTACTAAAATAGGTGTGCTTCAGCTTTCCAAGGAATCAGACGGAAACGTTGTAGGTATCGGCGCTGTTGATGTTATTACCGAGCGGCTCTATTCAAGGGTTAATCTTGAGATATCTTACGCCAACGCACTTACCACGGGCGGTTTGCATAATGTAAGAATCCCTATGACTCTTGCTAATGATGAACAGGTAATCAAGGCCGCGGTGCACAGCTCTAAAGTTGCGGATACCACTATGGCTAAACTTGTTATCATAAAGGATACTTTGCATTTATCCGATATGTATGTGTCAGAGTCTCTTAAAGAGTTGATAGAAAAGGAT
>JAGBFS010000157.1 GCA_017936365.1 Clostridia bacterium
ACCCATAGATTACGGCAAAAGCTACACCCCCGGCGATGTTTTTACGTTCGGCACATACGATCAGGACGGCAAGTCCGATAACGGCAGCGAGCCTATCGAATGGATAGTTCTGGATACCGACGGCAGCAGCATCTATGCTGTGGCAAAGTACGGTATCGAATGTAAAAAGTACAACGAGAAAAAAGAGGCGGTAAGCTGGGAAACCTGTACACTGCGCCAATGGCTCAACGACGAATTTTACACCACCGCTTTTTCCGAAGAGGAGATTTCTCACATTTCGGAAACCTACGCCGATTACACCACCCTCGACGGCTCGTTCCATGTTTATGACAAAGTGTCACTTATGAGCATGGCGGAAGTAAAAGAATATTTCTCATCGCAAGGCGCAAGACGTGCCGCCCCTACCCCGCACGCGGTCAAGAACGGTGCCTACAAAAACTCATCCCAGAACGCGGCCGTATGGTGGCTGCGCGACACCGGCAAAGAATACACCCGACCGGGCTATGTCGATCACGAAGGCAAAATGTACAATTACGGCATCATCTGCACCAACTACACCGACTGTGTAAGACCGTCAATTACAATAAGTTTCTGACCTTCTTTTGCATATATAATATATTTAAGTATAAAAATGCCGCATTAGCAAAAAAACTCTTGACTACTTCATGCCTGTGTGTTATATTGTTATTACCTCGAAATGGGCTCTTTTTTTGCGCCCAAAAATCGGTTTGACACAGGCAGTCAATCGAGGGAGGCTAAAATTTTCCGTATACGGAGGTGCCGAAAATGAGAGTTAAGATCACCCTGGCCTGTTCGGAGTGCAAGCAGAGAAACTATAACACTGTCAAAAACAAGAAGAACGATCCGGACAGACTTGAGATGAACAAGTACTGCAGGTTCTGCAAAAAGCATACCCTGCACAAGGAAACCAAGTAAGGAGGCTGCAAAATGAGCGATTCCACAAACAAGAAGATCTCCGAGAAAACCGAGGAGCTGAAGGTCGCCGCAGCCGGCAAAGCAGAAAAGTCCAAGGATGCCGCCAAAAAGGCAGCCGCTAAAAAGGCCCCCAAGAAAAAGGGCAAGATTTCTGCTTTCTTCAAAGAGTATCGCAGTGAGCTCAAGAAGATTTCCTGGCCCACCTTCAAAGAGGTTGTCAAGAATACCTGCATTACGCTCATCGTTTGTCTTATGGTCGGTATAGTCATCTGGCTTGCTGACTGGGGACTTGATACCATCCGTACCCTTATCATCGGCGGCAAGGACGAAGCAGTCGCTTCCAGTTCCGCAAATGCTGCTCCGGTTGCTCAGGCAATCATCGATGCAGGTATCATCATTGAATAATCAATCGCTAAAACATTTCTTGAAAGGGGATGCCCGGTTTGTCTGATTTCTCCGGTACCGCACAGTGGTATGTCGTACATACCTATTCGGGCTATGAGAACAAAGTCGCTTCAAATCTTCAGCTTGTCGTCGAAAACCGCAAGCTGCAGGACATGATACAGGAGATCCGGGTGCCGACAGAAACTGTTACCGAGATGAAGGATGACAAGATGAGGGAGGTCGAACGCAAGATCTTCCCCGGTTATGTTCTTGTCAAAATGATCCTCACCAACGACACTTGGTACATCGTCCGAAATACAAGAGGATGCACCGGTTTCGTAGGTCCCGAATCCAAGCCTGTCCCCCTCACGGAGGCGGAGATAGCATCGCTCGGTATCGACAAGGGAAGCACTGTTGAGCTTCCGTATTCCGTAGGCGATACCGTAAAGATCGTCGACGGTCCGCTTGAGGGCTTTGTCGGCACAATCAACGAGATCGACGAGGAAAACAAAATGGTTCGCGTCACCGTCAGCATGTTCGGCCGCGAAACTCCTGCAGAGCTGGCGCTCGGTCAGGTAGTATCTATTTCTTAATCATTTTAATAATTCGCGGAAAATATACCGCTGATTATGTGCGCGCCAGACAAGCGCGCTGTGGGAGGGACAGCTTCGCGCTGTTCCGCCATCAACCACGAATTTTGGAGGTGCAAGAAAATTGGCTCAGAAGGTTACAGGTTACATTAAACTTCAGATCCCTGCGGGTAAGGCCACTCCCGCTCCCCCCGTCGGCCCTGCATTGGGTCAGCACGGTGTAAACATCGTTCAGTTCACTAAGGACTTCAACGAACGCACAAAGAATGATATCGGTCTCATCATTCCGGTTATCATCACTGTCTATGCAGACCGTTCGTTCTCCTTTATCACCAAGACTCCGCCTGCTGCTGTTCTTATCAAGAAGGCATGCGGAATTGAAACAGCATCCGG
>JAGBFS010000158.1 GCA_017936365.1 Clostridia bacterium
GATAATATCCGCCGATGCAGAGTACACCGGCCGGTATCAGCCCAAGAATGTTTCTTAAATTAATCATCTTATCCTTGCGGCTGGTAAAGCACAAAACGGTCGCCGCCTTGATTATTACCGAAGCCGGCGCCCAGACAGCAAAACCGGTAAGACAATCGGCCAGCAATGCGCCCATCGCACCTACTGCCGCCGCATACGGAAAGGGCAGCAGGCAGGCAGCAATATATATAACTGCATCGCCTATGTGGGTATATCCGGTATGGCTCGGTATATGCAGATATGCCGTCAGCACAAACACCACCGCCGCAAGCACGCCGGCAAGACACATAAGCTTTACTTTATTATTTTTCATAATGCTCACACTTTCTATCTCAATTCGGTAAGAAACTCTTCAAAGCATATACCGTCGGTTTTTGGCAGATCAAGCTCCAGCGCACGGCGCAGTACCTTTGCTATAAATGAGGATGCACGGCTTACCGATTTTCTGAAATCGACACCGTTAACTGCATCGGCGGCTATGATGGCCGAAAAAACATCACCCGTTCCGGAACGGCATGGGCCGACCTTATGCTCGGTTATCATCAGCGACGGCTGACCCTTTTCGTAAACAAAATTGATAAGGTCATGACCGCGCTCGATACCCGAAATAACGATTTTTTTCGGGCCGATGCTGCAAAGCTTTTCGCATATCTGCGCAAGCTCAAGCTCATCAAAGTTGGTACGGTAATCGGTTTCGGTCAGGATGCACGCCTCTGTCAGATTCGGCGTGATTATATCCGCATGGCTAACAAGTGCGCTCATCTGCTCGGCAAGGCGCGGCGAATAGGTCGGATACAGCTTGCCGTAATCGCCCATGACCGGGTCAACGACTGTGATCGTATCCTCCGTTCTAAATCGCTCTATAAAACGCTTTACTATATCTATCTGCTCGGGTGAGCCCAAAAAGCCGGTCAATATGCCGCGAAAACGCAGATCAAGCTTTGCCCATTCGTCTATGTATGCGTCCATGTGTCCGGTGAAATCGGTGTAATAAAAGCTATCAAAGCCGGTATGATTTGAAAATATTGAGGTCGGAAGCGGACAGCACTGTATCTTCATTGCGGAAATTATCGGCAGCGCGACCGAAATGGAGCATCGCCCGAAACCGCAGAAATCGTTTATTACCGCAATCTTCTTCTGATGATTGTGCGACAATTTTATCGCCACCTTCTATTTTTTCTTATGTTGAGTAAGATACATCAAATCTGACCGCTTTTAAATAACCAGTTTACACTTTTTTTATAATACCAGTTTGCTTTGCCGTGATCGGCTGCCGCTCTTTGCGCAGCGATTTTTTAAAATAATTTCACACATAATAATGCAGCAGTCATGCCGCGCAAAAGCATGACTGCTGCATTATTTTTTCAGTTAGCCTTATGGCAGGAGCCGCTCAATGCACAGCCCCCACAGGAACCGCCGCAGGAACAGGAACCCTTTCCGTTTTTCTTGCCGCGTATTCCGGTTATGATGATTGCAAGGAAGATAACTGCGATAATCGCAGCAATGATAAACGTAGGCCAGTTCATGGCGATACCTCCCAAATTATTTATTTTCTATTTTTACCGTAAGAACGTTTTGGTTATATTTGTTTTTTCTAAAGAGCATGAATAAAAGTACCGCAAGCACCGCAAACGCCGCACCGGTCCACACCGTGAACACTCCGCCGGCAATAAAAATACCGAGCTGATATACGATAAGTGAAATCGCATAGGCGAACACACACATATAGCTGATTGCGGCAACGGTCCATTTTGCGTTGTTCATCTCTCTCTTTATCGCGCCCATAGCCGCAAAACATGGAGCGCAGAGAAGATTGAATATCATAAAGGAGAAGGCTGCCAGCCTGCTGCCGCCAAAGAACTCCCGGCCGATAACGGCAAGACCGGAGGAATCCCCTGCATCAACAAGCTCAAATGCCAGATCAGCATCAGCCATGGAGGAAAGCGAGCCGAATACGCCGACAACCTCTTCCTTTGCAACAAGACCAAGAACCGTGGCCACCGCGGCCTGCCATTTGCCAAAGCCGAGAGGAGCAAAGATGACCGCAATAAATTCGCCGATAACGTTGAGTATGGATTTTTCTTCACCCTCGCCGATATAATGGAAGCCGCCCTCGAACGTAAGGCTGTTAAGAACCCAGATAATGACGCTTGCCGCAAGAATTACCGTGCCTGCACGCTTGATAAATGACCAGCCACGTTCCCAGGTCGCTCTTAATACATTCTTCAGAACCGGCGCATGGTATGCCGGAAGCTCCATGACAAAGGGTGCGGGATCGCCGGCAAAGGCCTTTGTCTTTTTTAGCATGATACCGGAAACTATGACCGCTCCGACGCCGATGAAATACGCGGTGACGGCTATCCACGGGTTTCCTCCGAAAAGCGCACCTGCAATAAGACCGACGATGGGCATCTTTGCACCGCAGGGGATAAAGCCCGTTGTCATAATGGTCATTTTGCGGTCGCGGTCCTGCTCGATGGTGCGCGATGCCATTATTCCGGGAACACCGCAGCCGGACGCTACAAGCATCGGAATGAAGCTTTTGCCGGAAAGTCCGAATTTGCGGAAGATCCTGTCCATAATGAATGCAACACGCGACATGTATCCTATATCCTCCAGAACGGAAAGCAGGAGGAAAAGTATAAGCATCTGCGGCACAAAGCCGAGAACCGCTCCGACACCGCCGATAATGCCATCGGCGACAAGGCTGGTAAGCCACGGCATACACCCGATGTTTTCAAGGAAAGCTGTGACAGATGGAATTATCCATTCGCCAAAGAGGGTATCGTTCATGAAAACGACCGTCCAGTCACCGATAGTGCCGATGGAAAGGGTGTAGACTCCCCACATGATAAGGGCAAATATCGGAAGAGCAAGTACACGGTTTGTGACAACCTTGTCTATCTTATCCGAAGCGGAAAGCCTGCCTTTGTTCTTTTTCTTATAACAGCTTTTCATAAGCTGGCCGATATATATGTACCGCTCATTGGTGATGATGCTTTCTGCGTCATCGTCCATTTCCTTTTCGACCGCCGCGATATCGGCCTGGATATGTGCAAGCTTTGCTTCATCAAGCCCGAGCTGCTCCAGCACCTTATCGTCACGCTCGAATATTTTTATCGCATACCACCGCTGCTGTTCTTCCGGCATATCATGCACGGCAGCTTCCTCGATATGGGCTATAGCATGCTCGACCGTACCGGAAAAGTTGTGCATCGGCACGGCTTTTCCGCCCTTTGCCGCGTCAATCGCCGCCTGAGCGGCTTCCTTTATACCGTCACCCTTCAGCGCCGATATCTCCACTATCCTGCATCCAAGCGAGCGCGAAAGCTCTTCGGTATTAATCTTATCTCCGTTTCTTCTGACAACGTCCATCATATTGATGGCTATAACGACCGGTATGCCAAGCTCCATGAGCTGGGTCGTCAGATAAAGGTTTCTTTCAAGGTTTGTACCGTCAACTATGTTGAGGATGGCATCAGGCCGCTCACCTATAAGATAGTTTCGCGCAACAACCTCCTCCAGAGTATACGGCGAAAGTGAATATATTCCCGGAAGGTCTGTCACGACAACTCCCTCGTGCTTTTTCATTTTGCCTTCCTTTTTTTCCACCGTTACTCCCGGCCAGTTTCCTACATACTGATTTGAACCGGTCAATTCATTGAACAGCGTGGTTTTTCCGCTGTTCGGGTTACCGGCAAGAGCTATCCTCAACTCCATATTTTTATCCTCACTTTCTCAATTAGCGTCGGCTAACCGATCGCTCAAAAAATATCGGGGAACCACCCCGTTTAATATTTTATTCAGCCTGCACCGCTTCAATCTCCACCATTTGGGCGTCTGCCTTGCGAATGGAAAGCTCGTAGCCGCGCACGGTCATCTCGATGGGATCGCCCAGCGGTGCTACCTTGCGGATATAAATATCAACACCCTTTGTTATACCCATATCCATTATCCTGCGCTTTACCGCGCCCTCACCGTGCAGCTTCACCACTCTGACGGTCTGACCGACTTTTGCGCTCTTAAGTGTATTCATGTATTCTTCCTCCTTAAATTATCACACCATTATCTTCTGTGCCATTTCCCGGCTTATTGCTATTCTGGATTCCTTGACGTTTACTATCACATTTCCGCCCATCATGCTGATGACCGTTACGATACCTCCCGTCACAAAGCCCAGATCTTCAAGATGCTTTTTGACCTCCGGCAATCCGCCGATCTTTTTTATGACATTCTCTTCACCAACACCTGCAAATGTGAGCGGCATCATCATACACATCCCTTTCATACAGAAATTGCGGTTAGTACAGGCTAACTCATTGGCGTTTAAAAAGTTAGCGTCTGCTAACTGCGTATCATAATACACCTGCAGCCATATTTTGTCAAGGTGATTTACTGAATTTCGGCATTGCCAACAAAACAGTTAGCCGATGCTAACACCCCATTTGTGCAAAAAAAGCATACGCATTGGCTCAGTCCGATGCGTATGCTTTTTTACCATATCCGCATATTCAATTTAAGTTGATAAAACAATTTAGTCCGATACCATAAAATTTAAAATTACGCTTTACGGAAAAGGCCATCGGGATTCATCGCCAAAATCCAATTCAAAATAGCCGATTAAATCTTCACACGATTCATAGGATAAATCCGTCATATAATGCTCGTATTTATCTTGTATCTCTTTCCAATGGGAATAGTGCTTTTTACTCAAAAGCACCTCGCCGGTTCTCAGATAGATACGGACATCATTGACTCCTGAATAATTCCGCTGCGGCGACACAGCCGAACTGTTTAATTATATTTATTTGTCTTCTTGCGATAGTATCATATTAAGACTATCCATAGTTTCCTTTGAGGGCTCGGGAAGATGCGCGAAAGGGAAATCAAGTCCCATGTTATCGTATTTTGCGATACATATCTTTTTAAAGGGCAAAAGCTCTGTTTTATCGACACAACTGTATTTTTGCGCTATTGCTTTTAGCCGGAGTATATTATCTTCGTTGTCATTCAAGGTGGGAATGATGACCTGACGCAGAGTTACGGGGATATGCTTTTCATCAAGGACAGAAAGAAAATCCAGCGGTGCAGCCATCGGGCACCCGACATTTTCGGTATAAAGCATATCATCGGTGTATTTTATATCGAGCAGAACACGGTCGGTAACATCAAGAAGCTCGACACACCGATCGTTGAGTATGCTGCCCGAAGTATCCAGACAGGTATTGATTCCCCTATCGCGGCAGAGTGAAAAGACATCACGCGCGAATTCCGGCTGCAGGAGTGGTTCGCCGCCGGACAGGGTTATCCCGCCATCTTTGCCGAAGTATTCGCGGTATCTCGCGGCTCTGTTGACTATTTCTTCCGGTGTAAATACCGTACCTGCGCCGCCGTCCCAGGTATCGGGATTGTGACAGCATTTGCAGCGCAGATTGCAGCCCTGCAAAAATACCACGAACCGCACTCCGGGGCCGTCCAGCGTTCCAAGGCTCTGGATGGAATGGACACGTCCGGTGACATTTTTTGTACTCATATACTGCTGTGGAAGGTACGGCTGATAACCTCACGCTGCTGCTCGCGCGACAGCTTGTGGAAGTTTACAGCATAGCCCGAAACTCTGATGGTAAGGTTTGGATAAGCCTCCGGATCCTCGTAAGCCTTTATCAAAACATCACGGCTGAGAACGTTGACGTTGATATGATGAGCCTTCTTTGCAAAATATCCGTCAAGTATCGAAACGAGATTATTTACGCGTTCATCTTCAGTTCTTCCAAGAGCTTCCGGCGCAACCGAGAAGGTGTTTGAAATACCGTCGCGGCAATCATCATAGCTTATCTTTGCAACCGAGTTGAGCGACGCCAGCGCACCGTTTTCCTCCCGGTTATGCATCGGATTAGCTCCGGGGGCAAAGGGCGCGCCCGATTCTCTTCCGTCGGGAGTTGCGCCGGTGTTTTTGCCGTACATAACGTTGGAGGTTATGGTAAGCACCGAAAGGGTATGAACAGCGCCGCGGTATGCCGGAGTTTTACGAAGCTCGCATATCACCCTGTGGGTCATATCCTTGGATATCATATCCACACGGTCATCGTCATTTCCGAATTTCGGGAAATCGCCTGCCGTATCAAATCCGGTTATATATCCCTGCTCGTCCTTTATCGGGCGCACCGACGCATACTTTATCGCGCTCAGTGAATCGGCCACGACCGAAAGTCCGGCTATACCAAATGCCATAAACCGCTCAACATCGGTATCATGCAGCGCCATCTGCGTCTTTTCGTACGCATACTTATCGTGCATATAATGAATGACGTTCATGGTATTTACATAAAGATGGCTCAGCCAGCCGAGGTATATATCAAACCGATGCATAACCGCATCGATGTCAAGCTTCTGTGCATCCATTACCGACATCTGCGGACCGATATGTATGCCGCTCGTTGTGTCATATCCGCCGTTGATGGCTATAAGCAGCAGCTTTGCAAGGTTGCAGCGTGCACCGAAAAACTGCATCTGCTTACCCACCTTCATCGCCGAAACACAGCAGGCAATGGCATAGTCATCACCGTACAAGGGGCGCATCACGTCATCGTTTTCATACTGGATAGAATCGGTATCAGCCGAAACCTTTGCGCAGAATTTTTTGAAATTTTCGGGGAGGGCTGTCGACCAAAGCACGGTAAGGTTTGGCTCCGGCGAAGAGCCGAGGGTATAAAGGGTGTTGAGCATACGGTAGCTGTTTTTGGTGACAAGGGTTCGCCCATCCTCCCCCATTCCGCCGACCGCTTCGGTTATCCACATCGGATCGCCGCCGAAAAGCTCGTTATATTCGGTCGTGCGAAGATGCCGCGCCGCACGAAGCTTCATAACAAAATCATCCATCAGCTCCTGCGCACCCTGTTCGGTGAGTGTACCCCTTGCCAGGTCGCGCTCGATATATATATCAAAGAAGGTGCTTACCCTGCCAAGCGACATTGCCGCGCCGTTTTGCTCCTTGATGGAGGCAAGATAGGCAAAATACGTCCACTGGATGGCCTCACGCGCATCGGCCGCCGGACGGCTTATATCAAAGCCGTACATTGCCGCCATTTCTTTAAGATATCCCAA
>JAGBFS010000159.1 GCA_017936365.1 Clostridia bacterium
AAGGTCGGGCCGAAGGTATATATGTTTCCGAAAGCCATCGCCATACATTCGCCCTCGAGCTGACCGGATACGGTAAGGGATGTATGCTTTTCAAAGAAGTCCTGCGAAAAATCGACAGCGCCATCTTCGGTTCTGGGCGGATTTGCGATATCGAGGGTTGTTACGGTAAACATCTCACCCGCACCCTCGCAGTCGCTTCCGGTGATGAGCGGAGTGTTTACATATACAAATCCGCGATCCTGGAAGAATTTGTGGATAGCGTATGCGGCAGCCGAACGGACTCTGAAGGCTGCGCTGAATGTATTGGTACGCGGACGAAGATGAGCTATCGTACGCAGAAATTCAAGCGAATGACGCTTTTTCTGAAGCGGATATTCCGGCGCCGAAATTCCCTCGACAACTATTTCGGTTGCATTTATCTCAAAGGGCTGCTTTGCTTCCGGAGTAAGGATAAGAGTTCCGGTAACGGTAAGCGCCGCACCGACATTCTGCTTTGCAATATCTTTGAAATTTTCGACCTTGTCTGCTTCAAAAACAATCTGAACACCTTTAAAGCAGCTGCCGTCATTGAGCTCAATAAAACCGAGGGTCTTTGAATCTCTTATAGTTCGCACCCAGCCGGATACGGTCACGCTGTTTGCCGAAAACTGTTCCGGACAAGCGTAGATCTTAGCGATTTCTGTACGTTTCATTTATATTTCCATTCCTTTCAGTTGATGAGCCCTCTTTTAAAGCAGCCCCTCTTCAATTTTTGCAATTTCTTCTATCCTTACAGCATGACGTCCGCCCTCAAACTCGGTGTTAAGGAAGAGATCAACAAGCTCGCACGCAACTCCTGCACCGACAACACGGCCGCCCATACAAAGAATATTCGAATCATTGTGAAGACGTGTATACTTTGCGCTGAAATGGTCGGAACAGCAGGCCGCGCGGATACCGCGAACTTTATTTGCCGCCAGCGACATTCCGATACCGGTTCCGCATATAAGAATACCCTTTTCACATTCACCGCCGGCTACGGCGCGCGCAACCTTTGCCGCGATCGGGGCATAATTTACCGAATCGGTCGAATTAGTTCCGAAATCCTTGTATTCAAATCCGTTTGCTTCAAGAAATGCAAGCACCTCTTTTTTAAGCTCAAATCCGCCGTGGTCACAACCAATTGCTATCATAATACACCTTTCCTTTTGCTTGATATTTATTTTTAAATTTAATTTTTAAATTTAAAAATAATTTACAGCGACCTTTCGCGAAGCTCCCTTTCCGCCTGCGGCAGCCGCAGATATACCGGTAAAAGCTCCGCCGGGCTCACCGGCTCGGCATCCATCGCCGCCAGCGCCGTACCGTACGCATTCTGATATCTCATCAGATCGGGCGCAAGCTTTATATTGGGCACGCAATCCTTCATACTTTCATAACAAAGCATCGCACCGTCACCGCAAAGCCATACGGTCGTATCAATTTGCTTTAATTCCTGTGTTAGCTCGGCTATTGATATAGCTCTATCATCTGTTAACCTTATGGGCTTTACACCATTTTTGAAGGTTGCGGTATATACCTGAGCTCTTCTTGCATCCATGACAGCGCACAAATGGCCGTCCAGAGCCGAAAACGGATAGGCCGCCGCGAGAAGAGATGAAACCCCGACGCAGGGAATATCATTTGTGAACCCAATTCCCTTTACGGTTGAAACACCAATCCTGACACCGGTAAATGACCCGGGGCCGTTGGAAACGGCCAGCCGATCGATCTGCGAAATATCAGTCTGTGCCGTTTTCATAACCTGAGATATAAGAGGCATCAGCGTTTGACTATGCGTAAGACCGGCATTTACAAAGCTGTACGAAACCAGCCTGCCGTCTTCGACAAGGGCGCAGGATGCGGTTACTGCGGAGCTGTCCACAGCTAAAATCTTCACTCTGTGCCTCCCCCTTCCGGATAGCTTATATCGAACAATCTGCCGTCATCTTTCGCGGATATGTTTATCTCTATCCTGTCGTCAGGCAGAGCATTCTTTATGTTCTCGCTCCATTCCACAACGACGATCCCTCGGCCAACCGATTCAAAAAATCCCGTGGTGTCAAGATCCTCCCAGCTTTCGATGCGGTACATATCGTAATGGTAAAGCGTATATTTTCCCTCATGCTCATGAACTATGGCAAAGGTCGGGCTGGATATCTCCGCACTGTCTAT
>JAGBFS010000160.1 GCA_017936365.1 Clostridia bacterium
ATCCTCGATAAGTATATGACCGCGTGCGAGTATGGCGGTAAGTATCCACCAGAGTGCGCGATCCTTTCCCGATATGACCTTTTTAATTTCGGTAATTATCTGCTGTGAATAATTCATAAAAAATCCCCTTGACCAGAATAAGAGTCAATTTTATATTATCATAGATTAAAATACAATTAAAGTACCAATTCCCGTTAAGGCAAAAAAAGGATGCCCGATAATACCGGGCATCAGTAATAACTTATTAAGGCAATTTATAAAGTGTGGCATGGCAGTTAGTTTTGTTGTGATATGAAGATTAATCGTCATAATCTTCATCGTACAGGATATATCTTGCCTGTTTTGCAAGCGCTGTCGGAAGTTTGTCAATGTTAGCTTCTAGTATGTAAAGCGGCTGGTCGCCGTAATATTGAAGCAGGTCAAGGATATCTTCTTTTATTTCGATATCGTTATTTTCCAAAAGAATGTTCTGAAGCAGTATGATTATCTCAGATTTGTATTTCAGTTGATATCCGTAATATGGATCGAGGTATCTGTCAAGGCACAATAAGATACTTGCCTTTTCATGCGTGGTTCCGTTGTAAAGGGCGAAGCTTATTGCATCTATTCCGCTTTCGACAATATCCCGGTGCTTTTGCTCATAGGTGACGCATCGGATCGATTTTGCCATATAATTTTTACCTCACTATTTTTATTGCGCATGGCAGCAATACAGTATAATATTATACTGACGTCGGGGGATCAGTATATCCACCGGATGAATCCGGGGCTTTTTTCTATCGATTCGATTGCTGAGGAAAGGACTTCGTAATACCCGGCACCGGAGTTAATATACCCATTATTCAGTATATCCTCAAACCACACACAGTAGCAGTCCATTATACGATCATCTCGGATTTCGGTGTCATCTTCGTAATCTCCAGTTCCGGGAAAGATGTTGCTTGTACAGATGTAGGCACGATATTCTTTTAGACCATAATTGAACATCGCTGTTTTTATGATGGTATCGAATATATCATCTACGGTCATATATCATACCTCCGTGTTAACAGGACGATTGAAGTTATTATATCAAAGCAGGGTCAGCAGCGCGGGCAGCGCAAGAAGAGCCAGCGCGATCAGTACGATTATAATAATGTCCATAACGGCTCTGCCTTTTGTACAGCGCACAGCATCGCGCGATTCGATAACATCGTATGTTTCGATATCGAGCTCATCTTCTTCTGTTTCCTCGTCCGAGCCGATGGTTATAGTGTCGTCATCATCGTCATCGTCTTCTTCGTCGTCAAAGGCTTCAATATCATCGTTGTCGTCTTCAGGCTCGCTCTCGACATCATCGCTATCGTTGGATTCATCGTCGGTAATGTCGGCGGAATCTTTATTCGTTTCCGACTCGGTATCAGAGGAATCATCGTCGGAAGGTTCTGATTGTTCTTCTGCTTCATCTTTATCTTTATCTTCAAACAATCCGCCGACGGCTTCTTTATCTATAACAGAGGTTTCATCTTCCGATTCGGCGAAGCAGTGCTCGGCATCGTTTAAATATTCATCGTCAAGAACCGGACCTTTTTGCTCGGGCTCGATGCTTTCGCCGTCAAGACAGGTGGAAAGAGCCTTGCCGAATTCGCGCATAAAGCGGTAACGGTCGTCGGGATTTTGGGAGCAGGCGCGGCGAAGAACGGCGAGAAGTCCGTCGGGACAGCCGTCGATGCTCTTAAGGTCGGGTGCATTTTTTGCATCGCCGCCCAGCATCGCATAGAGAGAAAGGGCGAGCGAATAGATGTCGGCGCGGTGGTCGAAATCGCCGCCGTCGGAATATTCGGGTGCGGAAAACTCGTTGGGGAATGAACCGACGCGAACCATGCCGAAATCGGAAAGACGGTAAATGTCATCCTCGAAGCAGAGGATATTTGACGGCTTGATATCGAGATGGAGAAGGCCGGTCTTGTGGCATTCCTCCATCGCGGCGGCAAGCTCGACGCCGATCTGAACGACCTGTTTTGTGTTGGGAGCGGTTTTCTGATCTTCCGCTGCTTCAAAAATGAGCAAAAGATATCCGCGCTTTTTATTTTCCTTGGCGTATGCCCAATTTTCAAGCCGGACAACGCTGTCATTTTTAAGAAAATCAAGCAGCCCTATTTCGGCGGCGCAATCCTCGGCACGAGCCGCGGTCGTTTCGATCACCTTCAGCGTAAAGGGGATACCTTCGCTGTCGGCAATTTTATAGACCGAGCCGTGGTCACCGGTTCCGATAAGCTCCTCAGCGCTGTAATCGCGAAGAAGATCGAGCTTCCTGCCCTTTTCAAGGCTGCGGAGCTTTGAAATTATATTGTCGGTATATTTATCGTCTGCCATATTTTATATTTCCTTTCGCCGGACGGTAAAGATAGTATTGTGTGTCAGAATCTTTGATTTCGGTAACGTCGTGATGTCATATTACAATGAAGCAAAAATGCTTGCTAGCAAGGGCATTTTTGCGAGATTGGCAAAGGTCACAGGCAGACGGGACGTCTGCAAGACCGAAGGTCGAACTACGACCGTGTCGTGGGTTTTGTAATCATTTCTCAAAATCATGCGCAGGGATTAAGAATTTACAATGAAGCAAAAATGCTTGCTAGCAAGGGCATTTTTGCGAGATTGGCAAAGGTCACAGGCAGACGGGACGTCTGCAAGACCGAAGGTCGAACTACGACCGTGTCGTAGTTCACTGTGACCATTATAACATATTTTGGAACGTTTGTACAACCTTTATTGTCGGCAAAAAAACAGCGTATGTTTGAAAAATTAACATATTATGATAGAATTCTGTTATCATCGGGTTTATTATATTGATATCAGGTTACCGTCGGAAAGGATTTGATATAATGAAATCATTTTTTGATAAAGGAAAAAGGTTTGTCGCGATTCTTTTGATCGTCGTGCTTGCCGTTTCGGCATTTCCGCTTGGTGCAGCGGCGAAAGAGAGCGCTGAAAACGGAATGCTTCTTTACGGGCGTTATTTTTCGGAAACGGGCAAGATTGTCATTGAAGTCGCGTTATTAAACAACACGGCCGATGTTGATGCAGCCGTGGCGGTTCTGAAATATGATACATCGGTTTTGAATATAGCAAAAAGTGATGTGAAATATCTGAACGGTGCGATAGAGTCGATGACCTATTGCGATACCGAAAAGGGCTATGTCGGAGCCGATTGGTATTATACAGAAGCGGTTACCGCGTCGGAAAATGCGACAAGGACTTTAGAGATAAGCTTCAGCTTCAAGAGCGGCAAAAGCATTATCGATATGAAAGAAAACAGCATAAGCTTATGTACAGCGCAGGATGCTGAATATCTGAATACGGCGCTGCCCGGATACGGAAATGAATTGGGACTTCTTCTCTGCGATGGGGAAGACTGTTATTCTCTCGGTCAGTCGACCGCTTTTGCAGATTTGGAGATTCCGCTTGGAAATCGCCTTGCAGGCATGGGGCGTTTTGACACAGCCGTTTCGATAAGTAAAGAGGGCTGGGAAAACGGTTCGAGTATTGCGATACTTGCATACGGCATGAACTATGCCGATGCGCTGGCAGGTGTACCTCTTGCGGCGGCATTTAGATGCCCTATCCTTCTGACTGAAAATCCGGCATCCGGTCTTGAAAAAATCGTAACGGATGAGATGGCAAGACTCGGTGTTAAAAAGGTGTATATTCTTGGCGGCGAGTATGTTATCAGCAAGTCGATTGAAAATACTTTGACTGGAAAATACGGAAAAGATTACGTTATTCGCCTTAACGGAATGGATCGCTACGGAACCTCGCTTGCGATAGCAAAGGAGCTTTACCGTATCAGAAAAGAAAGAGGAATGGGCGGCTTCTCAAAGATGTACTTCTGTTCCGCGGGAAGCTTTGCTGATGCTCTTGCGATAAGTCCCGTTGCCGGAGTGGAGCTTAATCCGATCCTTTACGCACCGGCATACGTCAATGGCGCCGATTGTACCTTCGGTGCGGCATCGCCCGAAACGGTCAGCTATGTTAAGGAAATGAAAGCGGATGGCTGTAAAAATACAACTGTAATCGGTGGTATTTATGCTGTATCCGAAGCGGCGGAAAGTGACCTTAAAAAGATCATGGGAGCCGGTTCGGTAGAGCGTGTAGATGCGGGCAAGACCGGCGGAAGATATGAAACCATGCTGGAGATTTGCAAAAAGTATGATTCGGTATTCAAATCGGATGATACGATATGTGTGGCAACGGGAGCAAATTTCCCCGACGCACTTTCGGGCGCGGCGCTGGCGGCAAAGCTCGGATGTCCGATGATACTCGTCGGATACAAGGATGCGCAGAATAAGGTAAGCAGCATCGGAACTCAGCTTCAGGAGTATGTTGCGACAAAACAGCTTAAGGATTGCTTCGTGTTCGGCGGTGTTTACGCCGTCCCCGATTCGCAGATAGAGCTTCTTACAAAGAAATAAAAAAGATATAAAAAGTCGGCTTTGCGTAAAATCAATACGCAAAGCCGATTTTTAATTAATCGATTAAATTTTAAAATGCTTTTATTCCATATATTCCGAAGCGCTGTCGAGTATTTCAACCATAGCGTCGGTCATTTCGGCGGTACGGCTGATGCCCTGATAGAATCCGCCGGAAGAGGAGCAGATGGGGGAGAAGCACGCCTTTACCTCGGAATCGTTGGCGGAATCGATAACAAAGAAGAGAATGTTGTTGCGCTTGAGATAGCTCTTTGCATCGGAGGCTGTGTAGCCGGTTTTGTATTCGGGATCCTGTGCGGGAGCGTCGGATATGAGAACCATGATGTGGGCGGCGTCCGAACGCCACGAAAGCTTTTTGCCGCCGTCTATCATTGCGGAAAATGCGGTTTCCTCCCAATCGACGCCGCCGTAACCGAGATCGAGCTTGCCGAAAGCGTTATAGATCTTGGTGGTGTCGTTGGTGAAATCAAGACGTACCTTGTAGGCATAGTCATCGCTGTAATAGGTGTTGCCTGCAAAATCGCGGTAGTCGATAAGTGCGATGCGGTAATCGTGGGTGCATTTTTCTTTGAGTGCCGCTATGTACATTGCAAGGTCGGCGTTGAGCTTGTCAACATCATCGCCCATCGAACCGGTCGTATCAACAAGGAAGACGAGGTCGACCTTTTTATATTCGGCAATCGCCGCGCCAAGCTCGCCGGCGTCGATCTTGCCGGAGGGACCGCCGGATGTTTCTTTGGAGGAATTGATGTCAAGCACACCGGTTGCGAAAAGCATGAACACAACAAATGCGACCGCTATGATGGCGATAAGCGCGATAAGCACGCCTCTTTTGTTGTTCTGAACCGGCTGGGCAGCAACCGGCTGATATACCGGTGCATATTGCGGATATGCGCCGCCGGATGCGGATAGGAGCGAAGCGCCGCATACATTGCATATCGCAGAACCTTCGGGATTGGCATTGTAGCCGCAATTGGGACAATTCATTTGCTAAACCTCCTGTGATCGATAGTCGTGCGGCCGCAGGAACGGATGATATGACGAAAAATGTTCCCCTAAAGAAGACCGCAAAATCAAATATGAGCATATTGATATATTAATTATATCATACAGTTTCGCTCAAAGCAATGAATATTTCACACAAGCCGTACAAAAGCTAATCGTGCAATGTGATTGCGGACGGAGGTGATACAGTGAGCCCGAAGGAACTTCAGTATATCGAGGATGCGCTTGGCCATGAAAAATATCTTATAACACAGTGCAGATATGCGTCGGAACGCCTTGAGGATGAAAAGCTCCGGCAGGAGGCGCAGAAGATGGCCGAAAAGCATCAGCGCATATTTGACAATCTGTACAGCCTTGTGTAACAGGAACAAAAGAAAGGATAACCGACATGGATGACAAAAGCATAATGGAGGGTATGCTCCTTACCTCAAAAGGGGTGTGCGACCTCTATCTTCACGGCTCGATGGAATCGAGCAATCCGGACGTTCATAAGGTGTTCTGCACAGCGCTCAATGAAAGCATGTGCATGCAGGATACGCTTTATAAAAAGATGTCCGAAAAGGGCTGGTATCAGCAGCAGAACGTGCAGCAGCAGTATATGCAGCAGGTAAAGCAGAAGTTTTCCGGTAATATGTAAAAAATGAATAGAGAGGTGCCGCGGCAAGAACAGGACCTGCGGCACCTCTCTATTGCTTTTTAGATGCTGTTATTAAAAAATCACTCTTTTAAAATGCTTTTCGGTTTTACGGCCTTGTCCTGATACAGCCATTTGTCGGCAATATCAAGGTAGTCTCTGATAAGTGCTTTGACCGAGCATTTGAGTACTGCAACGCCGATGCTTGAGGTAACGTGATAGGGCTTGCCGGAATTGTCGCTAAGCTCCCTGAGGATGGATTTGAACCGATCGATTATCGTATATTCGGTGTCGGTTTCCTCCGGGAAGGTGAGTACGGCAAACTCATCGCCGCCGATGCGGCCGATTATGCTGTCGGAGCCGAAGCATTTCTGCAGCGCATCGTTGATAAGGCAGAGCGCAAAATCGCCCTCTTCATGACCGAAGGTGTCATTTGTCGGTTTAAGGTTATCCATGTCGACGAAAACGACCATTGCGCGGCGGCCGTTATTTGCCGGGTCACGCGCGGCCGATTCGGAATACTGGAAAAAGCCGTAGCGATTGTAAAGCCCGGTAAGCGAATCCTTGGAGGCTATGGTGGTCAGCATATGGTTGCGCTGCTCGATGTATTCGATGTAATTTATCATGCGGCTGAAAAGTCCGATCGATTCAAGCGCGGTACTGAGCTGGCGCGAAAGAATATGGACATAATCGAAGAGATTGACGGGGAGATCGAAAACCGCAACGCCGAGCTGTTCATTGATCGTGAACAGAGGGACGGTTACGAGGGTGACGCGCTTTGAGAAATCTATGTAATCGTTGCACAGCAGACTGCCCCTTTCAAAATCGGGGATATCATCCGGAACGACGCAGTTGACGCCGTGATGGTATGCTTTGAGCTGCAGACGGTCAAAGGCGTGGGCAACCGAGGGGTCGGTGATGGGAATGGACTTTTCGGCGAGATACAGATATGCATTGCGGACGTTGAGGCGGCAGAGATGCTGCATTATTTCCGAAAGGCACGCATTCTGATCGGAGTTTACAAGGAAGGTAAGACTGCTGATAAGCAGATTGTAATTGCGGCTTTCCTGCTTTTGGGTGCAGGCGAGAGCCTGAAGAAAAGAGCAGGTCTTTTTGTATATGTCATTGTAAAGATCGGCGAGCTGGATTCGCTTTTTTTCGGATGAGCAAAAGCGTTCGGTCGCCGCATGCATCGATTTTACAAAGTCGTATACGGACATGGCGAAGAGGGTATCGCTTGCCCGTGATTTTATTACGTTGATGAATATTGAAAGAAGCTGATCGTGATTTATGCTTTCCGTTTTCGGGTCGGAGAGTTGATCGATAAGAAGATCGGAAAAGGGAAGGATATCATCACGAAAGTAATTGAACATACCGATAGATACGGCCGATTTGTCATCCTTTGAACGCATCGCGGCAAGGCTTTGAGAAAAGGTACTGCTGTAGATAGGTCCGGTATGAAAACCGCACGATTCGCGAATGAGCGGCATCGACTGCAGCGTTATGGTTCTTGGTTTGCGCGTCTTTATCATTTCCATTGCAAGACCTACGGCGGTGGAGCCTATGTTGCTGGGATTTGCGTTGACCGTCGTCAGAAGAGGATTGAGCGAGAGGGAAAGGCTGACATTGTCGTATCCGGTCACGATGATATCCTGTCCAACGCGAAGTCCGCGCTCTTCGATAACCTTATAGGCATAGGTCGCAATATGGTCGTTTGCACAGCATATCGCATCTATTTTGTTGTCGAAACGGTCAAGAAGACGCACGATGCATTGCGTTGAGTCGGTGGAAAAATCACCATGCTCAACAAGGTCTTCGCGGTATTCGATCGAATGCTTGCGCAGTACGTCGCGGTATATTTGGAGACGGTGCCGCGAATCGCAGTTATCCTCGGAGCCGGCGACGAATGCGATTTTTCTGCATCCGTGGTCAACGATGATATGCTCGATAAGTGTGCCCAAACCAACGGAAGCATCGTAACGCACACATCCGCAGCCCTCCGATTCGTAACAGAGGGTGACGGTCGGGATGTCCGAAAATTGCCGTATCAGGTCAATCGCCTGCTGTTCATCGTATTTGTTGAATATGCTGCCTGCAGAAATTATTATGGCATCAAGATTGTCCTTTGGGATATACGAAAAAACGGTACCGTACTGGCTGTTAAATAGGGTATCGCCGATGGTCGTAAGCTTCATCTGAAAATTCTGACCGGGAAAGACAAAAAGATTTATGTCGGAAATCTTTGCGTATTCGGCGGCACCCTTGCAGATGGCGTTTGCAAAATCATCTTCAAGTCCGTTTATCAGAAGTCCGATATTAAGTCTGCCTGCAGTCAAATATATCATCCCCTTGCGGTTTGGCTGTTAATGGTGAATCCAAGTCCGTAGTTTGTGGAATTTAATTAAAATACATATAATTATTATATTATGTTTAGATAAAAATGTCAAATAAAATTGTGTTTGAGGATAGCGGAAAATATGGCGGCGGTATGAGAAAAAACGGGTCGAAAATACTGTTTGACACGGCCTGCGGCGTCTGATAATATTCGTATATATGATTAAAACTTTGTGAGGCTGTATCATTTGATACAGTTGGAGAGTGTTTTGTATATTCTGATACGCTTTTTTGCGGTGTGCGGGATTATGAATACTTGTAAATATACTTTGTATATGATATAATAACAATTATGTTAAAAATTGAGGAGTGACATAAATGGCTGTAAACAGAAGACCCGGCGGCGGAGGAAGAAAAAAGAAGGTTACCGGCGGCGGTGGCGGAGTCCATCGCAGAGGCAGCGCCATCGGCGGAAACGGCGGCAGACCGGTCGGTAAATCGGGAGGATATTCCGGAAGAAAGAGCAGCTCCGGTTCCTCGGGCGGCGGCAGCAGGGATCTGCTCTCGTCGATCCTCGGCGGTCTTACAAGCGGCAACGGTTCTTCGGGCGGGTCATCTACCGGCTCCGGCGGAATCTCGCTCAGCGGATGCACCAGCCTGCTTAGTGTACTCGGCCTTGGTAAGCTTATGAAGACAAAGGTGGGCAAGATCATTGTTTTTGCGGTCATTGCCCTTATCATAATCGCGCTTATATCAAACTGCACCGGCGGAAGCATGTGCGGCGGCAGCGGCTCTGCCGGCGGCGGACTTTCGAGCTGCATGATGGCATCGCCTGCGGCTGCATATACCGGCGTTGCCGGCGAAAACAGCGCGTCCCATGCGGCCGATACCAGCGTTGCAAGCGCGGCAAGAGCAAAATACTGCGACGTAAAGAACGCCGACAGTATCACTATCATGGTATACATGTGCGGTACCGACCTTGAAAGCAAGTACGGTATGGCAACAAACGATATCAAGGAAATGCTCAACGCAAAGATCGGTGATAATGTAAACCTCATCATCGAAACGGGCGGCTGCAGCAAATGGAACAATAACCAGATCGCATCCAACACCAACCAGATATGGCAGATAAAGGGCGGCGGACTTCTGAAGCTTGCCGATCTCGGTAAGAAATCTATGGTCGACCCGTCCACACTTACAGGCTTTATCAACTATTGCGCACAGAATTTCCCGGCTGAAAGAAATATGCTCATCATGTGGGATCACGGCGGAGGATCGGTTTCCGGCTTCGGCTATGACGAAACAAGCCCCTCCGGCTCGCTCACCCTTGATAAGCTTGATTCGGCTATTGCAGCATCAAATGTAAAATTCGACATAATCGGCTTCGATGCCTGCCTTATGGCAACGCTCGAAACAGCCCTTGTGATGGAGGATTATGCCGATTACCTCCTTGCATCGGAGGAGACCGAACCGGGCTGCGGCTGGTATTATACAAACTGGCTGCGCGAGCTTTCGGCAAAGCCGAACATGAGCTCGGTCGAGCTTGGCAAAAGGATAGTCGATGATTTTGTCGACACCTGCTACAAGAATTCCCCGGTAGACAAGACCACCCTTTCAATCGTCGACCTTGCAGAGATGGACGGAACCGTAAACGGTGCGTTTACCAATTTTGCAATGTCGGTCAATACGACCGTCAATTCCGATTACAAGATCGTTTCCGACGCACGCAGCAAGACGAAGGAATTCTCCTCCGGAATCAACCAGTGCGACCTTATCAACCTTTGCGATAATCTCGGAACGGTTGAGGCAAAGGCTCTTGCAAATGCGCTCAGAGGCTGTGTAAAATACAACCGCACCTCCAAAAATATCGGCGGCGCAAATGGCCTTTCCATCTATTTCCCGTACGGTAATTCCAAAAACCTCGATAAGCTCATCAGCACATACAACAAGATCGGTATGGACAGCGCGTATACCGAATGTGTAAGAAGCTTTGCAAACGTCACCGCAGGCGGTCAGATAGCATCCGGCGGACTCGGCTCGCAGACCGGTTCCCTCTTTGGAACGGGAAGCAGCTCGCTTCTTCCGATGATCAATATGCTCGGCGGCAGCGGCACTTCGGCAAGCAACACCGATCTTATCGGCACACTTCTTACAACCTTCCTTTCGAGCGGCTCGTCTTCATCGAGCGTGCTCGATGTCGGTCAGCTTTCAAGCTGGTTCAGCTCTGACAAGGTCATGCAGCAGAAGAGCTATTATGAAAACAACTATCTCGACCCGTCCAGCGTTATCAACGGTATTGATACCGCCGGAAGTGTACCGGTACTCAGACTTACCGATGCCCAATGGGAGCTTGTTCAGGATATCGAGCTCAATGTTTTCTATGATGACGGTGCCGGCTATATCGATCTCGGTATGGATAATGTCTATGAGTTTGATAACGAAGGTAATCTTATAGTCGATTACGACGGCACATGGCTCTATTTCAATAATCACGTTGTAAGCTACTATATGGAATCGTGCGACGAATACTGCAATATTCATAAATGTCTCTTTAATGACGAGACTTGCAGTAAAAGCTGCAAGAAAAGCAGCAGCTTTGTCATCACCGGCCGGGTTCCGGCAATGCTCAACGGTCAGCTTGTCGATATCAT
Organism: Clostridia bacterium; assembly: GCA_017936365.1. Taxonomy (GTDB): domain Bacteria; phylum Bacillota; class Clostridia; order Oscillospirales; family Acutalibacteraceae; genus SIG598. Next base: position 11,094 of record JAGBFS010000160.1, read on the forward strand.
AGTCCAGTTCGATAACGAAAACGAAGATGGCGTTATCGTCGGCGCGCGCATCAATTACAACGGCGCTACCGATGTTATGGCAAAGGGCATGATAGAGATAAAGAACGGCGACGTTATCGATTTCCTGTGCGATTATTATGACTACAACGGCACATACAAGGCAAGCTATAAGCTTGGCGAGCAGATGGTCGTAAACGGAGATATCTCTATCAGCAACAAGTACGTTCAGGGCAGCTGCTCATACAGCTATTGCCTTACCGATATCTACGGCAACAAGCTGTGGACACCCGTGTCCGAATATATCTACACAGCACAGTAATTCAGCAAAAAAGGAACTGGTAAAATGGGTATTTTAAAAGCATTATTTGGCGATTATTCAAAGCGTGAGCTTAAAAGGGTTCAGCCGATAGCCGATGCGGTTCTTGCGCTGGAGCCTAAATATGCCGCGATGGATGACAATGAGCTTCGCTCGCAGACCGATATTTTAAAGGGCAGACTTGCCGACGGC
>JAGBFS010000161.1 GCA_017936365.1 Clostridia bacterium
CGCATATCCATTATAACAGATATTTTGAATTCTGCACTATATCGCCTGTTTTCTCTTCCTGTTTTGCCCATAAAAATATGCACCTCCAAAAGTGTCTAACTTTTGGGGTGCATATCAAAAGGGTCAAGGGTGGCTTTTTGGTGGAAAGGGCGGGAGTCAAGACCCGGCAGCAACCACTTTGCGGTTGCTTTGACAATTGCCGTTGTGGGCTTTTACTGCTTTGAGGAATCGCTCTGCTCGGCAATTCTCGCGCGTGTTTTCGGCAGCCGGCTGTTTTCCACAGAAAAACCACCCAAGACCCAAAGGGTCAAGGGTGGCTTTTTGGTGGAAACGGCGGGAGTCGAACCCGCGTCCGAAGATTCATCCGTACAGCTTTCTACGAGCGTAGTCCGAAATTTAAGATTCCCCCGATAAGACGCCTTCGGACAGGCTGCTTATTTCGGTAGGCTTTTATGCATGACGGCGGCCAAGCCGCTCCGCCGTTCACGTTCACCGCTAAATGACGCCCTTCCAAAGCCGCGGTACTCTAAGGTCGGACGACGCGCCTAATTAGGCAGCGTAAGCAACAGTTTTATTGTTGTTTAATTTTTAAGTTGAAGCTTTTATAGCGGTGCCCCACCGCTGCTCGCTTACCGCAGTTCAAAATCCCCGTCGAAACCATTACGTCCCCGGATATTTTTCTGCATCTATATTATATCAATAATTCAATACATTGTCAATTGAATAAATAATACAAATATGTCATATCATACACAATTGCATACGGGAGTCTGCCATGATAGAAGACTCCCGTATGCATTACTTTTATCAGCTTTCTTTTAGCTTTCTGCAATAGTATTTTATCGCGTCGTGTGCGAACTGCGCCGTGCCTTCCCCACCTTCTCGGTCAATATTTTCGGTCAAACCGCCGCCTCCGGCATACATTGATGCAAGTCCCTCAAATATCTCCGGAGTACAGTTATAGAAATTATCGGTAATAAATTCGCGCAGATCTTTAACCGTCTGCTGTACTTCTTCGCTTTCCGGTGCGAGTTCGCGCTGCTGCCCGAACACCTTGAAGTAATGCATCATATCCGCAGCCAGTTTATTGTTATCTTCAATACTGCGGTCTTTATTCTTTTGCTCAAATTCGCGATACGCTTCGGTGTTGCCCCATGAAGCTTTTGCCTGACGCGCGTATTCGTCTATCTTTTTTACGTCAAAGGCTTTAAAATCCAAATTTTTCACTCCTATCAATTTTATTCCGGCAGCAAGGTCTATAAGGTTTTCAATATGCTCCTTGTGCAGTTTTAAAAGCTTGATCTGTTGGTCAAGCGCTTTATTCCTGTCAAAAACCGGACTTTCTATTATTCCCTTTATGTCCTTGAGCGGGAACTGCAGCTCTCGGAAAAAAAGTATTAGCTGCAGCCTTTCCAAAGATGTATCGTCATACAATCTGTATCCTGAATCGGTTATCTGCGCCGGATGCAGCAAACCGATTTCGTCATAGTAATGGAGCGTGCGTATACTCACGCCGGTCAGCTCACTTACCTCTTTTACCGTTTTCATTATTTCAGCTCCTTTTCCTTGCAGCATAAGTATAAAGCATAACGTAACGTCAGAGTCAAGCCTATTTTTCAAAAATCAATAATTTTATCTATTGAAACAAAAATCGCAGTAGTCTATAATTATAGGACAGTTATAAAAAATCTTTCTTTCGTTGAAAGGATCACGCCATAAAATGCAATACAACTTACTTTATGCTGCCGATAAAGACGGAAATATCATTCATATTTCAAATGCTCAAAGAGGCGCTATGTGTGAATGCTTCTGCCCATCCTGCGGTGATGCTCTTATCGCCAGACAGGGCAGCGAGGTAAAATATCACTTTGCCCATTCAAACAACAAAAACTGCACAAACGGATATCTTGCATCGGTCTGCTGTGCTATAAAACAGAAAATAGATCAGTTGGGCTATATATGTCTTCCGGCCTATACAATGAACCGCACAATTATAGATGAGGGCAGTGGTCTTCACGTTATTATCCCCGAATCCAAAATAGTTATCGACAAGGTCGATCTTATCAAAAAATCCGGGAACATAACCGGCATAATGGTTTATTACAAATCCAAGCCGCTTATCATTAATATTCTTACAACATATTCTACCTCCAGATCGCGCGCCGATGCCAGAACCCGTCAGATCGGAATTCCCGTGGTGGAAATTGACCTCAGCCGCGAAGAGGATATCGATGACAAGCTGATATCCATGCTTATAAACGGACAATCAGACCTTATATATTGGGTATATAATCAGAAGGCTGAAGGAATATGGGAAAAGATGAGCGCAAAATGCTCGAAGCTGACCGTTGCAGGCAATGATAATGCAATATATACGATGGGCTGCCCCATACCGAAAATGCGAACCGACGGTATATATTGCTACATAAAAACCAAATGTGCCCGATGTGCATACTTTTTCGGGCTGTACGGATTTGATGAAGAACGATATATTCTTTGTTCAAGACAGAGCGTGATAACAGAACCGGCCGACCTAAAGCTTAATCTTATTGAACGTAAAAAGAAGTACGGAATAAAATAACTGATATTTATACAATCATTAGTTCAGATTTGTATTTTTATACACCATCAAATCATATTTATTTACTATTTTCTCTTTCAAATTGATCCAACCTATCGGCACTCGCCCCATTCATTTGACAAAACGCTCTAAACGTCGGTAATTTATTGAGCAATATAGCCAAAACCCTCGTTGATTTATGTATGCAGATTCATTCTATATAAAAATAATGACAAAATTTCAAATCGCTATTGCTTTTCGCCGAATACCCATGTATAATAATACAAGAAAATTTATTGGAGGTAATTCAAAATGAAAAAGTTTTTCAGCATTCTCCTCGCAGTTGCAATGATCGTTTCCTGCATGGCTATCTTCACAGCCTGCGATGAGGAAGGTGCAGCCGCAACCGCAACCGGTGTCAAGGTAGTTGACATCGCTCTTACCGATGAGCTTTACGCTTTCGGTGTAAAAAAGGACGACCCCGAGCTTCTTAACAAAGTAAACGAATTTATCGCAGAGGTCAAATCCAACGGTCAGCTTGATGAGATCCTTGACAAGTATTTCGGCGACGGCAAGCCCGAAGGCGTTGTTTCCGCAGAAGAGGATGCAACAAAGGATCAGCTTGTTGTTATCACCAACGCTGAATTTGCTCCCTTTGAATATATCGAAGGCACCACCTACTACGGTGTTGACATGGAGCTCGCAAAGCTTCTTGCTGATTATCTCGACAAAGAGCTTGTTATTAAGAACGTTGACTTCGACGTTGTCTGCTCTCAGATCGATGCCGGCTACGGCGATATCGCTATGGCAGGTCTTACCGTCAACGAGACCAGAACCCAGTTTGTCAACTTCTCCGATTCTTACTACACCGCATGCCAGATGGTAATCGTCAAGAACGGCGACACCACTTTCGATTCCTGCAAGACCGCAGAGGATGTAGAAGCTATCCTCAAGGGCTTTGACAACAAGACCACCATCGGTGTTCAGACCGGTACTACCGCACAGTACTATGTCGAAGGCGATGCAGATTGGGGCTTTGACGGCTTCGATGC
>JAGBFS010000162.1 GCA_017936365.1 Clostridia bacterium
CACGATGGAGTCGAGCGCGGCGATGCTGACCGATTCGCCGAGCAGCGAACGTTCCTTGCCAAGATAGCTTCCGAAGATGGCCATCGATCCGATACCGAGCGACAGCGTGAAAAATGCCTGATTCAAGGCGGCAACAACGGTGGTGCCGGTAATTTTGGATACGTCGGGAACAAGATAGAACTGAAGTCCCTCTGCCGCACCGGCCATGGTGAAGCTGCGTCCGGCCAATACAAGCATGATACCGAGCAGTGCGACCATCATGTATTTTGTTATGCGTTCAAGTCCGCCCTGAAGCTTGAAGCTTACAACAAGGAAACCAACCGCAACGACGATAGCCATAAAGCCAACGTTGACCGGAGTGCTTGACAGCATTGCGCCGAAGGACAGCTCCATATTCTGCCCAACGAGGAATTTGTAGAAATAATAGATCATCCAGCCGGCAACGGTTGTATAGAAGCTCATCAGACAGACGTTGCCGAAAAGAGCAAAATAGCCGTGTATGTGCCATTTGTGACCGGGCTTTTCAAGCTTCTGATACATCTTTACCGGGCTTGCCTGCGAAGCACGGCCAAGCGCAAGCTCCATCGTCAGAACGGGCAGACCGATTATTATGATGCACAAAATGTATAGTAAAACAAATCCGCCGCCGCCATTTTGTCCCGTAAGCCAAGGAAACTTCCAGACGTTGCCGCAGCCTATGGCACAGCCGGCGCTTAGCAAAATGAAACCAAGACGGCTTCCCAATCTTTCTCTTTTCATAAATTTATTCCTCCTAAAATGCGGATAGACGCCGCACCTGCCTATTATATCGCAAATACCCCAAAAGGTCGAGCCCTAAAATCGAAAAAAATAATATTTGCGCTGCTTTGTACCGTGTATTTTAAAATTTTTCTGCTTTGGGTGCGCGTGTATCTTTCAGCCTTTACACCGCCGCTGTGTTTGTGATATAATTTTTATAATATTGGAATGTAGGAGGCAGGATAATGAATAATAAAGAAAAGGGTAAATCGAAAGCTGTAATGTATATAGGCATTGCTATCGGCGCCGTGATAGGTGCCGTTTGGGTAGGCCTTGTTTTCAATTCCGTGGAAATCGGCGGCGAAAAGGGTTTGATGATGCAGACGTTCGCCTTGGGGGCAATATTCCTTGCGGCCTTGATATACGGAATCGTAAAAAAGCAGAAAAGCATGATAGCTTTTTCGCTTTGTGTGCCGCTTCTGGCCGGTGCGGCGATGTTCGGTGCGGTAAACGATTTTCCCCGATTTATCAGAAGAATACAGGGCGAGGACTTCATCGGGATATTGTTTGCCTTTATGGGTATAGTATTCGCGCTGTATTTTGTTATCGAGCTGATTGTTTGCGGTATTTCGGCCAAAAAACAGGCAAAACGTGCTGTCGGGCTCGAATATTGCGACGGTGACCTGATGCTGCTTCAGAGCTTTGACAGATACAGGCTGATCGGTTACTATCTGCTCAAAGGCAGAGTGCATAACGTAATAAAGCATACCCTTACCGAGCCGGGCGCGGATATGGGGAAAATGATCTTTCTCAACGTCAACCCCGATATGGATTACGAAAAGATATGGGCATACCGCGAAAAGCATCCGCAGGTAAGCCGGATAATCGATTATATCGTTGCAAACAAAATGGTGGACGGCGAGCAGATAAGGATATCCGATGTTGTGTATAACGTAAAGCCCGATATCGATATTGAAAGCGAAGGCGGCAAGTTTGCAAAAGGTGCAGGCGACCGCATAAAAAATGCGGCAAATGTAATTTTCTGGGTTGCTGTTGTGGTTTTGTACCTTTTGGCATTTACCAAGCTGTGGATGGGAATATACAACGGCAAGGAATCAAGCAACCTTATGGTCGTAGTTTTCTTTGTCATACCGGCATTATTGATTATGTTTAAATATTTCAGCAGCTTGATATGCAATGCCATTATCAAAAATTCGCTTGTAGAAGCTGTTATAAAAAATGAATCGGCAAAGCTTGGAAATATCGATGGTCTTCTGCGCGCGTCGAGCTACGAGCGCGATTTTACTCCCGAAGAGGCCGAGCGTATGCTGCGCGCCTATGCTTTGTATAAATATGAGCCGGGTCAGTATAAGGCGGAATCATCGGAGCTTCACTATGCGACGGCTATCTTTTCGACTATAGTTGCCGCGCAGGCGGCCGCGCGTGCAGCAGCCGGCGGTGGCGGCTATGGCGGCTGTACAAGCTGCGGTGGCGGCTGTTCGAGCTGCGGCGGCTGCG
>JAGBFS010000163.1 GCA_017936365.1 Clostridia bacterium
AAATATTAAAATAACAGTGCTTTTTTTAGTAAAAATATTATAAAGGAAAGGGCGGGGGCTATGATTTTAGCAAGCTAAAATTTTTTTTGAAAATATCTTGACAAGGTATTATGCCGCTGATATAATAATGACAATGAAAGTTGTCATTTTGATAACAAAAGCTGTCAAAAAGCCTTTGCAAAGGAAATTTAAACCAAAGAAAGGATAGGTAACCCGATATGGAAAATGCAATCCCCGTAAAGCCGGAAAAGAAAGAAAAGAGGAAGATACTCTATCGTGTCAATGAAAAGGGCGAGTATGTTTTAAACTGGAAAGGCGCGCTGCTTGCCATACCGATGTACTTTCTGTACACATTCGTAATACCGCTCGCGACCCAGACTATAATGCTCGGCGTGTATATGGCGGGCAACCCTGACGCAACAAGAGAGCAGGCATACGAATATCTTTCGTCGCAGGGTATAGCGCTCAATGTAATAACCTATGTCGTGTCGGCGCTTATGCTTTTCGCGGTTTACGGCCGTTTCCTCTGGGGAAGCTTAAAGGAGCTTTTCGGCAACATGACACTCGGCCGCGGCATGAAGTTTCTGTGGGTGCCCCTCGCGTCGATCGGCGGAACATATATGCTCAATATTATCGCCGTAATAATCACAAACGCAATCGTTGGCGGAACCGACAGCGTTAATCAGGAAATGGTCACCGATTACGTTTTCCAGATGCCGTGGGCGATGATCTTTCTTACCGTAATCATGGCACCGCTTGTAGAGGAGCCGATATTCCGCGGCGCATTTTTCCGCCCGATGTGGTTCAAATCGAAGGCACTTGCGATAATCGTGACTTTAGTTCTTTTCGCACTCCATCATGTATGGTCGGCGGCTCTTTCGGCCGATACGCTTCAGGCCGGTCTTGAGGAGCTTGTTTACATGATAACCTATATCCCCGCAGGCGTAGCGACCGTGTTCGGCTATTGTATGTTCAGAAATATTTACGGTGCTATGCTCAGCCACATGGCAATCAACGGCTTCAGCGTTACGATGATGCTTCTTTTGCAGCTGCTTACGGAAGCGGTTTCCCAGTCGGGCGCATCGACCGAAGCTGTTACCCAAAGCGTAGGACTTATAACAAGGCTTGCAGCCGAAATTGTGATGTAAGCCTGAATATCTGAAAGGAGTTATATTGATGAATATTAAAGAATTTGCAGATCATGTTTTTGAAAAGCACCCGGCAAGGTTTACAAGAAAGGAAAAGGAAAGATTTTTCGATTCGGCAAAGCAGTTCCTTTTCGATAACGGTGTCAGCGAGGATGAGGTCAAGGTAGTCAAGTTCAAGGGTGCTATGAAAAGTCAGAACCTTGTTATCGGTGATCCGTCGGCCGAATATGTTTTCACAGCCCATTATGACACTCCTGGCAAGACCGGCTGGATGCTTTGCACAAGCCCCATCTTCGGTCAGACGGGCGCGAATATTTTCGTGTTACTCGCGATATTTCTTCTTGTGCCAATCCTTCATATAGCGGTAGATCAGCTTTTCGGCACGGACAATTTTATAAGCTCTCTTGCCTATGAATTGTGCCTTTTGGTTATCATGTTCGGAACTATGTTCATAAAGAACAAAAACAACCGCAACGATAACACCAGCGGCTCGCTTGCTGTGCTTAATCTTGCGGTCATGGCGCAGCAGGATCCCGAATTCAAATCAAAATGCTGTTTTATCCTTTTTGATAATGAGGAATGGGGTCTTATCGGTTCGGGAAGCCATGCAAAATGGCTCAAGAAGAATAAGATAGACGCTTCAAAAAGCACCTATATCAATCTTGACTGTATCGGCTACGGCGACGTACTTCTTGCGGCAAAGACACCGGGCAAAAATACGGCGTTTGCACCCATTACCGAACATCTGTCCGCTGCCGGACTCAATGTCAAAAAGAAGACAAGCTCGATGATATTCATGAGCGACCACGCAAATTTCAAAAACTCGGTCATGCTTGGCTACGTCAAGCGTTCGCTTATCGGTCCGCTTTACATTCCAAAGATACATACCGGACGCGACAAGATATGCGAAATGGACAAGGTCACGGAGCTTTGCGACTCGCTTAAGGATTATACCACCCGGGCATAGCCCGTCCGGACTACGTCCGGTTTTGAGTTATGAATAATTAAAAACGGTCGAGCCAGTAAAAAAGCTCGACCGTTTATCTTTTTCGCACAAGGATTTGTTTGCATAGCAATGATTAGTATTCGCACCGCATTTTCGCGGCACGAAACCCAGAACCGGGCTATGCCCGGCGCGGCACGAAACCCAAGACCGGGCTGTGCCCGGCGCGGCACGAAACCCAGAACCGGGCTGTGCCCGGCCGGACTACGTCCGGTTTTGAGTTATGAATAATTAAAAACGGTCGA
>JAGBFS010000164.1 GCA_017936365.1 Clostridia bacterium
CGCTACCGCACCCGCGACATCTGCATTCTCACTCGGGAGAAGTGTCCCTGCGGCCGTACCCATGTGAAGATGACCAAGCCCCGCGGTCGTACCGACGACATGCTTATCATCCGCGGCGTCAATGTATTCCCCAGCCAGATCGAGACCGTTCTTCTCAACGAGGGTTACCAGCCCAACTATCAGATAGTTGTTGACCGAGTAAACAACACCGATACATTCGAGGTCAACGTTGAAATGAACCCCGAACAGTTCACAGACAAGGTCAGCGATATCCTTGCTATGGAAAAATCTCTTGCAAACGCAATGAAGACAATGCTCGGCATCAACCCGGCCGTCCATCTTGTTGCACCCAAGAGCATCACCCGAAGCGAAGGCAAAGCCGTAAGAGTTATCGATAAACGTAAACTGGTCTAAGTTTTAGAAAGGAGTTTTTGCAATGGCAATCAAGCAATTAACGATTTTTGTTGAGAATAAACAGGGTGCCATCGTTTCCATTACCGATGCACTCGCTGCACAGGATGTAAATATCCGAGCCCTTTCGATAGCCGAAACCGAAGATTTCGGTATCCTTCGCCTTATCGTAAACGATGAAGTAGCTGCCGAAAAAACACTCTCCACGGCCGGTTATCTTATCAAGGTCACCGACGTTGTCGGCGTTAAGATCGGCGATGCTCCCGGAAAGCTCACCGCCGCTCTCGGCGTGCTTGACAAAGCCGGCATCAACGTCGAATATCTCTATGCATTCATGGCTCGCACCGAAAAGCACGCATACGTCGTACTGCGTGTTGAGGATAACGCAGCGGCTGAAGCCGCTCTTGAATCTGCCGGTTTCCACCTTATAACCGATGCGGATATCTGCAAGCTTTAATATTTCAAATACCCATAAAATTTTGGGCAGCCGTTTTATCGGCTGCCCATTTTTTGTATTCAAAACATATCTTCACATTATGCGCCGGAAAATCAATTGTCGGCTTTTCTTATTTCATACACTTTTACATCGCACAATTCGTCGCTGCCGTACTTGTACAGGGTTTTATCATTGCCCACGTATTTCATGCCGCATTTTTCCATAACCCTGCCGGACGCGATATTGTCGATATAATGCACCGCACTTACCGCTTCAAAGCCCTCGCAAAACAGCTTTTCGATAACCGCTTCGAGCGCTTCGGTCATATACCCCCTATTCCATTTGTCAAATGACAGAACATATCCCACCGATGCGGTTTTTCCGTCATCCGATATATCCACCACATCAATACATCCGCAAAGCTCCTGTGTTTCCGCTATTTCAATCGCCCAGCGGTATGTAAAACCGCCTGCGGCTTCATCAAGATACATTTTTAATAATTGCTTTGTCGTTTCTATACTTTTATGCGGATACCAGCGGCAATATCTGGCAACCCGCTCATCGTAGGTCCAGCCCTTAAACATAGCTTCTGCATCGTTATCGCAAAACGGGCGAAGTGTCAATCTTTGTGTTTTTAATACATTCATTTTATAGCCTCCATAAATAAAAATACTGTCAACAGCTCATGTGCCGTCAACAGTACAATAAAAAGGCAGCGTTCTTTTCATCATTCTATCGGGCACACGGCTGAATAAGCTTGCACCCAACAGATACAAGCTTTCACATAATGTGCCGCATGATGAAAAAGAACATATCATTTACCTCCAAAATCATTTTTTCAGATTATAGTGCATCACATCGATTTTGTCAACAGCCAATTTTGCGAAACACCCGCTCGCACAAAAAAGCAAGCCTTTCCCGTTTTGGAAAAGGCTTGCTTTTTTATAAATATCGAACGGAGGACTATGTGATTCTACTGCTCATTTTCCGGCGGCAGTAAAACAGCTTCGGTATCGGGTGCGGGAGTGATTTCCGCCTGCAGAGCGTTGTATGGCGGAGACTGAAATCCGGGCTGAACATACGGCGCGTCGGGCACCATCAGTATCGGCGCAGTTACAAACCCCGGCTTCTGCGCGATCGGCATCGGCGACGTCTGTATCGGTACGGGCTGCGGTGCAGATTGCATTGCGCTCATCTGCTCCGCTTTGTACTTTCGTCTGCATGATGCCGTAACAATCAACTGGACAATAATAAGCACGATATTGAGTATATATGCCGGCAAAAAGTAGTTTGCAAATTTGTCCACTACCTCCTGACTCATAACCATTCCGAAGAAAATGTACGGGTCGCCGATATCGCCGAAGTCGGGGGTTATGATATTTGCAAGAAGATAGGTCAGATGAGTAAAAACTCCCAATACTGCCAAGCCTTTGTATTTCCCAAAATAATTGACGCCAAGGTTTGTAAGGAGAAAAAGCAGCCCCGGATGGATTATCGAAAATGTTGTATATAATGCAACAAACCGCAGCCATCCCATATTTGATATAAACGAATAGGCGGCTATAACAACGCAGGCAGCGGTAAGAAGATTGCAGACAAGTCTTGGTGTAACGGTCTTTTTGCCGATCTTTTTGCCGCGCCGCGACACCACAACCAATATAATCGCCACGGCAACTGTCAATGCCAGCATACCTGCGGCAAAAGCATAGAATAATTCTACTGCTCCTTCCATAAAAATCCCCTTTCATAAATACATCGAACAATTTTGCTATACCAAATATACCATTTTACAGTACGCCAAACAAGGCAAAAACCTGTTACCGATATACCAAATCTGTTTCAGTTTGGTTACAAAGAGGAGATATTTATTGCAGAGGCATAAAAAAGACCGGAGGGGTCACGGGTGAACCCTCCGGTCAAACAAATTATCTATAATTGATTATTTGCTGTAAAGCTCCTGGAGCTTGAGGAGATGTGCATATCTGTCGAGGGAGTTCTTCTCTGCAAGAGTGAAGAGCTGCTATGCTCTCTCCGGGAAGGAGCGGGTAAGGCTGCTGTAACGAGCCTCGTTCATGATGAAGTCACGATAGCCGGGCATCGGAGCCTTGCTGTCGATGGAGAACGGATTTTCGCCCTTCTCCTTAAGTGCAGGATTGTAACGGAACATATTCCAGTAACCGCAATCGACTGCCTTCTTCATCTCGTTCTGGCAATTGGTCATACCGCCCTTGATGCTGTGCATCTCGCAGGGAGCGTAACCGATGATGAGGGACGGGCCGTTGTAAGCCTCTGCCTCTGCGATTGCCTTGAGGGTCTGGTTCATGTCAGCGCCCATAGCGATCTGTGCAACGTATACATAACCGTAGGACATTGCGATCTCAGCAAGGCTCTTCTTAGCGATAGCCTTACCTGCAGCAGCAAACTGTGCTACCTGACCGATCTGGGAAGCCTTGGAAGCCTGACCGCCGGTGTTGGAGTAAACCTCGGTATCGAATACCATGATGTTTACATCGTTGCCGGATGCGAGAACATGGTCAACGCCGCCGAAACCGATATCGTATGCCCAACCGTCGCCGCCGAAGATCCAAACGGACTTCTTGGA
>JAGBFS010000165.1 GCA_017936365.1 Clostridia bacterium
ATCTTTACGATTCGCTTATAACCGGAAATTTTATTGCACCGATTTCCGGCATCCCCGGATATATCACCCAATGGGTTCTGAGCAGCGCTGTGTTTATCGCTTTGGGTGTTGTATTTGATAAAATAAACGTTAAGAAATATGTTTTAGCCGGAGGAAGCCGATAATGACGATAACGTATAAAGTAAAAAACGGCATCTATGTCAATATGACCAATCGGTGCCCGTGCGCCTGCACCTTTTGCCTCGGGCATAACCATGACGGCGTACACGGTTCCGATTCGCTCTGGCTTGAGCGTGAGCCGACTGTTAGTGAGGTTTGCCAAAGCATAGACGGTTGGGATCTTTCCAAGTATGACGAGGTTGTTTTCTGCGGATACGGCGAGCCCACCGAGCGGCTTGACGATCTTTTGAAGGTGGCCGAATATATTAAATCAAAAAGCGATATCGGGATACGAATTAATACAAACGGACTGTCCGACCTTATTTGGGGCGAAGAAACCGCGCATAAGCTCAAAGGTCTGATCGATACTGTTTCGGTAAGCCTTAATGCCACAAACAAAGAGGATTATTTTAAGATCGTCCGGCCGAAATTCGGAATAGATTCTTATGATGCGATGCTGAAATTTACAAAGGATTGCGTTGGCTATGTGCCGAATGTTGTAATGACGGTGGTCGATGTTGTAACAACGCCGACCGAGCAACAGCGCTGCCGCGAGATATGCAGCGCTATCGGCGCGCAGCTGCGCGTGCGCCCGTACGAGGAATAGGATAAAATAAAAAGCCGTCAGATAAGTGACGGCTTTTTTGTGTGCTGTATTTACCAGACGTGATAAACGTCGTGAACCTTTTCGCCTTCCTTTTCGGCTTTTGCTCTTTCGATATTCCATGCGATATGCTCGCGCATATCGTCCCATCCGTCAAAGCTCAGGCCAAAGGTATCCTCAATCTTTTTGACGCTGTAAAGGCTGTGGGAGGTTTCCTCATCGATCGCTGTGATGCGGCTTTTCGATTCGGGAACCATTTCCTTTGCGGCAAGAGCGATCTCATACCACGTTATGAAATTGCGGCTGAGCGCAAAGAAGATCTCCTCATTAAGATCGCTTTCGACCAGCTTGACGTATACCTCGGCGATCTGCGCCGAAGAAAGGAACTGAGTGCCGTCGTTTCGGGAGAAGGTCAGATCCTCATCGTTGACGATGGCTTCGGCGATAGCCTTGAAGCGCGTATCCGATTGGGAGGCACCGCCCTCGACAGCCGGGTTGGAGAAGGTGTAGCCCGGACGGATGATGTTGCGGCGCATTTTTACGGGAATGTTTCCCTCGCCCTGAGATGTGTAATAATAACGGAAGCCGAGCGCGAATACCTCGCCGGCGGCTTTTGTCGACCCGTAAAGGCAATCGGGACGGCGCAGAGCCGTTTCGTCTATGCCGTCGAACATATCGCCGAGCGCCGCCGTGGAGCTTGTGTAAATAAAGCTGCCGACACCGGCCTTTTCGGCTGCATCAAGCAGATACGCGGTAACGCGCGTGTCATGCTCGAGCATGGTAAGGGGATCGTTTCCCCAGCCGAGAGCGATATGTATGACCGCGTCGCAGCCCTCAAGAGCTTTGCTCAAAACATCATCTTCCAGAATGTTTCCCTTGACTACCGTGACGTTTTCCATCGACAGATAGGCCGGGATACGATCGGGCGTGCGGGTGAGAAGCACGATGCTGTGACCTCTTTCAAGCAGGGCTTTTGTAACGTACTGTCCGATATTTCCGGTACCGCCGGTAATAAATATTTTCATAAAATCGATCCTCCATAGCTTTTTATCTGATTATATAGTATAAGATGAAAACAGACAATAGAAAAGTTGCATATGTGTAAAAATAGCCGGGTAGCTTCTGATTAAAATGACAGAGGCTACCCGGCTTAACAGGATATGTAGGATAAAAGATTATTGGTTAACAACGGTGTTTTCGTAGATGTCTACAGGTTGCCCATTCGAAGAGCTTTCAACGGTGTAATATTGAGTATTTGCAGGTTGGTAATATTGAGGAGTTTGAGACTCCGGAATAAGATGCTCAAGGTGCTTCAGTATTGTAAGCAAGCCGATGACCAGAAGGAAAAAACCGGAAATAAGCTGTACTATCTTACAAAGAGAAATTATATTATTTTCTTGAGCGGCAGCTTGACGTTTAATATTACTATTTATTGTTTCAAGGTTGGAATTGGTTTGTTGGAGTGTATCATTTACGGCAACAACATTGTTAGCGGTTTGTGCAGAGGCGTGCTGAATGCCGGTATAGGCATCGCCGCCATAATACTCGTTTGCCTCTGTCTGGGCTGTGTATCCGACTGAAGCCATTGCAGGGTTCTTCAGAGTTGGCGAAGAAATATCCGGTTTTATGAAGAAAACCACAAATGCAAATATGATACATAAAAGACCTATTCCGATGCCGATAAAACTGAAGTGCTTTTTGGACATGACATTTTACCTCCTACAAATAGCATGATTTGGTTTGTAAATTAATACACTAAAATTATAATAGTTTATCGTTCAAGAGTCAATGGGATTGAACGAAAAAAAGTGGATAATTGATAGGATTGGCGCGTATACGCTCGATATTTTGAGTCCTTATCTTATTTTGGAGGCATCTACCGAGTAAAGATAATCGCAGTTTGTAATATCCACGTTCTCAAAGTTATCGTTGAATCCGAAAATCATTTCACCTTCTTTGAATGATTGGGTCAGTTCGATGGGAATATGTGCATAAATTAAAATTATCACACTATCCAGCGGCTCGATCCTTGAGCAAGGTGTTCCGTCCTCATTAATGGTATCAATCAAAATTTTGTATTCATATCCATCGAGAGTGACTTTACCGCCA
The DNA here is from genome assembly GCA_017936365.1 of Clostridia bacterium. GTDB lineage: Bacteria > Bacillota > Clostridia > Oscillospirales > Acutalibacteraceae > SIG598. The sequence goes on from JAGBFS010000165.1 coordinate 2,873, forward strand.
ATAGCAGGGAAAACACTTTCTTTTCCGGTGTTTTTGAGAGTACCGCGCAAATACAAAAACTGCTTATCTGCTTCAGGAGACGGACCGCTTGTTATTTGGATACCGGATGAATTACTGGTGAAACGGATGTCGTTAGAAAAGCCGGCTTCGGAAAGAGTAAGTTCGACTCCTTCGGCAACCAGTTTTTCTCCGATGTTATAGGGTACAGCGGTATTGGTGTTTCCTGCATCGGCGGAATCGTTGAGCGGAATCACATAGTCGGTTTCACCGACACGAATGTAGCTTGCTGTTTGACTGACAAGTTTATAGTCTGTTCCATCAATTGTCATAACAAAAGGTGTATTTTTTAAATACATAAAGCTGCCGTCTTTAATCTCCCATACACCGGGGATGCTCTGCACACTCTTGCTTGTTGATGTTGAGGTTACTCCGTTTATCGTCATTGTTGATGTGTTTTCGAGAACATATTCCTGCATAAGGGTACCGTCTTCAGATATTCGCCAGTAAATATCATCGTCCGCGTTCTTCCACATTCCAACTATTGGAAAATCCTTTAAGCTTATCACTTCATTGGCGTTGCCGGATGATTGAGCCTCGTTACCGGAAGAGCATCCGGTAATGCAGACAAAAATACACAGTATCAGTATAGCGGCAATGGTTCTTTTCGTTCTTTTCATCTTTTTTGTCCTTTCTTTTTATAAAATAAAAAAGTGCGCCAACCGAAGTCAGCGCACCGAAAAACGCAGACCCCGATTGTCGCCAAACAAGTTGAAATGGAACGAGGGAAGTAAACCCAGCGCACCCACCTCCGGGATTTGCGTTTTTACCAAATTCCTAAAGGCAGGCAGCACAAAAAAAGCATAGTATCTGTACAGGGAAAACTACACTCATTCCAATATTCAACTTGTTTGGCATAAACATTATAGCGCTCTTTTTGGCGTTTGTAAACCTTTTTTGGTACAAGCTTTATATATTGGAAAATGTCATATACAAAAAATAAGGTCATTTTGTCAACAGGCAAAATGACCTTATTTTTACGGTTTAGATTGAATTGAATGCATACCGCGCATCAAGTGAAATAAAATAAATCTCATCACACGCCGCAACGCTTTTCACAAATTGCGAAATGGGTCTTTTTATTGGAATAGAAGGATTCGATACCATCAGCTCAACCGCTTTGCGATTGAGCTTTGAAAATCGTCAAGGAAACAAAGAGTGAAGCAAAAAGCTTTGAGCCGTCCGATTTTCGCGAAGTTATCTCGGCCACACTACCCAAACGAAACAAAAAGCCCATCCGAATGCATCGTACCCTTAAGGACAACAACTTAAAGGTACGAGCATTGCGAAGGGCAAGAGAATTGAGAGAAGTTTCGG
>JAGBFS010000166.1 GCA_017936365.1 Clostridia bacterium
ATGTAAGGTCACAGCCGAAAGCGTTGGCCTTTCCGTCGCCGTCGCCGAGTGCAACATCTATATAGACAGCATCGGCCGAAAGAACGTTCTTGGCAAGCTCTTCGGAAAACGGGATTCCCGAACCGTTAAGGCATACGGGGATGGTGCCGCCCTGCGAACGGAAGGAAACGTCCACCTTTGTGATATCGACCTTGGCTCCCGAATAGCCTATAGCGCACAGAACCCTGCCCCAGTTGGCATCGGAACCGAACATGGCTGATTTTACCAGCGGAGAGCATATAACCGATTTTGCGATTATCTTTGCGTTAGCGTCGTCGGCCGCACCTGTTACGATACATTCGACGAGCTTTGTTGCACCTTCGCCATCGCGTGCCATGACCCTTGCAAGGCAAAGGCAGACTTCGCAAAGGGCTTTGCAGAAGATGTCGTAATCCTCGCCCTCACAGGTTATTTCATCATTGCCGGCAAGACCGGAGGCCATGACAAGCAGTGTGTCGTTGGTAGAGGTGTCGCCATCAACAGAAAGCATATTAAAGCTTTCTGCCGCTGCGGTACGAAGAGCTTTATCAAGCATTTTGCTGCTGACAGAAGCATCGGTGGTAACAAAGCCAAGCATTGTAGCCATGTTGGGGTGTATCATGCCGGAGCCCTTGCTCATAGCGCCGATAGTAACCTCTTTGCCGCCGATGGTAAGCTTTATGGCAAGCTCTTTCTTTACGGTATCGGTGGTCATGATGGCGCGAGCTGCCGAAGTGCCCGATTTTGAAAGATTCTTTTTGAGATAGGGGATACCTTCGGCAATAGGTTCAAGAGGAAGTATCTGGCCGATAACACCGGTGGATGCGACCAGTACGTCATTTTCGGAAATGCCCATTTCCTTTGCTGTGAGTGCGCACATCTCACGAGCTTTTTCAACGCCGTCGCTGTTGCAGGTGTTGGCGTTGCCGCTGTTGGCGATAACAGCCTGAGCCTTACCATTTGTAAGATGCTCACGGCAGACCTGTATGGGTGCGCCCTTAACAAGGTTCTGTGTAAAAACGGCGGCACAATTACAAACGACATCGCAGTATATCATTGCGAGATCGGGTTTATGCTCGCTCTGAATATTTTCGTTTGCGAGTATGGAGGCGGCTGTGACGGTATTGGTTTCATAACCGGCACGCTTTACGCCGCAATATACGCCCGAAGCCGTAAAACCGAGAGGAGCGGCAATACCGCCATCAACATTTTCGGCAAAATCAAGCGATGGAAGATATTTATCTATCATGTAAAATCATATCCTTATTTTTAGAATGCGTTGGGAACCATCTGAAGTCCCATGGTTTCGGGCATGGAAAGGAGAATATTCATGTTCTGAATAGCCTGACCAGCCGCGCCCTTTATCATGTTGTCGATAGCCGAGGTTATGACAACGGTCTGCGAACGCTCGACAAAATGGATGGAAATATCGCAATAGTTGGACAATGTGACATTCCTTATGCAGGCCTCCTTATCGGAGGGAAGCAGACGGATGAAAGGTTCATCGCCGTAGCAGTTCTCATAAGCGTTGCGAAGCGTCTTTTCGCTGCAGGCAAGTGTGGCCTTTGCGTAGCAGGTTGCAAGTATGCCGCGGCTGACTGGGAGCAGATGGGGAACAAAGGTTATTCTTACACCTCTTCCGGCGACCTTTGAAAGGCTCTGCTCGATTTCCGGGGTGTGTCTGTGTACGCCTGCTTTATATGCGTTGAAGTTTTCGTTTACATCAATAAAATGTGTTGTCTGGGTAAGGGAACGGCCGGCGCCGGAAACGCCCGATTTTGCATCGATAACTATTCCCTGTGTTTCGATAAGACCGGCCTTGAGCGCAGGAGCCAGAGCCAATGCCGAAGCGGTGGGGTAACAGCCGGGGTTGCCGACAAGCACCTTGCCGGTCATTTCGTGACGGAACAGCTCGGGCAGACCATAGACGGCAGCCTCATGCAGTCCGGGGAAAAGATACTTTCCGCCGTACCATTCGGTATATTCCTCTTCGCTGTCAAGACGGAAATCGGCACCAAGGTCGATAAATATGCATTTGTTCTGAATACACTGGGCGGCAAGCTCCTGGCTTATGCCGCTGGGGACAGCAGCGAAGACAACGTCGGATTTTGCAATAACCTCTTCGTTGGAAACGCAGATCTTATCGCAGATATTGAAAAGCGAGGGATAAACATCGCTTATAGGTTTTCCTGTAAAGCTTTGCGAAGCAACAGCGGCAACCTCAACAAAAGGATGGGCAAGGAGCAGACGAAGCAGCTCCACTCCGGCATAACCGGTAGCACCGATTATACCAATCTTGAATTTTTCTATACTCATAATACAATTCCTCTGAAAATTATTTTTTAGGTATCATCATTCTGATACGGCGTATTTCTTCGATAGTGTTTTCGGCCGCGGGACCGCCGGCGCTTCGTCTTTCCGCAACACATCGGTCAAGGTTGATTGCTTCATAAACGCCCTCTTCAAAGTCGGCGCATATAGCCTTGTATTCATCGATGGGCAGATCTTCAAGCGTGGTCTTGAGCTCTATGCAGCGTGCAACAAGCTCGCCCGTTGCTTTATAAGCATCGCGGAAAGGAACGCCTTTTTTGGTCAGATAATCGGCACAGTCGGTGGCGTTTATAAAGCCTGCCGCTGCGGCGCGGCGCATATTATCGGTCAGCGCCGTCATGGTGTCGATCATCGGGGTGAAGGTATCAAGGCACATCGAAACGGTATCGACCGCGTCAAATATAGCCTCTTTGTCCTCCTGCATATCCTTGTTGTAAGCGAGGGGAAGTCCCTTCATGACGGTGAGAAGTGTCATGAGGTCGCCGAATACGCGGCCCGATTTGCCGCGGGTAAGCTCGGCAATATCAGGATTTTTCTTCTGCGGCATTATGGAAGAGCCGGTAGAGAAGGCGTCGGAAAGCTCGACAAACTTGAATTCCCACGAGCACCAAAGGATTATTTCCTCGGAAAAACGTGAAAGATGTACCATAATAAGTGAAAGTGCCGAAGCAAGCTCGATACAGAAGTCAC